>JANOER010000177.1:0-18779 GCA_031441285.1 Rhodobacterales bacterium
GCAGGCCGCGCGCGTCAGCCAGAAAACCGCCTTCTTCCACCTGGGAAGCCTTGCCGAATACGGCGAAACCTCGCAGATCTTCACCACCCCGAAAGACCCGCGCACCGAAGCCTACATCACCGGCCGCATCGGCTAAGGAGACCCTCTCATGCCGAGTTCCGACCAGCACATCGCTTCGGCCTTCGATCGCGATCTTGAAGCCCTGCAGGCGCATCTTGTCCGGCTTTCCGGCCTTGTCGAGGCCGCCCTGGTCGATGCCGCCGCGGCACTTGAGGCGCAGGACATTCCGGCGGCGGAAAAGGTGATCGCCGGCGACCCGGCCATCGACGCGCTGGAAGAGTTCATCCAGACCGAAGCCGCCACGCTGATCGCCCGCCGTGCCCCAACGGCAGTCGACCTGCGTCTGGTCCTGGCCGTCATGCGCGTGGCGCACAGTCTTGAACGGGTCGGTGACTACGCCAAGAACGTGGCCAAGCGAACCCGCGTCCTGGGTCCAAGCGCCCCGGTCGAGGGCCATGCCGGAACCATCCGGCGGATGACGCTCCTGGTGGCCAAGATGCTGGACGAGGCGCTGCGGGCGCTGGTTCGCCGTGATGCCACGCTGGCCGAGGCCGTGCGCAAGCGCGACCTGGAGATCGACCAGATCTACAACACGCTTTTCCGGTCGCTTTTCACCTACATGATGGAAAACCCGGCCAACATCAGCCCCTCGATGCACCTGCATTTCATCGCCAAGAACATCGAACGGGCCGGGGACCACGCCACCGCCATCGCCGAACAGGCGCTTTACCTTGCCACCGGGTCTTTGCCGACCGATCCGCGTCCGAAGGGCGAGGCTCCGGGTTTCTAGACCCCGTCCTGCAACAGCGGCAGCATCAGCGCGAACAATTCCGCCTGGGACGAGATCGCGCAGCGCCGGTAAAGCTGCTTGCGAAAGACCTTGACCGTCTGCGGCGAGAGGCCAAGCTTCAGCCCGATCGACACCGTGGAATGCCCGCGCAGGATCAAAAGCGCAACCTCGGCCTGTCGGCCCGACAGCGCGATCCCATGCCTGCGCCGCGCCGCCGCCGCCAACATGGCCGAGGTATCCTCGGCCGGCCCCTCGCCCCCGCTGATGCCGCGCCAGTGCCCGCGCGCAAGGGCCGCCACGATCGGCGAAAGGCGCTGACACAAGGCAACTTCGGACGGGCTGAACTCCCGCCTCGACGCTGCGTCGCGGCCAAGCGACAGGTTCACCGAAACCCCGTCCACCGGCCATGCAAGAAAGGCGATCTCGTCGATCAGCGTGGTCTGGGCATAATATTCGATGCTGTAGCGGCTGCGGTGAAAGGCATCCGGCGCACTGTCCCGCAGCCGGTATGCCCCTTCCGGCACCCGGTTGAGATGCATGCCGAAGTAAGGGTCAAGCCGGTAAGCCCCGGCCAGATATGTCCGCTCCAGTTCCCCAAAGACCGCCGGATGCAGGGACCGGCGGTAAATCGGCAGCGGCGCACCGGCGTCGCGATAGGCGAGGATCAAAAGATTGTCCGGCCTTGCGATGGACTGGAACATCTCCCAAAGCGCCGCATCGAACCCTTCGGCACCGATCAGGCCTATGGCATCGGCAAGGCAAGTTTCGGCATCCTTGGGCAGGGGAAACATGGGACGTTGATACCTCATTGGGGGTATATACCCCCGAACGGCTTCTAAATAGGCTTGGGTCGCACAATCCGGGGGTATCATTGCCCTTTGACCCAAGCAAACCCGAATGTCACATACCCGATCGGATCCGGGCCAGGGACATGACCGCAACCGCCGCTCATCGCTCCCTTGCAGGTGCTCTTCGCTGCTGCCCCAGCGCAGAGGTCCGTCAGGACCGATAGGCGGCACCCGAAGAGGAACCGCCCATGCGCCTGGCCCTTATGCAGGCCCCTTCGCTTTCGGGCGACATCGACCTTGCCTGCGCTCAGGCCGAAGTGGCGCTGAACGCCGCCGCGACGCTGGGGGCCGCTGCCCTTGTCCTGCCCGAGGTCTGGCTGCAGGGCTACAACCAGCCAGACATCCCGCGCCATGCCATCGCGCGTGACAGCCTGCCGATGCAGCGCCTGTCCGCCGCCGCAAAAGCCAGCCGCACGCACCTTGTCGTCGGTTACGCCGAGCGCGACGGCGATCGCATTTTCAACTCTGCCGCCTGCTTCGGAGCCGATGGCGCGCTGCTTGCCAACTACCGAAAGGTCCAACTTTACGGCCCGCGCGAGCGCGCCCTCTACACCCCGGGAAGCGCGTTCGCGACGTTCCTGCTTGGTTCAGAAACTGCAGCACTTCTGATATGTTACGACCTGGAATTCGCACCCCACGTGAAGACCCTCGCCGACCGGGGGGTGACGCTGATCCTTGTCCCCACCGCCAACATGCACCCTTTCAGCCATGTCGCACGCCATACCGTCCCCGCCATGTCCGCCAATCACGGCGTGACCATCGTCTACGCCAACTACTGCGGGCAGGAGGGTGACCTTGCCTACGTCGGTGGCTCGCTCATCGCCGGCCCGCATGGCGAAATTCTTGCTCAAGCCGGAGAGACGGCAAGCTTTCTCCTCGCCGACGTCCCCGGTCGCGATCCAGCGCGCCTGTCGACCCAGTCCGCTGACTTGCGCCGGATGCCATGACCCGCGATCCCCGCCACGACATCCTGTTCACCCCGCTTCGGATCGGTCCCAAGACCGCGAAGAACCGGTTCTACCAGGTCCCGCACTGCAACGGCGGCGGCTACCGCGACCCCTCCGCCGTGGTCGAGATGCGCCGCACCAAGGCCGAGGGCGGCTGGGGCGTGATTTTCACCGAACAGACCGAGATTCATCCGACCTCGGAAATCACCCCCTTCATCGAACAGCGCCTCTGGGACGACCGGGACCTGCCCGCCCTTGCCCGCATGGCGGACGCGATGAAATCCCACGGCGCCCTCGCCGGCATCCAGCTGGCTTATTCCGGCATCAACGGCCCGAACCTTTACAGTCGCGAAGTGCCGCTGGCAGTGACCGGCGGCCCGATCCTGACCTTCACCTCCGATCCCGTCCAGGCCCGCACCATGGACCTGCAGGATATCCGCAACCTGCGCCGCTGGTTCCGCAATGCCTTCCGCCGCAGCCAGCAGGCGGGGTTTGATCTGATCTGCCTTTACGGCGCGCACGGCTTCGGCATCCTGCAGCACTTCCTCTCGCGTGCCACCAACCACCGCACCGACGACTACGGCGGCAGCCTTGAGAACCGCTCAAGGTTTCTGCGCGAAGTCGTTGAAGACATGCGGGAAACCACGAAGGGCGAACTTGCGGTCACGCTTCGCATGTCGCTGCACGAGGCGGGAACCTTCGGCTTTTCCAACGCAGAACTGCGCGATTTCATCGCGATGCACGCCGACCTTCCCGACCTCTGGGACCTTGCCCATGGCACCTGGGAGGCCTGTTCCGGCACCTCGCGCTTCAAGCCCGAAGGCGCGCAAGAGGATCTCGTCAAGGGCATCAAGGCGCTGACCTCGAAACCCGTTGTCGGTGTCGGCCGCTTCACGTCTCCCGATGCGATGGTGCGCCAGATCACTGCTGGCATCCTTGATTTCATCGGGGCTGCGCGCCCGTCGATCGCCGATCCGTTCCTGCCGCTGAAAGTGCAGGAAGGCCGCAGCGAGGACATCCGCGAATGCATCGGCTGCAACATCTGCGTTTCGGGCGACATGACCGGCAGCATCTCGCGCTGCACCCAGAATACCGCCTTCATGGAAGAATGGCGCAAGGGCTGGCATCCCGAACGCGCCCGCCCGAAGGGAGGATCCGAAACCGTCCTCGTCGTCGGCGCGGGGCCAACCGGTCTTGAGGCAGCCCTTCAGGCCGCCAGACGCGGCTACAAGGTCACTCTGGCCGAGGCGACGACTACCCTTGGCGGCCGCGTCGCGCGGGAACGCCTTCTGCCCGGGCTTTCGGCCTGGGGTCGCGTGGCGGATTACCGGACGGGGCAGCTCGCCCCTCTGGCCAACGTCGAGATCTATCGCGACAGCCGCCTGACCCCCGACGACATCCTTGCGTTCGGTGCAGACCATGTCGCCATTGCCACCGGGGCCCGCTGGCGGCGCGATGCGGTCGCACGGTTGCACCTTCACCCGATCCCGACCGACCCGGCGATGCCGGTCTACAGCCCGGATGACCTGATGGAAGGCCTGATACCTGAAGGACAGACCGTAACCCTTTACGACGACGACCATTTCTACATCGGCTCGGTCCTGGCCGAGCTTCTGGTGGCAAAGGGCAACCGGGTGCATTTCGTCACCCCCGCCGTAAAGGTCGCCGAGTGGACGGACAACACGCTGGAACAAGGCACGATCATGCGCCGCCTGCTTCAGCTTGGCATCAAGATTCACCTTAGCAAGGCACCGGAAGCCATTGGCAGGAATGAGGTAATCCTCGGCTGCACCTGGTCTGGAAATCAGTCCTCCCTGCCGACCGATGCGGTTGTCTTTGCCACCTCCCGCACCCCGAACGATGCGCTTTTCCATACCACGCGCGCCTTGGACTGGCGGTCCGGCGGCACCAGGACCCTTACCGTCATCGGCGATGCCGCCGCCCCTGGCCCGATCGCCTGGGCTACCTACGCCGGACGCGCCTGGGCCGAGGGTCTGGACCAGCCGGACCCAGGCGATTCCCTTGCCTTCCGGCGCGAGATCGCCACCCTGTCCTCTGACCCTTCGCTCTTGCCATGATGCACGGATGCGCATTCACTTTTGCCCAAGTATCCCCGCCGGAGGCTCTGCATGCGCTTGCGCGCCCTTCGCGCGCAGGCGCATGCAGAATGGCTTGCGCGGCACGCGCTCAATTTGCTGACCACCGCACCCAAAAGGATGTGACATGACCCATTTCCGCCACCGCAAGTTCAACACCCGCGACACCTACCCTGAACAGAAGCTGGACAATGATCTTGCCCAGGCCGTCGTCGCGCGGGGCCGGATCGTGTTCCTGCGCGGCCAGTGTCCGCAGGATCTGGACACCGCACAGGACATCGGCAGCCACGACCCGGTGGAACAGACCCACAAGGTCATGCAGAACATCCAGCAACTTCTGGAGGAAGTCGGCGGCAAGATGGAACATCTGTGCAAGGTCGTGGTCTATCTGACCGACGTGCGCCACCGCGAGGCGGTCTACCGGACCATGGGCGACTACATCAGGGGCGTGCATCCGGTCTCGACCGGGGTTGTGGTCACCGCTCTCGCCCGGCCGTCCTGGCTGGTCGAGATTGACGGCACCGCCGTCATTCCGGACTGACGCGATGACCTTCTCGCTTGTCGCCCGCTGCGCGTCGACCGGCCAGTTCGGCATGGTGATCGCCTCGTCATCGCCGGCCGTTGCCGCGCGCTGCGCGCATGTGCGGGCAGGCGTCGGGGCGGTGGCCAGCCAGAACATCACCGACCCCGCCCTCGGCCCCTTGGTCCTTGACCAACTTGCGACCGGGCTTTCGGCCCCGGCGGCGCTTGCCTCAGTTGCCTTGAAGCGCCCGCACATAGACTACCGGCAGCTTCTGGTCATCGACGCGACTGGCGCCACTGCGATCCATTCCGGCGCGCAGGTGCTTGGCCTTTGGGGCCAAGCGCAAGGCAAGGACTGCGCGTCCGGCGGCAATCTTCTTGGCACGTCCCGGGTTCCAACGGCGATGATCTCGGCTTTCGAGGCCGCAGACGGACCCCTGGGAGCGCGGCTGATGCTGGCACTCAAGGCCGGGCTTGCCGCCGGGGGCGAGGCAGGTCCGGTGCATTCAGCCGGCCTGAAGGTCGCGGACCGGCTGTCCTGGCCGCTGGTCGATCTCAGGATCGACTGGGCCGACGATCCCGTTGGCATGCTCGCCCAGGCCTGGGAGGTTTACGCCCCGCAGATCGACGCCTATGTCCAGCGCGCCGAAAACCCGACCGGCGCCCCGACCTACGGGGTGCCCGGCAATGAATGACGCGAAAGGCGGCAGCAGGATGGAACACGTCCACACCCTTGTCATTGGCGGCGGACAGGCCGGCATCGCGATGTCCGCTCATCTGCAAAAGCACGGGATGGCCCATGTCGTTCTTGAACGCGCCCGGATCGCCGAACGCTGGCGGACCGAACGCTGGGACAGCCTGGTTGCCAACGGCCCGGCCTGGCACGACCGGTTCCCGGAGGCCGACTTCGACGATGTTGCCCCCGACGCCTTCCCGACCAAGGATCGCGTCGCGGCCTATTTCCAGGCCTTTGCCGAAACCCGCGCCCTGCCGGTGCGGACCGGCGTGACCGTGACCCGCCTCTGGCGCGTCGCGGACGGCTTTCGTGCCTCGACCTCCGAGGGCGAGGTCGCGGCGCAGACTGTCGTCGTCGCCACCGGCCCCTTCCAGCGCCCGCTGATCCCGACTCTCGTGGAGGATCCCGCCATCACTCAGCTGCACTCCAGCGCCTACCGCAACCCTGACGTTTTGCCCAAGGGTGCGGTTCTCGTCGTCGGCGCGGGCTCGTCCGGGGCGCAGATCGCCGAGGAACTGGCCCGCGCCGGGCGCCGTGTGTTTCTGTCGATCGGCCCCCACGACCGCCCGCCCCGCCGCTACCGGGGGCAGGACTTCGTCTGGTGGCTTGGCCGTCTGGGCAAATGGGACATGAAGGCCCCCACCCCCGGCACCGAGCATGTAACCATCTCGGTCTCTGGGGCTTACGGCGGCCATACCATGGACTTCCGGCGCCTTGCCGGCCTTGGAGTGATACTTCTTGGCCGGGCTGGTGCCTGCCGCAAGGGCGTGCTGGACTTGGCCCCCGATCTGGCCCGCAACATCGCCGACGGGGACAGAAACTATCTCTCCGTGCTGGACGAGGCCGACGCCTATGCGGCGGCGCATGGCCTCGATCTGCCAAAAGAGCCCGCCGCGCGCGATTTTCTGCCCCTGCCCGCCAGCGTCACCGATCCGGTCCTGCGGCTGGACCTTCGGGCCGAAGGCATCACCAGCATTGTCTGGGCCACCGGCTTCAAGCCGGATTTCGGCTGGATCGACATCGACATCTTCCAGCCGGATGGCCGCCCCCGCCACATCGACGGGATCACCACGCTGCCCGGACTTTGCTTCATCGGGCTGCCCTGGCTGTCCTGCCGGGGCTCGGCCTTCATCTGGGGCGCCTGGCGCGACGCCGAGCGTCTTGCCGCCCACATCGCCGCCAGAGGCGGGACGCCGGCCTAGTTTCCGGCGGTTCCCAGCTGCTTCAGCCGCGCGATCCCCTCGGGCGTCCATCCCGGCGGATCGGTCAGGGCCACCCAGCCATCGACGTAGTGGTCGAACCGGTAGGTGTGACCATAGCCGATCGGCGGAAAGACGGCTGTCATGATGTCGACGGTCAGTTGCAGGAAGGTCACGACCGGCAACCAGGCAAAATCCGGCGACACGTCCGGCCCGCGCGGGCCGGTCAGCCATTCCGGCCGACGCCAAAGCGCATTGGGGTCGAAGAACACCACCGCATCGCTGGCATATTGCAGATAGATGATCCGGAAGCTGCCCCAGGGCGCCGTCGCCTTGTCCAGAGTGTTGGTCTGGCTGGTGAACCGGATGGCACTTCCGTCGCGGTACTGCGGCAGCCAGACCGGCGAGCCCTGGTTCCGGCTGCGGCTGACCTGATTCCAGGTGCGGCTGGCAAAAGGCGGGCCAACCCAGAACGCTCCGTCAAAGGGGTCGGCGATGACCTGAAACAGATCATGGCTGAGATCCGAGTTCAGCGACCCAAGGCTAAGCCCGTGCAGGTAAAGCCGGGGCCGGCTGTCTTTCGGCAGGCTGCGCCAATGACCGTAGACTGCCGAAAACACCGCCCGCGCGGTTTCAACCCCATAGTCCGGATCCGCCAGAAGGGCGATCCAGCTTGCAAGGTAGGAATACTGCACCGAAACCGTCGCCACATCCCCGCGCAGCACATATTCCAGCGCTGACTGGCTTTCCGGGTCGATCCACCCGGTTCCGGTCGGGGTCGCGATCACCAGATTTCCCCGATCGAACGCGCCGATCCGTTGCAGTTCGGCCAGCACAAGGGCCGCCCGCGCCTCGGGATCGGGCGCCGAGTTCAGCCCGGCATAGACCCGCAGCGGCTCCAGCGCCGGCGCGCCGCCTGCGGCCGCGATCGCGGCGCGGTCCGGGCCGGCGGCGATCATCTCGCGGCCAGCGCGCCCAAGCCCCTCCCAGGTCAGAAGCGATCCGGGCGCCCCGGTCTTCAAGGGGTCGGTCGGCTGCGGACTGGCTTCCTCGAACGCCGCATCAAGCCGGGAGTAGCTTGAATCCAGCACCGTCATCACCCCCCGGACGATCACTCCATTGGCGGCATTCCAGACCAGAAGCACGGTCAGGGCAAACCCGATCGCGGCGGCCTGCGGGCCGGGCAGCCAGCGGCCAAGCCGGCGGACCAGTGATCTTGAAACCAGCCGGACGCCCCGCGACAGCCAGAGAATGATCAGAAACACCACTGCCGTCAGGGCCAGCACCGAAATCGGGCGCGACCCTTCCAGCGGCGGCATCGCCATCAGCGCCCGAAGGCCGTTCTGCCAACCGGTAGCCTGTGACAGGGTCAGCGCCACGACGGCCGCACAGGCTGCCCCGGCACCCAGCGGAAGATAGCGGAATTCCGGCCGTGGAAACTGGAAGAACCGCCAGCCCGACGACAGCGCCAGTCCGATTCCATACCCGGCCGCGACGCTGATCCCGCTTAACACGCCTTGAATAGGCGTATCGCGCGGCACCAGACTGGGCGCAAGCGAGGCCGCGAAGAACAGCGTCGCGACCACCATCGCCGCAAGGCTTGCGGTCGGAAGTGCCTGCCAGACCCACAAGCCCCCTTGTCGTGACCCATCCCGAGCTGCGGTCATCTTGCGTCCATCCGAATGATCTTGATCCAACTCGACACGGGAAAGGTCTCCATTTTCTGCCGCTCGACGCTCAGGCGCGTGCCCCCTGCGTCGCGGGCCATCCAGACTGAAGCCAAGGCGAAGCCGCATCGCCCGTCAAGTCCCAAGCGGATCCGCGGGCAGTTTCCTCCGTCCGGCCATCAATTCCCTGCCTGCAACGATGAAAGCCAGCAAGGGCTTGATGAGTGGTCCGTTGCCAAGATTTTGCTGTCGCATGTTTGCTCAGCGCCCGATCACACGTCGCGCAAGCTCGCGGTAGCTCAGCTCGTGATCGAAGCCCCCGCTGTCCAGAAACGCCAGGATCTGCGCCATGACCAGAGGGTTGTTCATCAGGAACGTATGGGTCACCGGCAGCACGATATGATCCGCCATCCCCTCGACCCGGGTGCTTTCGACCGAGACCTTCCCATCGTCAGGCCCGTCGATCAGGCTTGAAAACAGCGGGTTCAGCGACACGTTTCCGGCGATCACCCCCAGATCAAAGTCGACCGGGCCAAACTGGCTCATGATGCCGCGGCTGCCGGTGCCAAGTTCCAACCCGGCGGGGCCGGTGATCTTTTCGTAAAGCCCGATGTCGCCGAACACATCGACGATCTCTGATCCCTGGTTCGGCGGCGCCAGCATGACCACGCGGCCCAGATTTTCCGGCCGGTTCTTCGCAAGCCAGCCCCGCACCAGAATGCCACCCATCGAATGGGTGACAAAGTTCACCCGGTCGGAACCGCAGCCATCGACGGCCGTGGCAACATAGCCCAGAAGGTTCGCCACCGTCGTCTCGCGAGACGGATACTCCAAGTTGACGACCCGGAAGCCGCCCGCTGACAACACCTCTTCGATCAGGAGGAACGAAGCATCCCCGCGGCCAAGCCCGTGCATCAGCACGACGCAGTCACCCTGCCCGGCTGCGGCTGTTTGCGGCAGGCTGGCCTGGCACAAAAGCAACCCTCGGGCCGCGAAACTCCAGAAACGGGACAGGACGGATTGGCGGGCCATGCCGCCAACCTATCCGCCGCCCAGCGCCCCTGCCAGTGCAAAGCGGCGCCGGGCCTTGCCCCAAGCCCGCGTCAGATCCCGTCGAGGTAAGCGTCGATGTCCAGGGTCTGCCTAACCCCAATATCCTGGCCATCCCCGGCCAGAAACGCGTCCGCCGCCTGGCGTCCGGCGTCGCGCAGCATGGTGAAGAACTCCCATTCGGCCAGCAGCTTCGAGGAATAGCCAAGCGTCAGCATCAGGTCCGATGCAATCCGGTGCAGCCGCATCTCGGCCAGGGCCTTGCCTTCGCCGGTGCCGGGATCGGCGACCTTGCGCATCATGGCGGCCGCGCGCAATTCCTTGATCAGCACGGAATTGAAGGCGATCTCGTTCAGGCGGTCCTGAATCTCACGCGCGGTGCGGGGCGGTTCGGGGCGCATGATCGGGTTGATCTGCACGATGATCGTATCGCGCGACGCGCATTCGCGCACCAAAGGCACGATGGACGGGTTGCCCGAAAAGCCGCCGTCCCAGTAAAACTCGCCGTCAATCTCGACGGCCTGGAACATCGTCGGCAGGCAGGCCGAGGCCATCAGGACCTCGGGCGTGATCTCGGCATTGCGAAAGATCCGCCCGCGTCCGGTGCGGACGTTGGTTGCGTTGACGAACAGCTTGATCTCTGCCTGCGCCACGCGGCCAAAGTCGATACACTCGACCAGAATCGACCGCAAGGGGTTCGCGCCAAAAGGGTTGGTGTCATAGGGCGACATCATCCGGGCCGCCATTTCCAGCGCGGTGAAGGCGGGCGAGTAGTCCAGCGTCCAGAGATTGGCCATCCGCTCGATCGGACCGCGCTGCATCGGGCTGAAACGCCCGGCATCGGCCACGGCACGCCAGTAACGCTCCAGCGCCGCCTGCGCGCCCTTTCGGCCACCGGCGGCATAGCCGTCGACCAGGACCGTGGCGTTCATCGCACCCGCCGATGTCCCCGAGACGCCGGAGTATTCGATCCAGGGCTCGTCCAGAAGCCGGTCGATCACCCCCCAGGTGAACGCGCCATGAGCCCCCCCGCCCTGAAGGCCAAGGTCAACCGGAACCGACTTGCGCTGCATCGTGACGTCTCCTTTTCGGGCCGGCCGCTCAGGGACATGCCGGGGCGGACCCTATGCGATTCCACAGCGATGCACCACCGGCCAGCCGGCCACAGCCATGGTCAACAGCCGAGTGTAACCCGGCCATGACGGTCCGGTGATGGGCGGTCAGCGGCGATGGGCCGCTTCAAGCCTTTTCAGATCGCGCACCGGAACCAAAAGCTCGCCCAGCCGGAACCTTTTCCCTTGCGCGCAGGCCAGACCGCTTTGGCCTCGTCCAGAACGCATAGCGCGGCTTCAGCGGGCAGCGGGGTGCGCTTTGGCGAACACATCCAGCGCTACGGTGCCGGCGGGAAGCTGCACCGCGCGCACGATGCCGGCCCCGATCAGACAGGTCTCTCCGGGATGGTAGCGCCGCGCCACCCTCTTGATCGCCCGGACAGCTTCGCTGACGGGGACGATTCCCGAGCGCGGTGCGCGCGAATGCAGAGACCTGCCAAACTCAGTTGTAACTGGAACGACCCAGCCAGACTTGCGACAGGCTGGATCGCGCGGGTCGTGACCTTGCTTTCAGGAAAAGCCAGGTCCAGTGCCGGCATTGCGCTGAAAATGGCGGCAAGGCCCGTGCTGGAACATCCCTCGTCCGGACGGTCCCCCGCTTTCTCGACATTCAGCGAAAACCGGCAGTTACCGCGCTTCAGGTTTCGCGAAAGGCATTCCGGACATAGTCGATGAATGGCTTTGCAAGATAGGAAAGCGGGCTGCGATCCCCGGTAAGGATGAAGGTCTCTACCGGCATGCCCGGCAAGATTTCGGTGCCGCCGATTATCCCCGTCCCGTCCGCTTTGATGGCGATTTCGGTGCGGAAATAGGCCGCGCCGGTCCGCTCGTCGATAAGCGCGTCGGCAGAAACCAGGATGACCCGGCCCATGCGGTCAGACGCGGTGGCTGATGGCAGCGACGAAAACAACAGGCGCACCTCCTGACCGGGCCGGACCTCGTCGACGTGGGTTGCAGGAACCTGTGCAACAACCAAGGGCGGACGGTCCTTCGGCACCACGAACATCAGAACGTCTTCCGGGCGCAGTACCGACTGCGGGGTGGTCGGCCGAAGGCCGAACACGACTCCGGCCACTGCAGCCCGCATGTCCAGCCGCGCGATCCGCAGGGACAAAGCCCTGGCGCGTTCGCCAAGCTCTAGCTCGCGCTCCAGGATGCCGCGGAGTTCCGCATCGGCCTTCAGCTGCAGGTCCGTGGACAGGGCCGCCAGTTCGATCTCGACCCAGGCTATCCGCTCTGCCGCTTCGGCCCGGGCAAAGACCAGTTCACCCGACCGTCCGTGAAGTCGTGCAAGGTCGCGCTGGATCTCCGAGACCCGGGCGGCTTCGGTCAGGCCCATTTCCAACAAGGCGTTCTGGGCGGCAAGGTCCGCCTTCACCAGCCGGATCTGGGCTTCAACCGCAGAGTGCTGCGCCTCCAACCCTTTGATCTGGCTAGTAATCTGATCTATCTGTCGTCGCCTTTGATCGCGGGACTGATGCAGCGCCTTGGCCTGTCTTGCAAAATGGCCAGCCTGCCCCGCGATCATCGCGGCGACGTCAGTCCGCGTCTTTCCCACGGCCAGGAGGTCGGGCGGGAACACCAGGTTGGCCGCTTCGTCCCGCTGAGCCTCAAGCCGTGCCCGCCTTGATCGCAGTTCGAAAAGCTGGTTTTCGACGATTGCAAACTCGGATCGAAGCAGGCTGCCGTCGAGCCGCACCAGAATGTCGCCGACCGCAACCCTGTCTCCCTCAGCAACGAGTATCTCTGCGACAACACCGCCGTCCGTGTGCTGTACCGCCTGGCGGCTCTGCGAGATTTCGACATGCCCCGGCGCGATGATGGCGCCCGCCAGAGAAGAAAAGCCCGCCCAGCCGCCAAAACCGCCGACAACCAGCACCAGGGCGACAAAGCCAACAACCAGCGGCCGCGTTGCCGACAATTGCGGTTCTCGCCGGGTCACGTCGTGCCACCGCCGGCAACTGGCCGGACAATCTCGGTATGGTTGCGGACTTGCGCGCGCAACACCTCGTCGCGGGGGCCGAAATCCTTGCGCAATCCACCGTCCATCAGCAACAGCAGATCGCACTCCTGTATGGCAGCTGGCCGGTGCGCCATGATCAGAACTGCCGCCCCTCGGGCCTTGGCTGCCCGGATGGCCGCGTTCAGGGCCGCGGATCCTTCGCTGTCGAGATTCGAGTTCGGCTCGTCCATGATCAGCAAGACAGGGTCGCCATAAAGCGCTCGCGCAAGCCCGATCCGCTGCAATTGCCCACCCGACAGCCGCCCGGAGGGCGCTGTGACTCGGGTATCATACCCGTCGGGAAGGTTGACGATCAGCGCGTGCGCATCGGCGTTCATCGCGGCCGCGACAACGCTTGCGCTGTCCGGCTGCAGGTCAAGCCGCGCGATGTTTTCCGCAATTGTGCCGTCAAAAAGAGCAACCCGCTGCGGCAGATACCCGATGCTGCGTCCCAGCGTGTCGGGATCATACTGATCAAGCGTGGCACCATCCAGACGGACCCGTCCAGCCGAAGGGCGCCAGATCCCGGTCAGTGCCTTCGCAAGGGTGGACTTGCCCGACCCAGAGGCGCCGATGATGCCAATCGCCATCCCCGGCTCCAGCCGGAAACTTATGCCGCGCAGGATCAGCCCGGTTTCTCCTGGCGGACCAAGACACAGCCCCTCGACGTCCAGAGCACCTGTCGGCTTTGGCAGGACCGTCCGAGACACGGGTATCGGTACCCGGGACAGAAGATCGCCAAGCCGCTGCCGGGCCTGCGCGGCGCGCGCTGCGACGGCCCATTGTCCGACGACCACATCAACCGGTACCAGCGCACGTCCCATCAGGATCGATCCCGCGATCATCGCTCCGGGCGTAAGTTCACCTTGCAGCACCAGCCAGGCGCCAAGTCCAAGCAATGCCGATTGCAGGAAAAGCCGAAACGTCCGGGTCAGTGCGCCAAATCCCCCGGTCATTCCCGCCACCGCCACGGCCCTGCGCAGAGCAAGCTGGCGGACAAGACGCCATCGGACGAACCCGGCGCCAGACATGCCAAGCGCACGCAACGTGTCTGCCTCGGACCGAAGCTGGTCTGACATCCGGTCAGACGCCAGCGTCGCCTGAGCAACCTCGGCAAACGGCGTTTGCGACCAGATCTGGTTCAGGAACGCCACGCCGACAAGACTCGACCCACCGGCAACGGCAAGCCAGCCAAGCATCGGATGGAAGACGAAGATTGCGGCAATGAAGATCGGGGTCCAGGGCAGGTCCATCAGGGCCAGATGAACGGGTGATGCCAGAAACACCCGGACCGCCTCAAGATCGCGCTGCGCCAACTGCGCTGCCGGATCGGTCGGGGCAAGGGCCGATCGTTGCATCGCGGCGGAAAAGACCCGTTGATCCAGACGGTGCTGCACCCGCGCCCCGACGATCGTCATCAGCTGCCCGCGCACAAGGTCCAAGACCCCCATGGCCAGGAAAAGGCCGGTAGCCAGAACCGAAAGCGCCACCAGAGTCTCTTCGGACCGGCTGCCCAGCACCCGGTCGTAGACCTGTAGCATGTAAAGCGGCCCGGTCAGCATCAAGGCGTTGAAGACCACGCTGAACAGGATCGCGGCAAGGATCAGACCCGAGGACTGACGGCGTGCGGCCCGCAATTCGGCGAGGCCCGGGGCTGGTTCAGTTCGGTCCAAATCCGGCCTCGACAGCGGTCAGGTCACAACGATTCCCTGATGGCCATCTTGTCCCGAAGAGGTTAAGCCGATCATAATTCCTGCCTTGCAAAAACGCGAAGACCGTCCGGCAAACAGCCCAACCTGCCCGCGATCGCCGTCTGCGCCGCAGCTTCGCCGTGACACTCATTGCGGTGTTTCATCGCCAGAGGAACCGCACGCTCGCAGACCTCAGGTGAATACGGCTTTGCGGTCTTCTTCCATTGGGCTGTTCCACAATGGGCAATTCTCCTGAACTTTTGCCCTCCGGTAAACCAGCTGCGGTTCAACCCTGTCCGCTGCGCCCCAATATGCACCTTTTGGCGCGCCCATGTCAGGCGGCATCATCGGACGGGCTGAGATCGAAGTTTTCCCCTGGGTAGAACTTGGCCAGCCGCACATCGGCGGTACGGGCGTGGCCTTCCATCCCCTCCATCCGCGAGATCCGGGCCGTGGCCAGCGCCAGCTCGCGGCTGGCTTCGCGGGTGGCGCGCTGCCAGGTGACGGTCTTCATGAACTTGTGGACCGAAAGCCCGCCGGTATAGCGCCCGGCGCCCGAGGTCGGCAGCACATGGTTCGGCCCGGAACATTTGTCACCGTAGGCCACCGTTGTTTCCTCGCCCAGGAAAAGCGACCCGTAGGACTGCAACCTTGAAAGCCACCAGTCCAGATCGGCGGCCTGCACATGCAGGTGCTCCGGCGCGTAGGCATCGGCAACTTGCGCCATCGCCTCGGCGCTGTCGCACAGCATGACCTCGGCATAGTCGGCCCAGGCGGCGCGGGCGTTGGTCGCGTTCAACTCGGGCAGGTCGGCGATCAGCGCCGGCACCATCGCCATCACCCGATCGGCCAGCGCGCGGTCGGTGGTGACCAGCCAGACGGGCGAGTTGTAGCCATGCTCGGCCTGCCCCACCAGATCGGCGGCGACAAGTTCGGGGTCCGCCGTGGCATCGGCGATCACCATGCTGTCGGTCGGGCCTGCGAACATGTCGATGCCGACCTGGCCGTAAAGGATGCGCTTGGCCTCGGCGACGTACTGGTTGCCGGGACCAACAAGGATGTCGGCTTTCGGCAACCCGAACAGCCCGTTGGCCATCGCCGCCACGCCCTGCACGCCGCCAAGGTTCAGGATCACATCCGCGCCGCACAGGTCCATCGCGTAGAGGATCGCCGGCGGGATGCCCCCGATCCCATCCGGGCCGGGGCGCGGAGGCGACACGGCGGCGATGTGGGGCACGCCCGCAACCTTGGCCGTGGTGATGGTCATGATCGCGGACGCAATGTGGCTGTAGCGCCCGCCCGGCACATAGCAGCCCGCCGACGAGACCGGAATCTGCTTTTGCCCCGCCATCAGCCCCGGCAGGATTTCGATCTCGCAATCGGTGATCGTCCCGCGCTGCGCCTGAGCAAAGCGGGCTATGTTGCGGTGGGCAAAGCGGATGTCGGCGCGCAGCTTTTCCGGCACAAGGCTTGCCGCGCGGGCGCGGGTTTCCGGTGACACAACGATGTCTCCCTGCCATTTGTCCAGATCACGGGCGAAGCGCGTCGCGGCGGCGTCGCCGTCCCGCGCCAGTTCGGCCAGCATCGCCTCGACACTTGCGCGCACGTCGGTCTGGCCGGACGCAGGTGTCCGGGTGGATTTCTTCAGGTATATCGTTGACATGGGTTCAACTTACATCCGGCCCTTCCAGGGCACGATCTTGCGCTCGATCCAGCGCATCAGCATGTCGAAAGCATAGGCGATGATCGCGATCACGATGATGCCCATGATGACGGTCGAGGTTTGCAGGAACTGGCTGGCGGTCAGCACCATGTAGCCGAGGCCACTGGTCGCGGCGACCATCTCGGCGGCGACCAGCGTGGTCCAGCCAAAGCCGATGCCGATCCGCATCGCGGTCAGAATCTCGGGCAGGGCTGACGGCAGGATCACATGGCGCATCACCTGCCAGCGGCTGGCCCCGAAGGAATAGGCGGCGTGGATCTGTTCGATCGCGGCCGATTTCACGCCCGACCGTGCCCCGAGGGCAACGGGGGCCAGGACGGACAGGAAAATGAGCAGGACCTTCGACGTCTCGCCGATGCCGAACCAGATGATCATCAGCGGCAGGTAGGCCAGCGGCGGGATCGGGCGGTAGAACTCCAGCGGCGGATCGAAGACGCCGCGGATGAAGGGGCTCATCCCCATGGCGAGGCCAAGCGGGATGCCCACAAGGCAGGCCAGCAGAAAGGCGCCAAAGACCCGGGCAGCCGAGATACCGACATGTTCCAGAAACGGCGTGTTGGTAAAACCCTCGCTCCAGACCTGGATGAACTTGCGCAGCACCGCCTGGGGCGACGGAAGGAACAGCGGTTTGACCCAGCCCATGAAGGTGAACAGCCACCACACGAAGATGATCCCCAGGATCGACAGGACCGACAGCCACAGCGTGTCGCCTTGGCCTGGCACGCCGTAGGTTTCTCCGGGTTTTGTGGCGCGGGCCTTCATCAGGAAGAAGAAGATGCCCTTCTTTTTCGACACGGTGTTGGGATAGGAATGTTCGGTCATGCCGCGGCCTCCTCGTCCGAGAAGATGATTTTCAGGACGTCCTCGCGAAGCCCGATGAATTCGCGGCTGGCCTTGACCTCACGCGCGGGCGTGCCGGACAGGAACTGGCGCGAGAACGGCAGGTCGAACCGGTGCGCGATGCGGCCCGGACGGGGCGACATCACGATCAGCTTGGTGCCCATGAACAACGCCTCCTCGACCGAATGGGTGATGAAGAACACCGACTTGTTGGTGGTGTGCCAAATGTTCAGGATCAGCTCTTGCGCCTTTTCGCGGGTCAGCGCGTCCAGTGCGCCAAGGGGTTCGTCCATCAAGAGGACCTTGGGATCGCAGGTCAGGGCGCGGGCGATGCCGACGCGCTGCTGCATCCCGCCCGACAGCTTGTAGACCCGGCTGTCCTCGAAATCGGCCAGACCCAGAAGGTTGATGAAGCTGCGCGCGATCTCGTAGCGCTTCGCCTGGTCCGCGCCTTGCAGTTTCAGGCCGAAGGCCACGTTGTCCAGCACGTTCAGCCAGGGCATCAGCGCGTGTTTCTGGAACACCACCGCCCGGTCCGCGCCAGGGCCCTGAACCTTCGCTCCGTCCAGCAGGATCTCGCCCGACGAGGGTGACAGGAACCCCGCGATCAGCGACAGAAGCGTGGATTTTCCGCAACCGGAAGCGCCGAGGGCGACAACGAAATCGTCATTGATGATCTCGAGGTCGATCTTGCGCAGCGCCTCGACCGGCGGTCGCCCGTCGGCGGTCGGGTAGATGACCGAAGCCTCTTTGATGTTCAGCCCCATTCCGTCCCCCGTCAGGTCTGGTGAAGTCGCCGGAAGCGAGTGAACCCCGCTTCCGGCAATGGAGCCGGTGCTTACTTCGCCGCCTCGGCGATGGCAGTGTTGACGAAGCCCGAGTAGTCATCGATCGCCGCGTCGATCCGGCCGGCCGCGACCAGGAAATCGGCGGTGGTCTTCATGTTGGCCGCAGCACCACCCATCCAGGCGTCGCCAAGCTGGTCGGCCAGCGGAATGAAGGTAAAGCCCTTCAGGATGCCGGGAACCTGGGTCGGGTCGGCGCCCGTCATCTCGGCGATCTTCTTGACCGGGTCGCTGTCGGCGGTCCAGGCGGCGGGATCCGCCAGATAGGCCATGTTCACGGTGTTCAGGGTCTTGGCGAAAGCCACCATCGCATCGGCATTTGCTGTCGCAAATTCGGTGTTCACCACCCAGCCGTCAAAGGTCGGGAAGCCCCAGGCCGCGGTCTGGTCAGCGCCGACAATAAAGGTGCCGGTCTGCAGGATCTGGTTCTGCACTGGCTCCCAGATGAAGGCGGCATCGACCTGACCCGAATCCCAGGCCGCCGCGATCTGGTCGGCGGGCAGGTTCATGATCGTGACATCGGTTTCGGCGATGCCTGCATGTGCCAGCGCGCCCATCAGCGAGTAATGCGCGGTCGATCCGACCGGCACCGCGATGCGCATGCCTTTCACGCCTTCAAGCGCCGTGATCCCCGAGGCCTTGGTCGCGATC
>JANOER010000178.1:0-6745 GCA_031441285.1 Rhodobacterales bacterium
CGACATCCGGGTGGTCATCGACGCAGGCCGCGCGCGGCGGGCGCGGTTCGATCCGAACTCGGGCATGTCGCGGCTGGTGACCGAGCGGGTGACCAAGGCCGAGGCCGAGCAGCGCCGGGGTCGCGCCGGGCGGGTGGCCGAGGGCATCTGCTACCGGCTGTGGACCAAAGGCGACGAGGGCGGTCTTGCCCCGTTCCCGCCGGCCGAGATCGAGGTGGCCGATCTGGCAGGCCTTGCGCTGGAACTGGCGCTTTGGGGCGGCGCGGACCTGCCCTTCCTGACGCCGCCCCCGTCCGGGCCGCTGGCCGAGGCGCGCGCCCTGTTGCGTGCCTTGGGCGCGCTGGACGACCGGGACCACATCACCGCGCATGGCAAGGCGCTGGCTGCCCTGCCGCTGCACCCCCGGCTGGCGCATATGCTGACGGTGGCGGGACCGGAGGCGGCGGAGCTGGCAGCCCTTCTGGCCGAGCGCGACCCTTTGCGCGGCGCTCCGCCCGATCTTGCCCTGCGGATGCAGGCGGTCGCCCGGCCCGGACCCGACGCGGATCGGAGCGTGGTCGAGCGGATCCGGGTCGAGGCGAAGCGACTGGCGGCGGGTTTGCGGGAGGTCCTGAAGCGCGCGCCATCCCCGACCCCTCCCCACGCGGGGGAGGGGGGTCGCGGGGCGACGGCGGTGGGCGCCTCTCTCCCCTCCGGTGGGGGAGGTTCGGGGTGGGGGGGCCGCGCGCAAGGCCGGTTCAGTCTGGCCGAGATGGCGGCGCTGGCCTATCCCGACCGGATCGGCCTGCGCCGCAAGGGCGAGGCCCCGCGCTGGATCCTGTCCGGCGGCAAGGGGGCGTTGATGGCGGCGGGCCTGCCCCTGTCGGGCGCCCGGCTGATCGTGGCGACCGACCTTGACGGCGATGCGCGCGATTCGGTGGTGCGGCAGGCGGTGGCGATCTCCGAGGCCGAGGTCCGGGGCCTGTTCGCCGACCGCATCCGGTGGGGCGAGGTCTGCGACTGGTCGCGCCGCGAGTGCCGGGTGCTGTCGCGGCGTCAGGAACGCCTTGGCGCGCTGGTGCTGGACGACCGCCCCTGGGACGCGCCACCCGAAGCCGTGGCCCGGGCGGCGCTGGAGGGTCTGCGCCTGCTGGGCCTGCCCTGGACTGCCGCCGCCCGAAGGTTGCGGGCGAGGGCGCGCCTTGCGCGGGGCGACGGCTGGCCGGCGGTCGAGGATGCGGACCTTCTTGCCACGGCCGGGGACTGGCTTTTGCCGCATCTTCACGGTCTGAAGACCGAGGCCGACCTGAAGGGACTGGACCTGACTTCCGCCGTGCAAGGCCTGCTTGGCTGGGACCGACTGGCCGAAATGGACCGGCTGGTGCCGGCGGGTTTTGACACGCCCCTCGGCCGGAAGATCCCGATCGACTATGACGGCGAGGTTCCGGCCATCGAGGTGCGCCTGCAAGAGATGTTCGGGGTCACCCAGCATCCGGTGGTGGGGGCCGCGCGGATGCCGGTGCGGATCACCCTGCTTTCCCCGGCACGCGCGCCGGTGCAGGTGACGACCGACCTGCCCCGGTTCTGGGCGACCTCGTATGCCGATGTCCGAAAGGACATGCGCGGGGCCTACCCGCGCCACCCCTGGCCGGAAGACCCGACCGCGGCAGAACCGACCTTGCGGGCGAAACCGAGGGGGACGTAGGTGCCGGCCTGGGGCGCCAGCCTGGGGCGCCCGCCTGTCCCAGGGCACGAAAGGCACCTTCAACGTCGCTTTGTTGCCGATGCCTGTCAGGTCAGTCTACAGCCAGTCGCTGCGTCCGCTTCCCGTAGCCGCGGCGACCGAGGCCTTGCCGTCCCGCGCAAGCAGCGCGTCCAGCCCCTTGGCGATCTGCGGTACCATCGAAAGCCCATGATAGACCATCGCCGTGTAGATTTGGATGGCCGAGGCTCCGGCGCGGATCTTCTGATAGGCCTCCCCGGCCGAGGATACCCCGCCGACCCCGACAAGCGGCAGCTTTCCGTCGGTCAAAAGCGATAGCCGCGCCAGGAGTCGTGTAGACTTTTCGAACAACGGAGCGCCTGACAAGCCCCCCGCTTCGCCCCGGCTTGCAGATTTCAAACCTTCTCGGGAAAGGGTGGTGTTGGTCGCGATAATTCCCGCGATCCCCGAAGCCAGCGCGACCTCGGCAATCTGGCCAAGTTCATCTTCGGTCAGGTCGGGGGCGATCTTCAGGAAGACGGGGATCGGTGCGGGCAGTGCGGCACGCGCTTCCATCACCCCGGCCAGAAGGGCCGCAAGGGCGGCGGGGCCTTGCAGGTCGCGCAGGCGTTCGGTGTTGGGCGAGCTGACATTCACCGTGGCAAAATCGACATGCGGTCCGCAGCGCGCAAGGACCCGGACGAAATCGGCGGCGCGGTTGTCACTGGCCTTGTTCGCGCCAAGGTTCAGGCCGACCGGCACGGCGCCGCGGCTGTGGGCGGCCAGCCTGGAGCCGATCGCCTCCATTCCGTCATTGTTGAAGCCGAAACGGTTGATCGCAGCGCGGTCCTCGGTCAGCCGGAACAGGCGCGGCAGCGGGTTGCCGGGCTGGGGCAGGGGGGTCGCTGCCCCCACCTCGACAAAGCCGAAGCCCGCGCGGGACAGAGGGCCGATCACGGTGGCGTTCTTGTCGTAGCCGGCTGCAAGTCCGACCGGATTCAGCAGCGGCAGTCCGGCAAGGCTGGTGGCAAGGCGGGGCGAGGTGACGGGTCCGGGCAGCGGGACGAGGCCGAACCGCAGCGCCTTCAGCGAAAGCCCATGCGCACGTTCGGGGTCAAGGCGGTGAAGAAGGGCCAGGCCGGCACGTTCCGACAGGGTCACCACACGCCCTCGGGGAAGATGTGGCCGGTGGCACCCAAGGGCAGCGATTTGTCCCAGATCACCTCATCCAGCCGCAGGGGCCGGTAGAGATGCGGGAAAAGCTGGCCCCCGCGCGAGGGCTCCCATTTCAGGACCGGACCCAGGCGGTCGGACTCGAAGGCGACCAGCACAAGATCGCTTTCGGTGCCGAACCATTTGGCGGCGGTTTCGGCGACCTGGGCCGAGGTCGAAAAGTGGATATAGCCATCCGCCAGATCAACCGGGGCGCCGGCGGTTTCACCTGCGGCGCGGAAGGCATCCCACTCGGGACGGCGAAGGATCTTGTAGATCAGCATGTCCGCGCTTTTGCCCCCGGACGCGCGCCGGGTCAATCCGTCAGCAGCGTCATGCCGCTGTTGCCGGTTGCCGCCAGACTGGCGGAAGCAGGTTTTGACACTCTGCCGACGGTGGTATCAGTCTGACCGGTGAAACAGGAACGGAAGCAACCGATGCGCGCAGTCCTCCTTTCCGGCGCGGTCCTTGCGCTGACCACGGCCCTGGCGCAGGCAGAGACCGTTCTGCATGTCCTGCACATCAATGACCTGCACAGCCGGATCGAGCCGGTGAACGCCTTCGACAGCACCTGTTCGCCCGAAGAAGCCGCCGAACAGCAGTGTTTCGGCGGCATCGCGCGCGTCGCGGCCAAGATCAACGAACTCCGCGCGGGGATCACCGCCGCCGGTGGCAACGTGATAGTGCTGGACGCGGGCGACCAATTCCAGGGCAGCCTTTTCTTCAGCACCTACAGGGGGGCCGCCGAAGCCGAGTTCATGGAACAGATCGGCTTTGATGCGATGGCAATCGGCAACCATGAATTCGACGATGGTCCCGAAGGCTTTGCGGCCTTTCTCGACAAGGTCACGTTCCCGGTGATCAGCGGCAACACGGATGTCAGCCAGTCCAATGTGCTGGCGGGACGGGTGCGGAACCATGTCGTGCTTGAGGTGGGGGGCGAGAGGATCGGCATCGTCTCGGCCCTGGCAACCGACACGGTCGAGACCTCAAGCCCCGGCCCTTCGGTGATTTTTCAGGACGAGATCGACAGTCTGAAGGCCGATGTCGCGGCCCTGGAGGCGGAAGGGGTGACGAAGATCATCGCCCTGAACCATGTCGGGGTCTTCAGGGACATGGAGATTGCGGCGGCCGTGCCCGGTCTGGATGCGGTGGTGGGCGGGCATTCGCACACGCTTTTGTCCTCGACGGACCCACGGCGGATCGGGCCCTATCCGATCTGGGTCGACGGGCAGAACGGGGCCATGGTGCCGGTGGTGCAGGCCTATGCCTATTCGAAATACCTGGGCCACCTGATCCTGACCTTCGATGACGTGGGGAACCTAAAATTCGCCGAGGGCGACACCATCCTTCTGGATGCCGGCGTGATCCCCGACCCCGCAATCGAGGCGCGGGTGAAAGAGCTGGCCGGGCCGATCGAAGCGCTGAAAACCCGGGTGGTGGCCGAGGCGGCGGCGGTCATCGACGGTGCGCGCGCGACCTGCCGGGCGATGGAATGCCCGATGGGCAACCTGGTGGCCGAGGCGATGCTGGACCGGGTGGCCGGTCAGGGTGTGACCATCGCGATCCAGAATGGCGGCGGTCTGCGCGCCAGCATCGCCGCGGGCCCGGTGACGATGGGCGAGGTGCTGACCGTGCTGCCGTTCCAGAACACGCTGTCGACCTTCGAGGTCTCGGGTGCCACGGTTCTTGCGGCGCTTGAGAACGGGGTCTCGCGGGTCGAGGAAGGCTCTGGCCGCTTCCCGCAAGTGGCCGGGTTGCGGTTCAGCTTCGATCCGGCGGCCCCGGCCGGGGCACGGGTCAGTGACGCGATGACCCTGGTCGGCGGCGACGCCTGGGCGCCGATTGATCCGGGCGCGACCTACAAGGTCGTGTCGAACAATTTCGTCCGGGGCGGCGGCGACGGCTACGCGATGTTCCGGGACGCGGCGAATGCCTATGACTTCGGGCCGGATCTTGCGGACGTGACCGCAGACTATCTTGCCCGGGTTGGCCGCTACGCCCCCTTCACGGATGGGCGCATCAGCCGGAAATAGCTGTCGCGGCCGTCTGCATATGAAGGCCAAGCGGGCGGCCCTCGTCATCGGGAAAGAAGGCCATCCATTCCTCGGTGCCGTCGGCATGGCGGTGGATCAGGTGCGGCGCCTGGACGAAGGCGATGCCCCTCGCTTCAAGGCTTTGCTGCGCCGCAAGAATATCGTCCGTGGCAAGGTAAAGGATGTCGGCGTCGTCCCGGCTTCCGGTTTCGCGCAGCATCAGGCGGGTGGGACCAAGGCGGAAGAAGGCGAGGCCGGGAAACGCGTAAAGTTCGGGGATGCCAAGCTTGTCGCGCCAGAAGGCACGGGCGCGGTCAAGGTTCTCGACCCGGCGGGCGATCTGGCTGATCTGGTCCAGGGCTGGCATGGTCCTCGCCTTCGTCCGATACCCGAGCGATGTTAGCGCAGCTTCCGACAGATTGCATGGGGGGACGTTTGGGCTATCCTGCGGCCATGTGCGGCAGGTTCACCATCACCCACCCGAACGCGGCGCTTGCGGCGCTGTTTGATGCCGTTCCGGGCAATGACCTGCCACAGGGGCAGAATTTCAATGTCTGCCCGACGAACCCGGTCGCCGTCGTCACCTCGGACGGCGGGCAGCGGCGGTTGCGGGCCATGCGCTGGGGCTTCATCCCGGTCTGGTACAAGGCCCCGAACGATGGGCCGCTGATCATCAACGCAAGGTCCGACACCGTGGCCACCAAGCCCGCCTTCCGCGAGGCGGTGCGGACCCGGCGCTGCATCGTGCCGGCCAGCGGGTTCTACGAATGGAGCACCGGCGAGAAGGGCGAGAAGCTGCCCTGGCATTTCCAGCGCGCCGATGGGTTGCCGATGGCGCTGGCCGGGCTTTGGCAGCGCTGGGGGGATGTCGACACCGTGGCCATCGTGTCGACCGAGGCGGGGCCGGCCATGGCCGGGCTTCACCACCGCGAGGCCGTGGTGCTGGCCCGTGCCGACTGGCCCTTGTGGCTGGGCGAAGCGGGACATGGTGCTGCGGTCCTGATGAAGGCCGCGGCAGACGGGGTGCTGGCGCCGCCGTTCCGGGTGGGGGTGGCGGTCAATTCGAACCGGGCCTCGGGTCCGGACCTGATCCTGCCGATTGCCGCCTGAGCCGGAGCAAGACCGCCCCGAAGGGAACCGCGCAGGGTTTGCCGCAGGCTGCTTGACGCTGGTTGCGTGGCCATGGCTTCGGCTGCGCCCGATCTTCCGCCTTGCCTCAACGGGGGTTGCCCGGCTGCCTTGCCCAAGGTCCGGTTCAACCCGAACGGAAAATGGGGACACGCCCAATCCCTGGCGTGTCCCCGGCTTTCAGAGCGATGCGGTCCGTCCGAGGCGGTCGCCGATCAACTGCCCCAGGTCCGTCGCTTCTCGCGGTGCTGTCGGTGCGCCCGTCTGAGCGTGTTGCAGGATCAGGGCGGCAACATCCTGACCCTGCGCCCAGCACTCTTCGTGAAGGCCGGACCCATGCGTCCATCCGCCGGGCGTTGTTGCACAACTCTGCCGTTGGAGGATTCACATTGTAAATCCGTGCGGTTAGACAGGCGGCATTGGCAAGTCATCACCCGCCCGCTTCCGCACGACGAACTGGCCCGGCTACACCGCCTCATTGAAGAAGCGTGGGTCTTTGCTGATCTGGCTGGACAAGGAGATGGCATGGCGCGCGCCGCCTGCCGCCAAGCCCGGGCCGCCCCTCGGTCTTTTCCGACGCCGCGATCCAATTCTGCCTGACGATCAAGGTCCTGTTCAAGCTGCCGCTCGGGCAGACCACCGGGATGGTCGCCAGCTTGCTGAAGTTGGCGGACCTGGACTGGGCGGT
>JANOER010000179.1:0-1533 GCA_031441285.1 Rhodobacterales bacterium
GTCCAGCCGGGCGATATCGCGACCCAGAAAGACGATCTTTCCCTGCGAGGGGACCAGCTTCAGAATCGCCAGCGCCAGCGTGGTCTTGCCCGACCCGCTTTCCCCGACGATGCCCAGCGTCTCACCCGACCGGACCGACAGCGTGGCGTCGTTCACCGCTTTCACATGGCCCACGGTCTGGCGCAGGAAGCCGCGCTGGATCGGGAACCAGACGCGCAAGGAGTCTGTCCGCACCACCTCGGGCGCGTTCATCGGCACGGGCCGGGGACCGCCGCGCTGTTCGGCGGCCAGCAGCTTTTGCGTGTAGGGATGCTGCGGGCTGGCGAAGATATCCGCCGTCACGCCCTGTTCGACGATCTCGCCGCCCTGCATCACGCAAACCCGGTCGGCAATGCGGCGGACGATGCCCAGGTCATGGGTGATGAACAGCAGGGAAAGACCCTCGGTCCGCTTGAGATCGGCCAGAAGGTCAAGGATCTGCGCCTGAATGGTCACATCCAGCGCGGTGGTGGGTTCGTCCGCGACCAGAAGTTCCGGCCCGTTGGCCAGCGCCATGGCGATCATCACCCGCTGTCGCTGCCCGCCCGAAAGCTGGTGCGGATAGGCGTCAAGCCGGCTTTCCGCGTCGCGGATGCCAACCTTGTCCAGCAATTCGATGATCCGCGTCCGTGCCGCCGCCCCGGTCAGTGCCTGATGCAGGGCCAGACTTTCGCCCAGCTGCTTTTCGATGGTGTGCAGGGGGTTGAGGCTGGTCATCGGCTCTTGGAAGATGAAGCTGATGTCATTGCCGCGCACCCGGCGCAATTCACGTTCGGAGACACCGATCATCTGGCGGCCGCCATAGGTGATCGACCCCGAGACCTCGGCACTGTCGCCCAGAAGCCCGACCGTCGACAGCGCGGTGACCGACTTGCCCGACCCGCTTTCGCCGACGATCGCGACCGTCTCGCCCTTGGCGACCGAAAAGCTGACGCCCCTCACTGCCTCGACAAGGCGGCCATCCTGCCGGAAACTTACCGTCAGCCCGCTGACATCCAGAACACTCATCGGCCCATCCTCATCGACCCGGCCTCATCGGAAGGTTTTTCGGGGGTCGAACGCATCCCGGATGCCTTCGAAGACAAAGACCAGCAGGCTGAGCATGATGGCAAAGCTGAAGAACGACACCCAGGCCAGATGCGGAGCCTGCAGGTTCTGCTGCGCCTGACGTGACAGCTGGCCCAGCGAGGGCGCGCTGGCGGGCAGGCCGAAGCCCAGATAGTCCAGCATGGCAAGTGATCCGATCGTGCCGGTGATGATGAAGGGCAAGAGGGTCAGCGTCGCCACCATTGCGTTCGGCAGGACATGGCGGAACATGATCTGCCAGTCGGGAACCCCAAGCGCGCGGGCGGCCCGGACATACTCGAAATTCCGCGCCCGCAGGAACTCGGCCCGGACGACGCCGACCAGCGAGGTCCAGCCGAACAGCACCATCAGCCCGACCATCAGCCAGAAGCTTTTCGACCAGATCGCGGTCAGGATGATGATGACGTA
>JANOER010000180.1:0-1572 GCA_031441285.1 Rhodobacterales bacterium
ACCCATCTTGCGCCCGCAGTCAGGGCCGCCTGCAGGCAGTCCAGCGCGTAGGCCGGATTGGCGCGGTAGCCGTCGAAGAAGTGTTCGGCGTCGAACAAGGCTTCGCGGCCCTTGGCGACAAGGTGGCGGATGGATGCGGCAATCGCCTCGCGGTTTTCGTCAACGGTGACGTTCAGGGCGGTGGTGACATGAAACTCGTGCGTCTTGCCGACCAGACAGACCGCGGGAGTGTTGGCGTTCAGGACGGCGGCAAGGACATCATCGTTTTCAGCCGACCGCCCGACCCGGCGGGTCATGCCGAAGGCGGTAAGGGTGGCCGTCGTCTGCGGCGGAGAGGCGAAGAAATCGCTGTCGGTCGGGTTGGCCCCCGGCCAGCCGCCCTCGATGTAATCAACGCCAAGCGCATCCAGCGCCCGCGCGATCTGCACCTTTTCCGCGACGGAAAACTGGACGCCCTGGGTCTGCTGACCATCGCGCAGGGTGGTGTCGAAAAGGTAAAGCCGCGCGCGGGTCATGGGGTGGGCCCGGGACAAAATCCTTCGAAGGATTTTGCAAATTTCTTCGAAGAAATTTGGGGTGCGCGCGGGGTCATTTCAGCGCCTCCAGCTTGGCGGGGTCGAAGTCCGGGCCGGGGACGAGTTCCACGCCGGATTTGGACATGCGAACCTCGACGCCTGCGGCGATGAGGGCGGATTTCAGGGTGTCGACGGCGCTGAAGTCTTTGGAGGCCATGGCGGCTATCCGGAGATCAGTCATATGAAGTTGATGTCCAGCAAGTGACAAACCCTGTTTTCGCTTCAAAGTTGCAAGTTTTCGGACCTGGAATCCCAACAGGTCCGCGGACGCAATGAATGTGCGATCAGCTGCGGCCTTCCCTTCGTCGCTCATAGCGAGATAGTGATCACTATTGTCGATGAAGCGGCCAAGATTCTGCAAGCGAGACAGGGCAAGGGACGTATTGAGGTCGTCAGCAAGAGCATCGGTGATTGCTTCATCCGGCTGCGGAGCCAAGTGATCTTCTGTCAAGACATCTGGGCGCAAGGATAGAGTGTTCGCCCAATATGAAAGTTCATCTTCCGCCTGCCGCGCCTTCTCTGCCGTCCAGTCCATCGGGCTGCGGTAATGCGTCATCAGGAACACGAACCGGATCACCTCGCCCGGCACGCCTTGCTCCAGCAATTCACGCACCGTAAAGAAATTGCCCAGAGACTTGGACATCTTCCTGCCCTCGACCTGCAGCATCTCGTTGTGCAGCCAGTAGCGGGCAAAGTCCCCTTGCGGATGCGCGCAGGCGGATTGGGCGATTTCGTTCTCGTGGTGGGGGAATTGCAGGTCAAGCCCGCCGCCGTGGATGTCAAAGCTCTCGCCCAGCAGCTCTTGCGCCATGGCCGAGCATTCGATGTGCCAGCCGGGGCGGCCTAAGCCCCACGGGCTTTCCCAACCCGGCTGATCGCCCGTGGAGGGCTTCCACAGCACGAAATCCGCCGGGTCCTTCTTGTAGGGCGCCACCTCGACGCGCGCGCCCTCGATCAGCTCGCCGCGGTTCTTGCCCGAGAACTTGCCGTAGTCGGG
>JANOER010000181.1:0-6633 GCA_031441285.1 Rhodobacterales bacterium
CTTGTCGTGGCTGTTGCCGGATTCGTGCATCGCGAAAAGGATGCGGCGGTGAACCGGTTTCAGCCCGTCGCGCAGGTCTGGGATCGCGCGGGAGACGATCACGCTCATCGCGTAGTCGAGATAGGCGGTCTTCATCTCGGCCGCGATGTCGATCTGCGGGCCGTGATGGACCGGGCGTTCCGGAGTTTCTTCCGTCTTGTCAGTATCTTCCGGGGTATCGGCCAAGGGTGGGTCCGCCTGTCGTCTTGGGTCAAGATTTAGCTACGCTGAGACTATACCATCCTAGCTATGGGGTGCAATGGCGGGTTGGGTGGGGTTTGGCAGCAGCAAGGGTAGAGTGACAACACACTGTTTTCATTGAAAATTAGTGGGAATCAGGCAGACTTGATGTCGGAGGAGCACAAAAGGGGCTCAATGATGCAGGCAAGCGAAACTGAACGGATGCTGAAAGGATACGGGCTGACCACGGCCGAGCTTTACTACAGGATGCCGGATTACCTTCATGTTCTCAACAGCTTCATCTGGCAAGAGTATGATCTTGCGCCGGACTACCCGGAGCTGTTCCGGTTCATCGAGTTCTGGCAGGGCAGCATCGAGGGGCCGCTCCATTCGGTGCGCTTCACGCATCGCAAACTGATCGCGCCGGGCGAATGGCGCAATGTGGTCGGTGAGTTCCGGCTGCACTGACGGCGACCAAATTTCTTAAGCAAGAAATTTGTCAAAATCCTTGCTTAAGGATTTTGGTCCGGGTCAGGCCGCGCGCAGGAGCATGCCGAAAAGATCACGCGGATCGTCGGGGTCGGCGATCATGTCGAGCATCATTCCAAGGCCGGTTTCCGCAAGTTTGGAGCGGACATAGCGCAGCGCCGAGAAATCCTCGATCGCGAAGCCGACAGAGTCGAACAGCGTCACCTGATCCGGCGCGGTGCGGCCAGGGGTCTGCCCGGCCATGACCTGCCAAAGCTCGGTCACCGGATGGTCGGGGTCCAGTTGCTGGATCTCGCCTTCGATGCGGGTCTGGGCTGGGTATTCGACGAAGATCGAGGACCGCAGCAGGATGTCGCGGTGCAGTTCCGTCTTGCCGGGACAATCGCCGCCAACGCCGTTGATGTGGACGCCGCTGCCCACCATGTTGTCGGTCAGGATGGTGGCGTACTGCTTGTCGGCGGTGACGGTGGTGATGATCTCTGCCCCAAGGATCGCCTCCTCCGCCGTGCGGCAGGGGGTGACAGTCAGCCCGCGCCCGGCGAGGTTGCGCGCGCATTTCGCGGTGGCGGCCGGGTCGATGTCGTAAAGCCGCACCTCGCGGATGCCACAGATCGCACGGAAGGCGAGGGCCTGAAACTCGGCCTGCGCGCCGTTGCCGATCAGCGCCATGGTGGTGGAGCCTTTCGGGGCCAGCCATTTCGCCGCCATCGCGCTGGTGGCTGCGGTGCGCAGCGCGGTGAGGATGGTCATCTCGGACAGAAGCAGCGGATAGCCGGTGGCGACATCGGCCAGAAGCCCGAAGGCGGTGACAGTCTGCAAGCCGCGCTTCATGTTGTCGGGGTGGCCGTTCACATATTTGAAGCCGTAGGTCTCGCCGTCCGACGTGGGCATGAGTTCGATCACGCCGACATCGGAATGGCTGGCCAAGCGCGGTGTCTTGTCGAACTGGGGCCAGCGCAGGAAATCGGCCTCGATCTCGGCGGCAAGGTCGATCAGCACGCGGTCAATGCCGATGTGGTGGACCAGCTTCATCATGTGGTCGACGGAAACGAAGGGGACGAGGTTCAGCATCATTTACTCCGTGTCGGACGGTCGAAGACCTTCTTGCCCATAAGACTGCCGACCAGATCGACCATTAGGCGCGCGGTCATGCCGCGATCGTCGAGGAAGGGGTTCAACTCGACAAGGTCAAGCGAGGTGACAAGACCGGATTCGTGCAAAAGCTCCATCACCAGATGCGCTTCGCGGTGGGTGGTGCCGCCGGGGACGGTGGTGCCGACGGCGGGGGCGATGGTCGGGTCCAGGAAATCGACGTCAAGGCTGACGTGCAGCATGCCGCCGTCGGCCCGGCACTTGTTGAGAAAGGCGCGCAACGGGGCGACTATGCCGTATTCGTCGATCACCCGCATGTCGTTGACGTGGATGTCGCGTTCCTGCATCGCTGCCTGTTCTGCCGGATCTACCGACCGGATGCCGAACATGCAGATCCGGTCCGCGCGCACCGGGGCGGGGAAGGGAGGGAAGGCGTCAAAGCCTTCGCGCCCGGCGATGTAGGCCAGGGGGGTGCCGTGCAGGTTGCCGGTGGTGGTCGTCATGGGCGTGTGGAAGTCGGAATGCGCGTCCAGCCACAGCAGGAACAACGGGCGGCCGTGGCGGTGGGCGAAGGCTGCGGCTGCGGCGCAGGAGCCCAGGGCAAGCGAGTGGTCGCCGCCCATGATGATCGGGAAACCACCCTGGCTGAGGGCATCGTCCACCTTGTCGGTCAGCACCTCGCACCAGCCGAGGGTTTCAGCAAGGGAATGCACGGCGGGGTTCGGGCAGGTCACCTCTTGCAGGGGTGGGAGGGCGAGGTCGCCCCAATCCTCGACCCCGTGGCCTTCAGAGACAACCTCGCGGGCAATCCCGGCCACGCGGTAGGCGGCGGGGCCCATCAGGCAGCCGGGGCGCTTTTGCCCAGAGTCGATGGGGGCGCCGATCAGGATTGTCTTGGGCATGGGGGCCTCCGTTCATTTGGTCCGGTGTAGCGGGGCGACAAGGCCGGTGGCAACTGGCATTCAGTTGGGTTCGGCAGGCCTGAACCGGCGAAACGCCGGATCGGCGTGCCCGATCTGCGCGACCATAGGGCGCAGGTTCTTTCCCCGGCCGGTGCGAAAGCCTATGCTATGCAAAACGGGGAGCGGGTCATGATCGTCGAGCTTGGACATTTCGCGCTGATCCTGGCGCTGATGGTGGCGCTGGTGCAGTCGACGCTGCCGCTTTGGGGCGCGCAGGTGAATGACGCACGGCTGATGGCGCTGGCGGGGCCGGCGGCGCTGATGCAACTGGCGCTGGTGGCGGCCAGCTTTGGGGTGCTGACCTGGGCCTTCGTCAACTCGGACTTCTCTCTGGCGGTGGTGGTGGCGAACTCGCACACCGAAAAGCCGCTGATCTACAAGATCTCGGGCGTCTGGGGGAACCATGAAGGCTCGCTTCTTCTTTGGGTGCTGATTCTGGCGCTTTACGGGGCGGCGGTGGCAGTCTGGGGCGGGAACCTGCCGGTGCGTCTGCGGGCGCGGGTGCTGTCGGTGCAGGGGATGATCGGGGTTGCGTTCCTGCTGTTCATGCTTCTCACCTCGAACCCGTTCTGGCGGCTGGAAGTGCCGCCCCTGGACGGGGAGGACCTGAACCCGCTGCTGCAGGACGTGGGGCTCGCGATCCATCCGCCATTCCTCTATCTTGGCTATGTGGGCCTCAGCATGGCCTACAGCTTTGCCGTGGCCGCGCTGATCGAGGGCCGGGTGGATGCCGCCTGGGGACGTTGGGTGCGGCCCTGGACCCTTGCCGCCTGGATTTTCCTTACCATCGGCATCGCGTTGGGATCATGGTGGGCCTACTACGAGCTTGGCTGGGGCGGGTTCTGGTTCTGGGACCCGGTCGAGAACGCAAGCTTCATGCCGTGGCTTCTGGCCATCGCGCTGTTGCACAGCTCTATCGTGGTGGAAAAGCGCGAAAGCCTGAAAGCCTGGACGATCCTTCTGGCCGTCATGGCTTTCGGGTTTTCCCTCATCGGGACGTTCATCGTGCGGTCGGGGGTGATCACATCCGTGCATGCCTTCGCCAATGATCCGGAACGCGGGGTGTTCATCCTGATGATCCTTGGCCTGTTCACCGGAGGGGCGCTGGTGCTTTTCGCGCTGCGCGCCGGGGTGATGGAGGCGAAAGGGGTCTTCAGCGTCGTCAGCCGCGAAAGCGCACTGGTTGCAAACAACATCCTGCTTGCCGTCGCGGCCTTCGTGGTCTTCATCGGGACGATCTGGCCCCTGGTGGCCGAGCTTCTCCTGGGTCGCACCCTAAGCGTGGGCGAGCCCTTCTTCAACGCAGCCTTCACGCCCTTTGTCGTCGCCCTGGCGCTGATCCTGCCACCCGGCGCGATGCTGGCCTGGAAGCGGGGAGCGCTGCAGCGGAGCTTTCGGGCGCTGGTTCCCGCGCTGGTGCTGGCGCTGGCGCTGGGGGCGCTGGCCTTCGCAATGCAGACGAACCGGACTGCCCTGGGGCCGATCGGTCTGATGCTTGGGGTCTGGGTGGTGGTCGGCACGCTGACCGACCTTTGGGCCCGGACCGGGCGGGAAGGAACCGGCGCCCGCCTGGCCCGCCTTGTCCGCCTTCCGCGGTCCGACTGGGGCAAGTCCGCGGCGCATGGCGGCTTCGGAGTTACGATCTTTGCGGTCTCGGCAATGCTCGCCTGGAAGATCGAGGATATCCGCGTGGTCCAGATTGGCGAGACCTTCCCGCTGGGCCGCTATGAAGTGCGTCTGGACGAGGTGCGCGAGGTGGAGGGACCGAACTATCTTTCCACCATGGGCTTTCTGACGGTGTTCAAAGACGGCGCGGTGGTGACCGAGGTGACCCCGGAAAAGCGGATCTACCCTGTGGCCGGGATGCCGACCACCGAAGCGGCAATCGACTATGGCATTCTGCGCGACCTCTACATCGTGCTTGGGGATCGGCAGCAATCCGGCGGTTGGGCGGTCCGAAGCTACGTCGAGCCGTTCGCGAACTGGCTCTGGGGCGGGTGTCTGCTGATGGCCTTCGGTGGATTGCTAAGCCTGACCGACCGGCGCTACCGGGTCGCGGCCGGGGCATCAAAGCCGGTGGCGGCCGGGGTGCCTGCGGAATGAAACGGCGCATGGGATGGTGGGGTGGAACCGCAGCTTGCGTTTTGGCGCTTGCCCTTCTGGGTTCGCCGGCGACGGCGGTGCAACCAGACGAAATGCTGGCGGACCCTGTGCTGGAGGCACGGGCGCGCGCAATCAGCCGGGACATCCGCTGCCCGGTCTGCTAGGGCGAATCCATCGACGACTCCAGCGCGCCGATCAGCAGGGACCTGCGGCTGATCATCCGCGAGCGGATCGTGGCCGGCGACAGTGACAGGCAAGTCATAGACTATGTCGTTGCGCGCTATGGGGAATTCGTGCTGTTCAACCCGCGCGCCGAAGGGTCGAACCTGATCCTGTGGCTGGCCGGACCCGCGCTGTTTCTGGCGGCGATTGCGGTTGCAGTGGCAACGCAGCGGCGGCGGGCGGTGCCAGACGCAAAGCTTTCGGACGCCGAGGAAGCGCGGTTGAAGGAAATCCTGAAAGAGTAACGCGGCGTCGGGCTTGGGGCCGATAGTGGTGTCGGGTTAGCCTCGTAGCGCGCGGCGGCGGCTCTGTCCGGAGCCCCCCCATCCCCACCCCACAAGGCGGAGGGGAAGTGACCCTGGCCAGTGGAGTACGGCATGACAGACCTTCTGACCGTTGAAACCGCAAACGGCATCTGCCGGATCACGCTGAACCGGCCCGAGATGATGAACGCACTCAACCGGCCCTTGCGCCGCGAGTTGACGGCGGCGCTGCGGGCCGGCTGGTCATCGCGGGTGATCGTGCTGACCGGGGCAGGGCGGGGTTTCTGCTCTGGTCAGGACCTGGGAGATGCCGGGGACCTGGGGGCGACAGGGGTCGAAGCGACGCTGAACGACGAATATGTCCCGTTGATCCGCGCGATCGTCGACGCCCCGGTGCCGGTGATTGCAGCCGTGAACGGGGTAGCGGCTGGCGCGGGGGCGAACCTCGCGCTGGCCTGCGATCTGGTGATTGCGGCCGAGAGTGCGGTTTTCATCCAGGCCTTCGCCCGGATCGGCCTGATCCCGGATGCGGGCGGCACCAGTTTTCTGCCGCGCCGGGTGGGCTTTCAACGGGCCATGGGTGCTGCGCTGCTGGCCGAACCGGTCAGCGCGCGAAAGGCCGAGGTCTGGGGAATGATCTGGGAAGCGGTGCCGGATGACCGTTTTGCATCCGTCGTCGCTGCGCGGGCGGCGCAATTGGCGACAGGACCAACCGGGGCCCATGCCGCGCTGAAGCAGGCGCTGCGCGGGGCGTTCGAGAACGACCTTGCGACGCAACTTTCGCTTGAGGCACGGTTGCAGGGCCAGTGCGGCGCCAGCGCGGACTTCGCCGAAGGGGTAGCTGCCTTTCAGGAAAAGCGCGCGCCCCGCTTTTCGGGGACGTAACAAGGCCGGACGGATCGCCCACAGTGCGCAACAGTCTCAAGGGCAAGGCTGAAGCAGCCGGACTCCACCTTCGGTCATGATCACCAACACGTTCTGGTCGGTCTGACCATCGGCGGTGACAAGCGGTCCGCGCAAGGCGAGGATGCGGCCAGCCGGGTCGGCAAAGTCTTCTTCCGTCACTGTGCCTTCGAACAATGCCGCGTTCAGCCCGCGCACGGATTGCGGGTCGGACAGACTGATGATCCCGCCCTCGCCCCCCGGAAACCAGGTCTGCCGGTCGTAGGCGGCCTCGGCGTAGGTGCCGCACTGGTCGGGCCTGCCAAGGTCGTGATAGGCCTCGGCCAGTGCCGGAAGCGGTGCGACCGCCGCAAGCGCGAGCAGCAAACGCATGGCCTAGA
>JANOER010000182.1:0-3832 GCA_031441285.1 Rhodobacterales bacterium
CCTGTATGCAGCCGTATGCCTTTGAAATCCTGTTACCGAAAAGGAATATGGCGCGCAAGATTATTGCGCGCCAAAGCAGACTTTCCGGTGCGCGATGCGATCAGGCGCGTTCCAGACACATGGCGACACCCATGCCCCCGCCGATGCACAGTGTTGCCAGGCCTTTCCTGGCACCACCGCGGCCCATCTCGAACAGAAGCGTGTTCAGGATGCGCGCGCCCGAGGCGCCGATCGGGTGGCCGATGGCAATCGCGCCGCCGTTGACGTTCACGATCGCCGGATCCCAGCCCATGTCCTTGTTCACCGCACAGGCTTGCGCGGCGAAGGCCTCGTTTGCCTCGACAAGGTCAAGATCACCGACTTTCCAGCCCGCCTTTTCAAGGGCCTTGCGGCTGGCGTGGATCGGCCCCACGCCCATGATCGAAGGATCAAGTCCCGCGGTCGCGTAAGACGCGATCCGCGCCAGAGGCGTCAGACCGCGCCGGGCCGCCTCGTCTGCCGACATCAGCACCAGTGCCGCCGCGCCGTCATTCAGGCCGCTGGCGTTCGCCGCCGTGACCGAGCCATCCTTGACGAAGGCCGGCTTCAGCTTCTGCATCGCCTCCATCGTGGCACCAAGCCGGATGTATTCATCCGCATCGACCACGATGTCTCCCTTGCGGGACTTGACCACAAAGGGAATGATCTCGTCCTTGAACTTGCCGGCCTTCTGCGCCGCCTCGGCCTTGTTCTGGCTGGCCAGAGCGAAGGCGTCCTGCATGTCGCGGCTGATCTGCCACTGGTTGGCGACGTTCTCGGCGGTCTGGCCCATGTGATACCCGTTGAAGGCGTCCCACAGACCGTCCTTGATCATGCTGTCGATGAAATTCAGGTCACCCATCTTCTGTCCGGCCCGAAGGTGGGCCACGTGCGGCGACATCGACATCGATTCCTGCCCGCCGGCGACCACGATCCGGGCATCGCCCAACTGCACATGCTGCGCGCCCAGCGCCACGGCCCGCAGGCCCGATCCGCAGACCTGGTTCAGCGACCAGGCACTGGCCTCCTTCGCAAGGCCGGCCTTGATATGCGCCTGCCGCGCCGGGTTCTGGCCCTGTCCCGCGGTCAAGACCTGCCCCAGGATTGTCTCTTCGACTTCGGCCTTGTCGATCCCGGCCCGCGCGACGACGGCCTCGATGACTGCGGCACCAAGATCATGCGCCGGAATGCTTGCGAACGAGCCGTTGAAGCTTCCCACGGCGGTGCGGCCCGCGGCCACGATTACGACATTGGTCATCAGGGTCCTCTCCCGTTATGATCAAGCGATGCCCTGGCGGCGCGAAAGTGCCCGGCATCGCGACAGGAATGGCCTATGCGCATATCGCAACAAGCGCAAGAATGTTGCTGCGCAATCCGGGGAGCACGTCAGTCGAACGGGATTTCCGGCAAGGCGGGTCAGCGGCAGGTCTTGCCTTCCTGCGTCATGGCGGCCGGTCAATGCCGCGGTTTCGCTGGTCCCCGGCGCGTGTCCGGCCTGAACTCAGGTCCGCTCCAGCCGTGTCAAAAGCTCGATCTGTCGGGGAAGACACACCGAGCGCAAGTCATAGCGCGCGCGCACCATCGCGCGGGCTGCCGCGCGCATCGGCTGGCTGGCCTCTGGCCGGGCCAGCGCGTCGGTCAGCGTGGCCGACCAGGCCGGCACATCGAAGAAGTCGACCAGCCGGCCGGTGACGCCATCCGCAATGAACTCCTGAACCGGCGCGGTGCGCGATCCCACGACAAGGGCACCGGCGGCCATGGCTTCGACCATCGACCAGCTGAGAACGAAGGGGTAGGTCAGATAGGCATGGACGCGCGCGACATGGAAAAGATCGACAAGCCGGCCATAGGAAAGCTTGCCGACGAAATGTACACGGGACAGGTCCAGCCGGTCTTTCACCTCGTCAAGGATCAGATCCTTCCAGCTGCCACCTGCCTTCGGTGGAAAACTGTAGCTGTTTGCACTTCCCCCTACGATGACGACCTGCGCTTCAGGCCGTGCGGCCAGGATGTCGGGTAGGGCGCGCATGAAGATGTGGTAGCCGCGGTAGGGCTCCAGATTGCGGTTGACGAAGGTCAGAACCTCGTCGCCCGGCCGCAGCACGCGCCCGTCCGGCAAGGCAAAGCTTGCGCCTGCGTTCGGGGTCAGCCGGTCGCAATCCACCCCGTCGAACATCACCTCGATATGCTTGCGCAGCAGTGGAGGATGCGTGCTGGCCTGCCATTCTGTCGGGCAAAGGCCGCGGTCGGCATGGGCCAGCGCCTGAGCCATGTAGGCGGCCCGGCCCTGGGTGATCATGATCTGATCGAAGCCCGAGGCCTGAAACTCGGCATCGAAACCGGCATCCGCGCCACGGCCGCGATAGTAGAATTCGGCATAGACCAGAAGTCTGGCTTCCGGCCATATCTCTTTCAGAAACAGGGTTTCGCCCCAACCGGAGTGGCCGAAGATCACATCCGGCACATAGCCCTTGTCGCGCAGGGATCTGGCAAGACGGGCAACTTCGACGCCCCGGTCACTCATCGCGGTGTAGGTCCGGCCCAGCCGGGTCGCTTTCGGGTCGATGGTCTGCGGGCTGTGCCGGTAGGTCGTGACCGGAACCACGGTGCCGGGACTGTTCGCCGCATCGGCGATGGCACGCACGTCATGGCCGCGACGCTGCATCTCGGGGGCGAGATGCAGGAACTGGCCGGGGAAGTTCTGATGGACGAAAAGAAGCTTCAAGGTCAGGGTCCGAAGGCGGCAGCCATCAGAGCCTTGGTATAATCCGATTGCGGTTTGGTAAACACGGCCGTGCAATCGCCACTTTCCACGACATCTCCGGCCTGCATCACCATCACCTTGTGCGCCATGGCGCGGATGACCCGCAGATCGTGGCTGATGAAGATGTAGGCCAGGTCCCACTTTTCCTGCAACCCGCGCAAAAGCTCGACGATCTGGACCTGCACCGTCATGTCCAGCGCCGAGGTGGGTTCGTCCAGAACCACCAGGATCGGGCGCAGGATCATCGCCCGGGCGATCGCGATGCGCTGGCGTTGCCCGCCGGAAAATTCATGCGGATAGCGGCCCATCGTCGCCGGGTCGAGGCCGACCTCGTGCATGATGTCGGCCACCATCTCGCGGCGGTCGCGTCCGGGTTCGACGCCATGCACGCCCAGCCCCTCGGCGATGATCTGTTCCACGGTCAGGCGCGGCGAAAGGCTGCCGTAGGGATCCTGGAACACCACCTGCATGTGCTGGCGCAAGGCCCGCGTCGCCTTGCGGCCCCTGGCGTGCCGGAAGGTGTCGATGCCGTCGGCCATCGCCGCGCCGAACCCCTGGTCGCGCGCCGGCTGGCCGGCTTCGGACTGGTCCAGCCGGTTGATGTCGCGCCCCAGAAAGGCGATCCGGCCGGTCGACTGGGTCAGCTTCAGGATCGCCAGCGCCAGCGTCGTCTTGCCCGACCCGCTTTCGCCGACGATGCCAAGCGTCTCGCCCGCGCGGACGGCAAGGTTGGCGTCGTTCACCGCCTTCACATGGCCTACCGTCTTGCGCAGAAAGCCGCGCTGGATCGGGAACCAGACGCGCAGGTTATCGGTCCGCACCACCTCGGGAGCGTCCACCGGCACCGGCCGGGGGCCGCCCCGCTGTTCCGCGGCCAGCAGCTTTTGCGTGTAGGAATGCTGTGGGCTGGCGAAGATGTCGGCGGTCGGCCCCTGCTCGACGATCTCGCCGCCCTGCATCACGCAAACCCGGTCGGCAATGCGGCGGACGATGCCCAGGTCATGGGTGATGAACAGCAGGGAAAGACCCTCGGTCCGCTTGAGATCGGCC
>JANOER010000183.1:0-5526 GCA_031441285.1 Rhodobacterales bacterium
CGTCGCGCGCTACCGCAACCCCGCCGCCACGCGGCGCACGGTGTCCTTGCGCTGCGCGTTCGGCGGATGGGTGCCGAGGAACCGGTTGCCGGGGTCGCCCAGCCGGTCAAAGTACGCCGCGCCGCGCACCGGGTCGAACCCGGCGCGCAGGGCGATCTCGGTGCCAAGCGCGTCGGCCTGCAGCTCGAACGCCTGCGAATAGCGGCGCGCGCCAAGGGTTGCGCCGATGGTCTGCGCCTGGCGCACCGCCGCGTCGTCGGCCCCGTTCAGCGTTGCCAGCACACCGGCCAGGATCGCCCCCGCCTGCGCAGAATCGCGTTGCTGCGGGATGTGGCCAAGGATGTGATGCGCCGCCTCGTGCCCGACCACAAAGGCGATCTCGTCGACGTTCCGCGCACCGGCGATCAGCGGCAGGGTCAGCCCGATCACCGGGCGCCCCGCACGGTCCAGCGTCTGGAAGGCGTTCGGCGGCTGATCCAGGCGGTCGTCGACCACGATGCGGAAGTCGCAGGTCCGCGCGATGCCCTCGCTGCGGCACAGATCCTCGGCCACCGGCTCGACAGCCGCGACCACGCGCAGGAAGGTTTCGGCGGCGGCGCGGGCGGACGCGGTCTCGGCGCTGTCGCCTGCCGGCGGAACGAACGGCGGAGGAGTCAGGGTCGCGCAACCGCCCAGCGTCAGCGCAAGCACGGCAGTCAGGGGCAGGCGCATCGGAATCCTCGCTGTCGGGCACCTTGCAACCTAGCAAATCGCCCGGCAGGGGAAAGCCCGCCTCACGCAATGGTCATCCCGACTTATCCGTTGCCGCCGCTTTCCGCGCCGGTTACGCTGCCGGCATGTTTACCATCGAGCATGAATTCGACGCGACCGTCATCACCCTGGTCGATGAAGGCGAAGACCTGCCCTTGACCGAAGATGTCACCATCAACGCTTTCGAAGATTGCGTGACCATCGACCAGCTGGACCCCCGCACCGACGAGGTGATGCGGATCACTCTGTCGCTGGGCCAGGTCCGTGACCTTGCAGCGGCGCTGAACCTGCCCGAGGGCAGCTACCGGCTGGAAAACGCACCGGGCTAGGACGGCGGGTCGCAGGCGTTGGGACGCAGGCACCGGAAGGGGCCCGCAGCGGGCTTTTCGCGGTCCCGGTCAGGTCACTGTCCCAATCACCGAAATGTATCTGCCACCAACCCGGCCTACCCGGCGCAGGACGCCTCGGCCGTGGTTCCGAATGACTTGTAGCGGTCCCAGAACGCATCGTCCGAGGCCGATTGCGAGATCCAGGTTGCGTGGGCGCGTTCCGGGTCGCTGAAGAATTTCGCCGCCCGGCGCTGGTCGCCGCCCGACAGCGTCATGTCCGCCGCTTGCTGGATGCAGCCGCACAGAGACCGGCTGGCGCCGCGGTCCGAAGCCATGCAGGCCCGCTCGATCGGTCCTGCCGCGGCCATGCCGGACAGCACCGCAAGACTGACGGCCAAAGCGGCCGCAACTGTGAAGTTTTTCATCGCTCTGCCTCATTGCCGGCCCCGGGGGCCCGCAAAAGGCCCTCCATCCCCGGTCGTTTTCTGCCATGCATAATGCCGAGTCCAAATGATTTTTTCAAGTAAGACATGGGCTTGGCACCGCTTGGCCAGCCGTCGCAACACCTCGCGGACAACACGCGTCCATGCTACAAGATGCGGTGTCCCGTCTTCTTCACCCGGAAAAGTGCCCCTATGCCAGCAATCCCGTCGCCCCGCACCCGCGCCCGCCGCCTGCAAGAAAAGGCTGCCTATGACCGCACCACCATCGACGCGATCCTCGATGCGATGCCGGTCGCCCATGTCGGCCACATCGTCGACGGCTTTCCCGTCGTCACCCCTACGCTTCAGTGGCGGATCGGCGACCGGATCTACTGGCACGGCTCCTCCGCCAGCCGGATGCTGAAGCGTGCGCCCGGGGCACAGGTCTGCGTGACCGTCACCCTGACCGACGGCATGGTGCTGGCCCGGTCCGGCCTCGAACACTCGGTCAACTACCGCTGCGTGATGGTCTTCGGCCAGGCCGAGCTGGTCGAAAGCGACGCAGCCAAGGTCGCCCATCTCAGAGCAATGATGGAGCAGATGTTCCCCGGTCGCTGGGACCGGCTGCGCCCGATCACCGCGCAAGAGCTGAAGGCCACCCGGATCCTCTCGCTCCCCCTGACCGAGGCTTCGGCGAAGGTCTCGGCCGGTTTCGCCACCGAACCGCCCGAAGACGCCGGCTGGCCCGTCTGGGCGGGCGTCCTGCCGGTCCGCCTGACACCGGGCACTCCCGAACCCGCACCCGACCTCGACCCCGGCATCCCGCTGCCCGACCACGTCAAAGGCTACCGGATCGGCTGACCTTCGGCTTTCCTTTCTGCCCAAATATCCCCGCCGGAGGCGCTTCCCGCCCCCCTTTCGCGTCCTTCACGCGACGGGGGCGAGCCAAAAGATCTTCGCGCGGCACGCGCTCAATCTGATACCCGCTCGACCCCAGGCGCGTCATGCGCTCCGCCGCAGCCGCCGCGCCTTCATCGCCTCATGCGCCGCTGCCGACCCGTCATGGAACGACCCGAACCAGCGGTCCAAAGGCACCATTCCGTCGGCATAGTTCACCTCGAAATACTTGTGGTGCAGATAATGCGCGTAATAGCTCGCTTCGAAGCTTGTCTCTTCGCCCAGCACCACGCGGTCAAACCCGGTATGCCCCTGCGCCGGCGACACCCCCAGCCGCGAGGCCAGGTTGATCATGTGAACCGGATGCGCCGGGATGATGAAGAACAGCAGGATGGTCGAGAAATAGACCAGATGTTCCACCGGATGCATCGACAGCCCCGACCAGGGGCCCGGGTTGATGTTGCGGTGATGCAGCTTGTGCGCCACCTCATACAGCGGGCTGAAATGCAAAAGCCGGTGACAGAAGTAGAACCCCACCTCATGGATCAGCGGCACCAGGAAAAAGACCGCGACGAACCAGACCGGACTTTCCGCGAAACTGACCATCGGCGCCCAGCCATTGGCATAGGCCCACAGCAGCAGCACCTCATACACCGTCCAGATCGGCACGCCGCTGGCCAGGGTGTGGAACATGTTGTCCCAGGTCTGGTTGCCGAAGCGAAAGCCCGCTGCCTTGTCGCGCGGGAACTGCCGGTTGTACTTGAACCGCGCGCCCTGTTTGCGCCAGCTGTAAAGCCAAAGATGCCAGCCGCCATAGACCAGCACGGCAAGGATCAGGTTGCGCGCCAGAAGCGCAAGGATCCACCCCGGCGCCAGCGTCTTCGTCGTCTCCAGGCTGGGTGAAAACCACGTCCACAGCACCAGCGCCATCCCCGCGTAGAAGACATTCCACGGCAGGAAATACCCCGGAAACCCGAACAGCCACTTCACCAGCCGCTTCGGGTTCGGCGGCCAGTCAAAGGCCGGCCCGTAGGTGATCGGCCCGGACGGCGCCCAATGCCCCCGCGCGTCCTCGGTGCCAAAGTCCTTGTCGTCCATCCAGGCCTCCCGCATCTGGCCGCAGCAAATCCTACTGCGGTGCTCGCGACAATCAACCTTCTCCTGTGCCACATGTTTCGTCTATCCTGCTTCACAGGAAGGGACTTCATGGCAGACATTCTTCGCCCCACTGCCGGGCCCCACGGCTTCGCACCGGAAATGGCCTACCGCCCGCGCAGCACGCCCGCCTTTTCCAGCGACATCCAACACGATTTCCGCGATCACATGCTCGCCACACGGTTAGAGAGCTTGTCCTACTGGGTCAGCGAAGCCAGCCAGACCTACCTGCGCGCCGCCACCCTCCTTCAACGGCACCGGATCGACGCGCTGGCTATCAGCCTCGACGCCGACCTGCATTTCGACGCACGCACTTTGTTCGTGGCCCACGACCATATGGCTGCGCATTGGCGCAATGGCCAAATGCGCGACATCATGGCCGGCGGCAATCGTTTGCACTGGGGGCCGCAGCAGCTTTACAGCACAGTGAACTCTTACAGGGAACTGCTTGCGTTGTTCCGGCAATGGCTGCTTTGGCAAATCAAGATCTGGGGCGAAGCCGTTCCGGACCTGCTTGAACTTTTCCGGCTTGCCGTGGTGGGTGAGCATACCCGCTCAGGCCAGTCGGTTGAGGCGGAACTTTATTACACCCTCGCCGACCTTTACCCCGTGCCGGGCCGCCACACGCAGAAACCCCTGCCGGTTTCCCCGCGCGCATAGGCCCTTCCCGGCCCCGTCCCCACAGGCTATATGCCCCCCATGACCGATCTTGATCTCATCCGCAACTTCTCCATCGTGGCCCATATCGACCACGGCAAATCCACCCTCGCCGACCGGCTGATCCAGTCGACGGGCACTGTCGCCGACCGCGACATGAAGGCCCAGATGCTGGACAGCATGGACATCGAACGCGAACGCGGCATCACCATCAAGGCCAACACCGTCCGGATCGAATACCCCGCCCGCGACGGCAAGACCTATATCCTGAATCTGATTGACACCCCCGGCCACGTCGACTTTGCCTATGAAGTCTCGCGGTCGATGCGGGCCGTCGAAGGCTCGCTTCTGGTGGTAGACGCCAGTCAGGGCGTCGAGGCGCAGACCCTCGCCAACGTCTATCAGGCCATCGACGCCGGCCACGACATCGTGCCGGTCCTGAACAAGATCGACCTGCCCGCCGCCGAACCCGACCGCGTCAAGGCGAACATCGAGGACGTAATCGGCATCGACGCCTCGAACGCGATCCCGATCAGCGCCAAGACCGGCCTTGGCATCCCCGAGGTGCTCGAGGCCATCGTCACCCGACTTCCCGCCCCGAAAGGCGACCGCAGCGCCCCCCTGAAGGCCATGCTGGTCGACAGCTGGTATGACGCCTACCTTGGCGTCGTCGTCATGATCCGCATCATCGACGGCGTGGTCAAACGCGGCGACCGGATCAAGATGATCCAGACCGGAGCCATCTACGGCATCGACAAGCTGTCGGTCCTGAAGCCCCAGATGGTCGACATCGACGAACTTGGCCCCGGCGAGATCGGCGTCTTCACCGCCTCGATCAAGCAGGTCCGCGACACAAAGGTCGGCGACACCATCACCCACGAACGCCGCCCCTGCCTTGAGGCACTGCCCGGCTTCAAACCCTCGGTCCCGGTGGTGTTCTGCGGCCTCTTCCCGGTCGATGCCAACGATTTCGAAGCCCTCCGCGACGCGATCGAAAAGCTTGCCCTGAACGACGCCAGCTTCACCTCCGAGATGGAAACGTCGGCGGCCCTGGGCTTCGGCTTCCGCATGGGCTTTCTCGGCCTGCTGCACCTCGAAGTCATCCGCGACCGGCTGGAACGCGAATACAACCTCGACCTGATCACCACCGCACCTTCCGTGGTCTTCAAGCTTTACATGAAGGACGGCGAGGTGCGCGACCTGCACAACCCCGCCGACATGCCCGACCTGACCTATGTCAGCCATATCGAGGAGCCGCGGATCAAGGCGACGATCATGGTCCCCGACGAATATCTGGGCGATGTGCTGAAGCTGTG
>JANOER010000184.1:0-2652 GCA_031441285.1 Rhodobacterales bacterium
TGGCGCAGCTTTGCAAGCTACCAGGAGACCGGCATCGGGCCAAACGGCGAACGCGGCCTGATCGAGTTCTCGCCCGAGGAGATCACCGATCAGGTCGGCGACTTTGTCGTGGCCCGTCGCGACATGGGGACGGCCTACCATTTAAGCGTTGTCGTGGACGATGCCGCGCAAGGGATCACCCATGTCATCCGCGGCGAGGATTTGTCCGGGGCGACCCGGATCCATGTCCTGCTTCAGCGCCTGCTGGGTCTGCCGACGCCGATCTACCACCATCACCCCCTGATCCGCGACGAGGCCGGAAAGCGGCTGGCCAAGCGCGACGACGCCCGCGCCATCGCGAAATACCGGGCGGAAGGGGCAACGCCCTCCGACATCCGGCGGATGGTGGGGCTGGCCCCCTTCTGACCACGCCCGCGCGCAGGGGTGGGGGTTCAGTCGCGGCTATCAGGGACGGGGGAAAGTATCTCAACCTCTTCGCCGGCGCGGACGGCGGTGTAGAAACACGATCTCCGACCGGTGTGGCAGGCCGGCCCCACCTGCTCTACCAGCACCAGAAGGCAATCGCGGTCGCAATCCAGCCGCAACTCGACCAGGCGCTGAGTGTGGCCCGAGGTTTCGCCCTTGACCCAGAATGCCGCACGTGACCGGGACCAGTAGGTCACTTTCCCGGTCTGAAGCGTCCGCGCGACGGCGTCGGCATTCATCCAGGCGACCATCAGCACCGCACCGGACAGGTGATCCTGCGCTACACAGGGCACAAGGCCGCGGTCATCGTAAGTGAGGGTCGTGGGATCAAAGTCCATGGCACACTCCTTGGCAGCGGGGTCGCGCCGGATTACATACGGGGTCAGTCGAAGAATATCCACAGCATCCGCGGCCCCCAAAGATGAGCGACAGCGACCTTCTAAGCCTCTACTCGGCCCGCATCCTGGCGCTGGCCGCCGATATTCCGCATCACGGGCGGCTTGCCGAACCGCAAGGCACGGCAAAGCGCCGCTCGCCGCTTTGCGGCTCGACCGTCACGGCGGATGTGACGGTCCGGGATGGCAGGGTCGCCGGATTTGCCCAGGACGTGAAGGCCTGTGCTTTGGGGCAGGCCTCTGCCGCCGTGCTGGGCGAAGTGGTGATTGGCCGCAGCCTGCCCGAGCTTCTGGCCGCGCGCGACAGCCTTGGCGCGATGCTGAAAGCTGCCGGTCCGGTTCCCGACGCCCCCTTCGACGGTTACGAAGTGCTTCTGCCCGCCCGCGATTACAAGAACCGCCATGCCTCGATCCTGCTGGCACTGGATGCCGTCTGCGCCGCGATGGAAACCGCTGAAGCCACCCCATGAAAAAACCGCCGCGCGTCCTTGGGACGGCGGCGGCAGTAGCGCGTCTGGAAACGGCGGACGGCTGGCCAGAGGCCGGGAAGGCCGTCACCCTTGGGGGACAGAGCGCGGGGCAGAAACGATATGGTCAGGCCAGGCCGGGCAGGGACAGCACGGCAAAGAGCAGCACGAAAAGCGCGGCAAGTCCGGCCAGATCCTCGGCCGCGCCGCGGGGCGGGGCGGCAAACAGGGTCTTGATGGCGTTCTTCATCGCGTCCTCCATTGTTGTTGCCAGATTGTTCTCACAATTGGTTAACGCTGTAAAGAACTTTATAAGAACATTCGTGGACAAACGTGAACATCCGCTCTTCGCTCTCTGACGAGCGCTCATCGCTTGACCAAAGCGAAGACGCCCGTCTGGGCGGATAAGCGGCCCCTACCCGACCGAGATCAGCCGCAGCGCCCGGTCCTGGTTCATCAGCCACAACAGCGACCGCGCTGCCTGACCCCGTGGCCCCGAAAGCCCCGGATCGTCGTGCAAAAGCTTGCGTGCATCCGATTGCGCCAGCGCCATCAATGCCCCCTGGCGCTCAAGATCAGCCACCCGGAACCGGGGCAACCCCGACTGGGCGGTGCCGATCAGATCCCCCGCCCCCCGCATTGACAGATCCTCTTCCGCGATGCGAAAGCCGTCCTCGGTGTCGCGGATCGTGGTCAGGCGCCGCATGCCGGTCTCGTTCAGCGGTGGCTGATACATCAGCAGGCAGGTCGAGGCCGCGTCCCCCCGTCCGACCCGTCCGCGCAATTGGTGAAGCTGCGCAAGACCAAAGGTCTCGGCCTGTTCGATCACCATGATCGTCGCGTTCGGCACGTTGACTCCGACCTCGATCACCGTGGTGGCGACCAGCACCAGGGTCTCTCTGGCCAGGAACCGGGCCATGGCGGCATCCTTCTCCGCCGGAGGCATCTGGCCATGCACCAGCCCGACCCGGTCGCCAAGGGCGGCCCGCAAGGACCGGAAGCGTTCCTCGGCGCTGGCATAGTCCACGATCTCGGATTCCTCGACCAAGGGGCAGACCCAATAGGCCTGCCGCCCCTCGGCCACCGCCCGCCGCAGGTGGTCGATCACCTCGTCCAGGCGCTCGGACGAGATCATCGCCGTCCGGATCGGCTTTCTGCCGGCGGGCTTTTCGTCCAGAACCGATACGTCCATGTCGCCATGCGTGGCCAGCGCCAGACTGCGCGGAATCGGCGTGGCGGTCATTACCAGCACATCAACCGCCGCCCCCTTGGCCCCCAGTTCCATCCGCTGCGCCACGCCAAAGCGGTGCTGCTCATCCACGACC
>JANOER010000185.1:0-6544 GCA_031441285.1 Rhodobacterales bacterium
GATCCAATGCAATGCAGGGTATATCAAATATGACGATGACTGATTCGGAAATGACCGATTCAACCATGAACGGAATGTCAAGCAATATGTCGGCCTAGATTTGTAGACGGTTTGCCCCCTAACTTTGAGGCTAGGAGGCCGACATGGGGACGATCACCTACAGCGACGAGTTCAAGCGGGATGCGGTGCAGCAGATCACGGTTCGGGATACCCGGTTCGTGAGGATTCGCGGCGCCTGGGGGTGAGTTCGCACTCGCTCTACAAATGGCTTAGGCTGTACGCGGCGCCTGCGCCGAAGGCGAGCGGCATTGACCACGAGGCCGAGAACCGGCAGCTGAAGCAGGAGCTTGCTCGGGTCACCGAGGAGCGCGATATCCTAAAAAAGGTGAGCCATGGTGCGCCATTGGTTCGAGCACCATGGCGAACGCGTACTTCGCGCGCGGATCCCAATGAATGGAGCCATTGGAGCGCCAGTGGTTCCAGCCCAATGGCGACGGCCTTCATCCGGGCGCAGCAGACCGAGTTTCGCGTCCGGGCCATGTGCCGGGTGTTGCGGGTTCACTTCAGCGGCTTCTACGCCTGGCTTAAGGAACCGTTAAGCCGCCGCGCGCAGGAAGATGCGCGTCAGACCGGGCTGATCCAGCTGCACAGCTACCTTAGCAGGCGGGTTTTCGCAGGCCGGCCGGACCTTGCGCCGCTTGGGCTTCTGGGCTCGGCGCACCATGAACGGCTGGACGGCTCGGGCTATCATCTTGGCCTGGCCGCGCCGGTCCTGGCCGGGTTTCTTGACCGCAGGGCAGTGGATGCGGTTCGATGGTTGCCGGTCAGAAAGGCGCACGGGTCTGTCGCGCCGCATCCTCGGCCCTGTCGGACCGCGAAATCGAGGTCCTGCATCTGCTGGTGCGGGAAGCAACCACTGCCGCCATCGCCAGCCAGCTTGGACTTTCGCCCAAGACGGTCGAGCGTCATGTCACCCATATCTACGACACGCTGGGCGTCACCACCCGGGCCGGGGCCGCGATCCAGGCGCTGGAAAACGGCCTTCTGTAGGCCAAAGGCCCGTGACGTTTTGATTGGCTGCCCATGACCTGACTTCGGCCAGATCTGCGGGCTTCATCGCCGCAGGATCACCGCAACGCTGCTGACCGCCTGCGCCACGGCGGACTTGCTTGGCGGAAAAATGACACTGCGACCGGTGCCGCTTTGTCACGCGCGTTGCGGCAGCGCAGCAATTGATCTAACCTCAGGTTGATCAGTGGTCACGAGACACGTCATGGCAAACGAACCCCTGCGTCGGACACCTCCGCGGCCGGCCCCGTCTCCGGACGAGCGCCCGAAGATCTGGGCTGAAGGCAAGCAACGCCCGCCGTTCTCGTTTCGCGGCCTGCGCCGGGCCGCGCTGTTGCTTTCCCGAGACGCTGTGGCCCCGCTGAACAGCTGGGCCGCCCGCACGACCCGGCGGGTGGCGGTCAATGTCAGCAACGGAGCAGGCCGCATCCCCGAAGGCAAGCTTGGGCGCGCGGAACGCCTTGTCCCGTCGCATCTGCGGGTCGCGGGATGGATCAAGAACACCGCCGCTGTTCTTGCTCATGCCAGTGCGGTGGCTGACCCTGACGTCAAACGCGGCAATGCGCTGGTCGCCGAGATCGAGCCGCATCTCTGGCCGGCAGGGGCTGCCGCAGCCCCGGACCCGCGACCATCGGAACCCGCCGAGCCGGAGGCGTCCCCCTTCGGCGCGGACGCCCCCCCGACCCAGCCGGTGGTCCTGGCCGAACCGGTTCCCCCCGAACCCGAAGCCGATCCGCTGGCCGCAATCCGCGACGATCTGGACGGCGCCGCAAAGCCCGCGCGGACGGCAAAGGCCGCCCGTTCCCAGCCGGGGCCAGCCCTGCCACCCGACCCGCCGGGGCCGCTGGCAACGACCGCCATACAGGTCCTGGGCTACTTGATTGGCTGGGCCACGGTGATCATCGCCCTGCCCTATGGGCTGATCCGGGCGCTGTGGCTTTGGGGGGCAAGGAATGTCGATCTGCGGCGGCTTGGGCTGGACGACTGACCCGGGCCTTAGCGATATCCGTCAGGCGACGACGCGTTTTGCAAAAGCAATGATCGCGGCAAGGACCGGGTCCGTCTCGAAGGCCGCGCCACCATGGCCGGCCCCTGGCACCAGGGCATAGTCGATGCTGGCGGAGGGGTCAGCGGCGGCCCAGGCCTCGCGCAGGCGTCGGGCTTGCAGATCGGCGATCATCGGGTCGGCATCGCCATGGCGGATGAAGATCGGCGGCAAGGGTTCGCGCAGGCGGTCCAGCCGCCCGATCGGCCCCATCGCGCGTGCCGCTGCGCGGTCATCGCCGACGGCAAAGCCCAGAAGCTGGCTTTCCGGGCTGTCGGCAGCATCGGTCGCCCCCGTCGCCAGGGTCCGGCCCAGCGTGCCAAGATCCGCGTCCATCGTCGAGAAATCCATCGGCCCGAACAGGCTGACCACCCCGCGCGGAGGCAGGCCGACCTCGACAAGGCTCAGCGCCGTCGACACCGCCAGAAAGGCCCCAGCCGACTGGCCGAAAAGAACGATGCGCGACGGATCAAGCCCAAGCGACGCCCCCTGACGTTGCAGGAACACGATCGCGGCCAGGATATCCCCGGCCTGAGCGGGCCAAAGGTCGGTGCCCGACAGCCGGTAGTTGACCCGAACCGCCGCGATCCCATCGGACAACAGGTCAGCCGGCACCGGAAGGTCGGACTTGTCGCCGATCCGGAACGCTCCACCATGGACCATGACCAGCACCGGAAACGGTCCGGCACCGCTGGGCAGGGTGATGTCCAGCCGCTGGCGGGGGTCCGTCCCATAGGCAAATTCGGCCGCATCGCCGCCTTGCCGCCACCAGGCGAAGGCGCCAAGGGCAGCGGCGGCGGCACCTCCGGCAAGCAGGCTTCTGCGGATCATTCCAGCCATTCCAGACCTTTAGTGCAGGGCTGCGCGCAGCGCGTCGAACTCAGCTTCGGTCAACTGAGCGGCATCGACGATAATGGTATGGATCGCAAACACCACGGCCTGGGACAGCGGCAGCCGAAGAAGCGTCTGGCGTTCGCAGCGCACATAGGCGCGCCCAAGGGGCTGCTGGCGGTAGTCGCCCTCGACCCGGGGGCGGTGCAGCATGCAGTCGTCATAGGTGAAGAAATTCATCCGCCAAAGCGGCTGTTCCGGGCGGATCGTCTGGAACAGGCGGTGGACGCGGGCGGCAAGGGCGGCATCGTAGATCTCCACCGGCTGGTGGATGCCGGTCATCGGGCGGCCGATCTTCTGTGCAAGGGTCCAGCTGGCCGGAAAGCACAGGATCGCGCCGGTCAGGTCGTATTCGTCACCCTCCGCCTGCATCAGGCACAGATCCTGCTGGACAAGCCTGCCCAGGGTCAAGAGCGGCTGGCCGGGATCAAGCGGGACCGTGACACCATCGGGCCTGCGGACCGTGTCGGGCGCCATTGTGAAGCCGGGCTCAGCGCGAAGCCAGTCCAACACAGTGGCGTAAAGCTCGTCGGCGGCAGGACGCGCCTTTGGCAGAAGGGCATGCACGACCCCCGGCTGTGCGGCGATCAGCCGGTCGCGCAGCGCCATCTGGCCGGCGTAGACCTCGTCCACACGCAGCCAGTCGCGCCCCTGCACCGGCTGGATGCCGGGCAACCGCCGGGTCGCAGGATCGACCCAGGGCTGCAGGAGCAACCGGTCTTGCAGGATGGGACTGTCTTGCATCGGGTTCACCATGCAGGTCTTTGACCACGCGACGCCTTTGGCTGCAAGCCGAGCGGTTTGCGACACCACGGGTCGCGGGCGGCGCAGCGGCGGGAACCCGCCGGGGCAAGCTTGCCGGCAAAGGGAGGCCCTGATGACCGACTGGCACCGCGACCGCCGCAAGATCGACCCGACCCGCGGGGCCGTGCTGGGCGACGGCAGCCCGAACCTGAACGACCGGGTGGAAATCGGGCCGACGCAACTTGCCTTTGGCGAATGGGCGGCGGCAGGGCTGGCGCTGCCGGATCTTGGCCGGATGCGCCACGACCGCTGGGCACGGTTGACCGCCGGCCTTGTGGCACGCGACTACGGTGCCTTGCTGATGTTCGATCCCCTGAACATCCGCTATGCCACCGACACCACCAACATGCAGCTTTGGAACATGCACAACCCGTTCCGCGCCTGTCTTCTGTGCGCCGACGGGCACATGGTGATGTGGGAATACAAGAACTCGCCGTTCCTGGTGACCTTCAACCCCTTGGTCAAGGAACTGCGGTCGGGGGCGACGTTCTTTTACAACTCCACCGGCGACCGGGGTGCGCAGGCCGCCCAGGGCTTCGCCGCCCAGGTCGACGAGGTGATGCGCGCGCATGCAGGCTTGAACCGGCGGCTGGCGGTCGACAAGATCATGATCCACGGCCTGCGCGCGCTGGAGGCGATCGGGTTCAGCGTCGAGGAAGGCGAAGAGGTCACCGAACGCGTCCGCGCGGTCAAGACGCCGGACGAAATCCTTGCGATGCGCTGCGCGCACCACGCCTGCGAGGCCGGTATCGCCGAGATGGAGGCCTTCACGCGGTCAGAGGTGCCAAAGGGCAACGTCTCGGAGAATGCAATCTGGGCCGAACTTCACGCGGCAAACATCCGGCGCGGCGGCGAGTGGATCGAGACGCGGCTTCTGGCATCAGGCCCCCGCACCAACCCCTGGTTTCAGGAATGCGGGCCGCGGATCGTGCAACCGGACGAGATCGTCGCCTTCGACACCGACCTGATCGGCGCCTATGGCTTCTGCATCGACATTTCGCGGACCTGGTGGATTGGCGAAACAAGACCGTCGAATGCGATGGTCAGCGCGTTTCATCACGCGCTGGACCACATCGCCGACCACAAGGCGCGGCTGCGGCCCGGAGTGATGATCGAAGAACTGGTGCTTCAGGGCCACCAGCTGGACCCGCAATACCGGGCGCAGAAATACAGCTGCAAGATGCACGGCGTCGGGCTGTGCGATGAATGGCCCTATGTCCACTATCCCGACGGCTGGATGCCCGGCGCCTTTGATGCGGCGCTTGAGCCGGGGATGGTGCTGTGTGTCGAGGCGCTGGTCAGTCCCGAGGGCGGGGAGTTCTCGATCAAGCTGGAAGATCAGGTGCTGATCACCGAAACCGGTTGCGAGACGCTGACAACTTACCCGTTCGATCAGCGGTTGCTTGGCTAAGCGGGAACAGGGCCGACGAAGCGGCGCCGCGGACACCGTCGTGATCGCGCCTCAGGGTTCCAGCAGGACCAGAAGGCCCAGATGATCGGACCCCAGTGCTTCGCGCAGTTCGATCCGTCCGCCAGCCGTTGCGAAAGCATGGTCGATCGGCAGCCGCAAGAGCGGGTCGAACCGCAGGAATGTGCCGGTTGACGGCCCGGCGGGGGTCGTCCGCGCCGCCTCGGCCAGGCTGCGCACGCTGTGTCCCCAGCGGACCATGTTGAAGTCGCCAGCCATGGCCACCGGTCCTTCAAGCGCCGCCAGCACCGGCAGAAGTTCGGCAACCTGGTCCGACTGACCGAAAGGCCAGGGCCAGTTCAGATGCACCGACACGATCCACACCTGCTTTTCCTGCCAGTTGACCTGCATCGCCGCAAGACCTTGCGCGCAGACCACCGCACCGGGGACGGGCGTCAGCCGGGTTGCGATGCCAACTCCGCCGACGCCGGAAAACGTGCAGACATGCTGATGCGGCAACAGGTCCGAAAGCCCCGAAAAGAGCGCGCGGTTCGGGTCCGACAGTTCTTGCACGGTCAGCGCCAAGGGGTTGGCGCGGCGGATGTCCACCTCAACGGCTGCCAGCTCGGCATTGTCGAAACGCAGGTTTTTTTGATACAGCGCGAACAGCCCGGACGGGCCCGGCCAAAGTGTCGCCAGCACCACCGGCGTCCCGGCAAGCAGTGCGAACAGGATCGACCAGAAGGCCGCCACCCGCATCCCGAGAAACGATGCGGCAATTGCCAGGACCAGAACCGCCGCAACAGCGTATCCCCGCCCGACGGCAAGAAGGTCACCGATCGGATGCAGCCAACCGATGTAGCCCAGCAAAGCGACCACGATAGCAAGCGTCAGTCCGATCCCGACCAGTTCCGGCCAGATGCCACCATCCTCGTCTTCGTCTTGCTCGTCCATCGTCGCGGCCGCCCATCCCTTGTTCCGTTGCCGTCTCGCTATCAGCCAGCGGGGGTTCCCGCCAGTCACCGTGGGCGCTTTGCCAACGCGATTTCCGCATCTTTGACTGTCGCAAGCCCTGAAAGCCGACGAGTGCGGCATAAATGAGGAACTGTCGCGGCCCGGCAGCACGTGGCGGCCGGACCCCTGCGGATCCGGGATCACGTGTCAGGCGGGCAGGCAGGCCACCGGTCACTGAAGATCGGCGTAGCGACCAACCGTCTCGGTTCCACCATCCGCTGTGAAGCGCAGATCAATGCCCCTGCGGGCCACGTCATAGCAGGCCCGGCGATCCGACGGCGGCCAGACCGAACAATAGCGGTCGCCGCGCACCT
>JANOER010000186.1:0-7631 GCA_031441285.1 Rhodobacterales bacterium
CGCCTCATGGCCGACCAGGATCGTCTCGCCATAGGCGACGACGGAGGGCAGCATCGCGCGGCCATGCGCATCGCGCAGCACTTCGGTGCCATTCGCGCGCGCGATGGCGACGACCGAGTTCGTGGTCCCGAGGTCGATTCCAATGATCTTGCCCACTTCGTGCTCCTTCGTTGCCGTGTTCCTCGGGGGGCAGACAGCCGTCCCGCGTGAAGTGCGCATGATAGAGGACGGGTCCGACAAGTAACCGCGACGTCGTGGGTGGATGCTAGAAGGGGTCCAGCGAGGGCGTTGTGGAAGAGACAATCTACGGGATCCAGGCCATCCGAAGGCCACTTCCATCGCTCGTGAAGGCGCTGGACGAGCAGGGCGGTCAGCGCACGATCCAGTTCTGGAAGTCGTGGGCGGACGGGGCCCGATGCTGCATGCTGGAACTGCGTCCGGACGAGGTGCCTTCACACAAGTCGGGTCCCTTCGCGCCATGGAAGAAGCTCGATCTCCCTCGCGGAGGCCACCACACCTTCGACCTGCGCCTCGACTGGTGGGTCGCTCCGGCCGACATCGACGCCATCGTCTTGTGGGTCGGATCGCCGATCGACCCGAGGTTCATGACGATCGCGACGAGAGGCGGGGCGCTGAAGGCCGGCAAGAAGAACCCGCTCTCGGGTGACTCATGATCCTGGCCGGCACGGGTCACAGGCCGCTCAAACTCGGTGGCGAGTACAACATGAACGGACCCGTGAGCAACGCGCTCCGCGCCGTCACGCGCGAGGTTCTTCTCCGTGAAGATCCCGACGAGGTCGTCTCCGGCATGGCGCTGGGCTTCGACATGATCCTGGCCGAGGAGGCGATCGAGCTCGGTTTCCTCGTGACGGCGGCGATCCCGTTCGAGGGTCAGGAACTGTCCTGGCCCGAGGTCTCGAGGCTGCGCTACCGCAGGCTCCTCGAGCACGACGCCGTCACGAAGCTCGTCTGCGCGCCAGGGGGCCACTCGAATCATAAGTACATTCATCGTGATCGCGTGATGGTGAACCGCGCCATGGCGTCGCCTAGCGGCAGGCTCATTGCGGCATGGGATGGCAGCGCAGGCGGGACGCGTACGACGGTCATGTATGCTCGCGAAGTCGGCCTGCCGATCATCCACCTGAAGCCGAATCTCACGAGGATGGAGTGGACTGTCACGGAGCCGAAGACAACGTGACGAAGCTCGTGTTCCACACGGCCTCCGACCAGGGCTCTAACGCGTGTAGGTGTCACGGCGAGCGCATGTGCGCGAACGTGAACTACGAGCACGGCGTCGGCTGCACGCTGTCATACAAGCACGCCGGTGCTTGCCCGCCTCGAGGATCCGCTTGGTCACCCCGAAATGGGCGTCCGGGATGGTGAGGTTGATCACCACGTCCACCTCCGGGTTGGCCAGCAGGTCCTCGACCGACTGGGCCTTGACGTCGAACTCCTTGCCCCGTGCCTTGGCGGCGTCAGGGTTGAGGTCAGCGACCGCGCGGACCTTCAAGCCTTTGAACAAGGGGGCCAGCCGCAGATAGCTGGTCGAAATGTTGCCGCAGCCGATGATGCCTATGCCCAGATTTGCCATTTTTCCCGTCCCTCAGAATGTCTTTGCGGATGCGATGGACCGCGTCGCAAAGCGCGCGTGATCCTTCGGATTGTCGTGTTCCATGACGAAGTGCCGTACTCCGATCGCGCGCAGCGCGGCCATGATCGCCGTCCAGTCCACCGTGCCATGACCGACATCGGCCCAGCCGTCCTCGTCCGGGTTCTGGCCAGCCGGCGTGATGTCCTTCACATGTGCTGCGGTGATCCGGTCCTTGTAGCGGTCGATCCAGGCCAGGGGATCTGCGCCGGCGCGGATTACCCAGGCCACGTCGATTTCCCATTCCAGACCCGGCCCGCCTTCAAAGATGCGGTCCTGCGGCATGGACCCGTCGGCCAGCGCCACGAATTCGAAGTCATGGTTGTGCCAGCCAAACCCGTAGCCCGCCACCTTGTAGGGCGCGCCCGCCGCCTGAAGCCGCGCCCCGAAGGCGGTCCAGCCCGCAGCGTCGGTCGGGCGGTCTTCGGCCGAGACATGGGGGCAGTAAATTCGCTCCATCTTCAATGACCTGGCGATGGACAACACCTTGTCCACCTCGGTTTCCAGTTGTCCCAGGCCGAAATGCCCGGTCGGCATGGTCAGGCCGGTTGCCGCAAGCCCGGCTTTGGTGGCCTCAACGGCGGCATCATCGGCGTAAAGCGCGCCATAGCCTTCGACTGCGGCATAGCCGGCCTTGGCCAGCATCGCGAAAGTTGCGTCCATTGGGGGGAAGTTGCGGGAGGAATAAAGCTGGTATGCGAACATCATGTTGCCTTTCGTCAGCCGCCATAGGTGGCGGAATGGAGGTCTCGGACAGTGAAAGCGGGCATCGCCGCGGGGGTATCGGGGGTGAAGGTGATGGTCACCGGCTGGCCGGGAAGAAGCGTCACGGCATTGGCCGAGAACCGGCCCGGAACTTCAGACTCTACCGCAACAAACGGCGCGAGAGCCTTGGTCTGTATCGTCAATTTCCAGATCTCTCCGTCCTGTCGAACCTTGGTTTCAGGGCCCGCGGGCAGAAGGTCATAGGCCTTCCAGGGCCGTGGCGCGAACACGTCGGACCCCGCCGCATCGCCGGTCCAGGCAAAGGCCAGAACCTCGTCCGGGCGCACCGCGCCGGCGGGCAGGGTCAGAACCGGGAGCGCTGCATCGGTCGGAACCGTGACCGTCGCCTCGGCCAGGGTCCGGGTCGAACCGTCCATGCTTGCAGCGCGGGCGGTGACGGTGATCGTCACCGGCAGGGGGCCATCATTCACCGACCGAAGCGTGATCCCCAAGGCTTCTGGAACCGCAACCACGGTGACGGGGGCGAAGAACGCCTTTGCCATGTGGTGCATAAGCTTCCAGTTCCCGCCGTGGTCAAGACTTGACCAGCTGCAGACCGGCCAGGTGTCGTTCAGTTGCCAGTAAAGCGTGCCCATGCAATGCGGCTTCAGGCTGCGCCAATGCGAGACGGCCGTCTTGATCGCCAGGCCCTGCTGGACCTGGGAGACGTAGACGAAGCTGGGGAAATCCACCGGAAAGCGGAAATAGCGGAACATCGTCTCGGCGATGCGGGCATTGCCGCCGGGGTTCTTCTGGTGGCTTTCCATCACCGGGCTGGCAATGTTCCAGTCCTTCGGATCGGCGAAAGTCTTGATCGCCGAGAGCGAGGGATAGGACTGAAACCCGAACTCGCTGCAGAACCGGGGGCTGACATCGCTGTAATGGTCGAAATCCCGGCCCTCGTGCCAGACCGACCAGAAATGCATGTCGCCGGAGGTGTCGTCATGCCACGCGTCGCCAAAGGCCAGTGGGCCGGGCGACGGCGAGGAGGGCCACCAATTGGCACCCGGCTGGGTTTCCAGCAAGGCCGCTTCGATCGTCCGGTTCAGCCGGTCATAGTTCACCAGATAGCGGTCGCGGTCCTTGCGCGCTTCCGGGAACCAGTTCAGCGCGCCGATCAATTCGTTGTCGCCACACCAAAGTGCCAGGCAGGCGTGGTGGCCGATCCGCGCCACCACGTCGCGGACCTCGGCCCCCACTTCGGCCAGAAATCCGGGCGTGGACGGGTAAAGGTGGCAGGCGAACATGAAGTCCTGCCAGACCATCAGCCCCATCTCGTCACACAGGTCGTAAAACCAGTCCGGCTCATACCGCCCGCCGCCCCAGACGCGGATCATGTTCATGTTGGCGTCAACGGCCGATTGCAGGAGGCCCCGAACGCCGTCGACGGTGATCCGCCCGTGCAGCGCATCCGCCGGGATCCAGTTCGCCCCGCGCGCGAAGACCGGCCAGCCGTTCACCCGCATCCCGAAGGACCGCCCCGCCGCATCGGGTTCCGAGACCAGGGCCATGTCGCGCAGACCAACTTTGCGGGTCGCGCGCGCACTTCCGCCGGTCACGATCAGGTCGTGCAGCACTTGCGCGCCAAGACCGGCAGGCCACCAAAGCACGGGGTTGCGCAGGGTCAGGACCAGCCGGGCGACCCCATCCACCACAGCGGCACTTTGTGTTTCGTTGCATAGCGTTGCAGTCACTTCCGCAGTATTCGCATGAACCGTCAGCGCAACTTCCACAAACCCGTCGCCGTGGGTCTGACCAACAAGAATGTCACCGATCCGAGGGCCCTTCGGCTCCAGCCGGACGGCACTCCAGACCCCGAACCCGCCCAGCGCGATGTTCCAGTCCCAGCCGAAATCGCTTTGCGGTTTGCGCAGCATGTTGGCGTGCGGGATCGGACCGTTCACTTGCTGATAGGGGATGTAGAACGGCATCTGGGCCTGACGGGCCGCCGCCTCGCGCACGGGGCTGCGGAACAGGATCTCGATCTCGTTCGCACCCCGGCGCAGACCGCCCGTGACGTCCACCCGCCAGCGCCGGTGCGCGTTGGCTGCGGTCAGGACCGTCACGCCGTTCAGCCGCACTTCGGCCACGGTATCAAGACCTTCGATCACCAGATCGGCCGGCCCGCCGTCGTGGTCAAAGGACCGCCGCGCCAGCCAGTCGCGTTCGCTGATCCAGCGACAGTCGTATTCGTTGCGTCCCCAGTAGGGATCGGGGATCACCCCCGCCCGATGCAGCGCGCTGACCCCGTCGCCGGGCAGGTCGAACGGCACGACATGGACCCCGCTTTCGTCGGAAAGCGTCCAGACCCCGGCAAGATCAGACATCAGATCCTCTGTTCGGTCTTTGCATCGAAAAGCGAGGCCTTGGCGATATCAAGACCAAGGTGAACCTTGGTTCCCGCCGGCAATCGTCCTTCGACCGGCACGCGCACGCAGATGCTTTTGGTCCCGGCCTTCAGCCACAGCAGGCTGTCGGCCCCCAGGTTTTCGTCGATCTCGACCTCTGCAGCGATCGACGGACCGGACTGGGCCGTCGAGGACACCGTGATGTGTTCGGGCCGGACGCCAAGGATCGCCTGATCCCGTTCCAGCACCGCGCCACCGTCATAGCCTTTGAGGTCGATCCTGGTATCCCCGAAGACAAAGGTCTTGCCTGCGTCAACCGTTTGCCCTGCCAGGAAGTTCATTGACGGGCTGCCGATGAAGCCCGCAACGAACAGGTTCGACGGCTTGTTGTAGATCGTTTGCGGATCGGCCAGTTGCTGGATCACCCCGCCCTTCATCACCGCGATCCGGTCGGCCAGGGTCAGCGCTTCGATCTGGTCATGGGTCACATAGACCATGGTGTTGTTCAGCCGCGTGTGCAGGCGCTTGATCTCGACCCGCAGTTCGCTTCGCAGCTTGGCGTCAAGGTTCGACAAGGGCTCGTCGAACAGGAACACGTCGACGTCGCGCACCAGCGCACGGCCGATCGCCACCCGCTGGCGCTGCCCGCCCGACAGCGCGCCGGGCTTGCGGTCCAGCAGCGGCCCGATCTGCAGGATCTCGGCGGCGCGGGCCACCCGCTGATCAATCTCGGCCTTGGGCATCTTCGCGATCTTCAGGCCGAAGGTCAGGTTCCCCCGGACCGTCATCTGCGGATAAAGCGCATAGGACTGGAACACCATCCCGATGCCACGCTCGCTGGGTTCGGCCCAGGTGACGTTCTTGCCCTTGATCCAGATCTCGCCTTCCGAGATGTCCAGAAGCCCCGCAAGGCAATTGAGAAGCGTCGACTTGCCACAGCCAGACGGGCCGAGGAGCACGACGAACTCGCCCTCCGCGACATCGAGGTTCAGCTCTTTCAGGACGGAGACCGCTCCGAAGTTCAGCGTGAGGTTCTTGACCGAGACAGAATGCATGAGGATCAGCCCTTGACCGCGCCGGCGGCAATGCCGCGGACGAAGTATTTGCCAGAGAGGAAGTAGATGGTCAGGGGCACGAGGCCGGTCAGGATGGTCGCCGCCATCTCGACATTGTATTCCTTCACGCCCTGTAGCGAGTTGACGATGTTGTTCAACTGCACCGTCATCGGGTAGTTGGTCGGCCCGGCATAGATCACGCCGAAGAGAAAGTCGTTCCAGATCCCCGTGACTTGCAGGATCACCGCCACGGTGAAAATCGGCAGCGACATCGGCATCATGACCCGGAAGAAGATCCGCCAGTAGCCGGCCCCATCCACGCGCGCCGCCTTGAACAGCTCCTCGGGCAGCGAGGCGAAGTAGTTGCGGAACAAGAGCGTCAGGATCGGCAGGCCAAAGACGGTGTGGACGAAGACGACCGCGTAGAGCGTGGAATAGATCCCCATCTCGCGGGTGATGATGACCAGGGGGTAGAGGAACACCTGATAGGGAATGAACGATCCGACCAGCAGGATGGTAAAGCACCATTCGGCCAGCTTGAACGGCCAGTTCGCCAGCGAATAGCCCGAGATCGACGCGACCGCGATCGAGACGATGACCGAAGGGATCGTGATGAAGACCGAATTCCAGAACCCCGGTGCAAGTCCGGTGCAGTTCAGCCCGGTGCAGGCCTGCGACCAGGCCTTGACCCAGGCGTCCATCGTCGGCCGCAGCGTCGGCACGAAGATGTTGCCCTCGCGGATCATGTCGAGATCCTTCAGCGAGGTGATGATCATCACGTAAAGCGGGATCAGGTAGTAGATAGAGGTCAGGATCAGCGCCGCATAAAGCGCAACCCGACCGGGCGCCAACAGCGGCTGGGGCTTTGCGCCCGACGGATTGATGGCGGATGCATTGGCCATATGGACTTACCCCCTGCTCTTCTTGCCGAATTCGACGACGATCCAGGGGATCAGGATGATGGCGGTCGCAAGCAACAGCACCGGCGAAGCGGCGGTGCCTTGCGCAAGCGCGCCCACGAACAGCTTTTCGTAGATATACATCGACGGCACCTGCGACGAGTTTCCCGGGCCGCCCTGCGTCAGGGCCAGCACCAGGTCGTAGACCCGCACCGAACCCGACGCGACAATGACGAAGATCGTGATCATCACCGGGCGCATCATCGGCACGACGATCTGCAGGTAGGTGCGCCACTTGGGGATGCCATCGACGCGCGCGGCGCGCCAGATCTCGTCATCAATGCTGCGCAGGCCCGCCAGCATAAGCGCCATCACAAGGCCGGTGCCTTGCCACAGGCCGGCGATGACCACGGTGTAGATCGCCATGTCGCGATTGGTCAGCCAGTCGAACGAGAACGTCGCCCAGCCAAGGTCCCTCACCGACTTTTCCAGACCGAAGGCCGGGTTCAGGATCCAGGCCCAGACCTTGCCGGTCACGATGAACGACAGCGCGAAGGGATAAAGATAGATGGTGCGGAACACCCCCTCGGCGCGGATCTTCTGATCCATCAGCACCGCCAGAAGGAAACCGATGACAAAGGCAAAGCCCGAGTAGAAAATCCCGTAGATCGCCAGGTTGGTGATCGAGGTGATCCAGCGCGGCGTGTTCCACAGCCTGACATACTGGTCCCATCCCACCCAGGCATCATAGAATTCGCGCGGGGTGAAGATCGGCAGCGTCTTGATGTTGGTAAAGGATGACGCAACGGTCCAGAGGGTGCTGCCGATGAACACCACCAGCACGATGAAGATCATCGGCGTGGACGCCGCTTTCGACGTCATGTTCCGAAACAGGGGATTTGGCCGCTTCATCTGG
>JANOER010000187.1:0-5580 GCA_031441285.1 Rhodobacterales bacterium
TCGATATAGCCATGCCCACCATAGACCTGCTGCGCCGCCACCGCCATCTCGAAGCCCTTGTCGGTCTGGAAGCCCTTGATGACCGGGGTCAGCAGGGAAATCATCCCTTCCGCTTCGGCGTCGCCCATCCGGACCGAACGGTCGATCAGATGCGCCCCCCAGAAGGTCAATGCACGCGCGCCTTCGACAAAGCTTTTCTGGTCCATCAGGTTGCGGCGGATGTCGGGATGCACGATCAGCGGGTCGGCGGGGCCGTCCGGGTTCTTCACCCCGGTCACGTCACGGCCCTGCAGGCGGTCCTTCGCATAGGCCACCGCATTCTGATAGGACGCCTCGGCAACCGCGTAGCCTTGCAGCGCCACGCCAAGCCGGGCCTCGTTCATCATGGTGAACATGGCCTTCATGCCCTTGTGGAGATCGCCCAGCAGCCAGCCGGTCGCCCCGTCATAGTTCATCACGCAGGTCGCGTTGCCGTGGATGCCCATCTTCTCTTCGATCTTGCCGACCGACACCGCGTTGCGGGCGCCAAGACTGCCGTCGTCGTTGACCAACACCTTAGGCACGATGAAAAGGCTGATGCCCTTGGTGCCTTCGCCGCCGCCGGGGGCCTTGGCCAGCACCAGATGGACGATGTTTGTCGCCATGTCATGGTCGCCGGCCGAGATGAAGATCTTCTGCCCGGTGATCTTGTAGCTGCCATCCGCCTGCGGGTCCGCCTTTGTGCGCATCAGCCCAAGATCGGTGCCGCAATGCGGTTCGGTCAGGTTCATGGTGCCGGTCCATTCGCAGGACACCATCTTTGGCAACCATTTCCGCTTCTGGTCGTCCGTGCCATGGACATGAATCGCCGAATAGGCGCCGTGGGTCAGGCCCTGATACATGTTGAAGGCCATGTTGGCCGACACGAAGGTTTCATTCACCGCCGTGTGCATGAGGTAGGGAAGTCCCTGCCCGCCAAACTCTGGCGCGGCGTCAAGCGCTGTCCAGCCGCCGTCGCGGACCGCGTCGAAGGCCGCCTTGAAACCGGTGGGAGTGCGGACCACCCCGCTTTCCAGCACGCAGCCCTCACGGTCGCCGACCGCGTTCAGGGGCGCAAGAATGTCCGAGGCGACCTTGGCCGCCTCGTCGAAGACCGCCTCGGTAAAGCTGCGGTCCAGGTCGGAATAGCCGGAAATGTCGGCCTCGCTGATTTTCAGGACCTCATGCAGAAGGAACTGCATGTCTTTCACGGGGGCTTTGTAAGTGGGCATCTTGTCTTTCCTCTTCCCTTTAGTCCGGTCTCTGCGCGGGGCGCAGAGGATCTCGTCAGGCCGCCATGCGGGGGACCAGCCCCTTTTCGGCCGCAAGGGCCAATTCCGCAGTCAGGTCGGCAATGGCCACCTCAAGTTCGTCGCGTTGGGCAACCATCGTGGCAAGGCGCGCCTTGGCCAGATCGAAGGTCCGCAGCCATTGCGCGGAGTCTGACCCGTCGGGCCCGTAAAGGTCCAGCATCTGGCGGATGTCTTCGAGGCTGAAGCCGAAACGCTTGCCCCGCAGGATCAGCTTCAGCCGGGCGCGGTCGCGACGGGTGAACAGCCGCCGAGTGCCCTCGCGCAGCGGCGAAAGCAGCTCCTTGGCTTCGTAAAAGCGCAAGGTCCGCGGGGTCACATCATGGGCGTCGCACATCTCGCGGATCGTCATGAGATCTTTCTGGTCATCTGCAGGCATGGGTCACTCGCTGGTTGGGTTGCATCCGAACCGGGCAAATGCGGACCACGAACCCCTGTTACCAGACCAGTTGACGTTCACGTCACCATGACGTGGCGTCATGAAACATTCTGACGTGCCGTCAGCGCGGATCTTGCCGGCGAAACGCGAAAGGCCGGGCGCGATGGCCCGGCCTTTGGTCCGGAAAGTCTTTGGCGGGAATCAGCGCAATTCCATCCCTTCGGGCCAGTTGAGCGCATGTTCCAGGGTGATCGTCTCCTTGGCCCCGGCGGCAAGGTCGAACTCCCACGCAAGAATGCCGCGCTGGCCATCGACATCGGTTTCCGTCGGTTCGGGGTTTGCGGTCAACGCAAGCTCCAGATCGTCCTGTTCGGAATAGGGCACCTGATCCAGCAGCCGGACGGCCCAGGCCTGGTCGCCGGTGTTCTCGACGGTGATGATGGCGCTTTCGGTCAACTGGTTCGAGGTGGTGAACACCCCGCTTTCGCCGGTCGCCCGCTTCGGCATCTCGCGCTTGATCCGCAGGGTGTCGATCGCGCCAAAGCCGATGTCGGTTTCCACGCCGGGCGCGATCACGTCGAGCCAGGTCGTCCCGACCAGCACGCCTTCGCGAAACAGCATCGCCTCGCCCGGCAAAAGCGGCTCGCTGCTGGCGTTGGTGAAGCTGGCCATGACAAAGGCGGTGCGGTCGGCGCGCGGGACGGCAAAGGCCCTGACCACGGGCGTGAAGTCCAGGCTGTCCAGCGCTAGCCGCAGGTCTTCGGCCCCCGAGGCGACAGTCACAGGTTCGGGGTAGATGTAGACCACGGTGTCGCCCTCCAGGGCTGCCCCGGCGCTGATCGGGGCGGGGGCGGCTTCGGCCATGACCTCCGGTTCGGCCTCCATCACCGCGCTGTCGCTCATCGACTTGCGGGCAAGGTCTTCCTCGTCGACCTCGGGTTCGATCCAGCGCAATTCCGGCCAGAGGGTCGAGGGCGCGGCTTGCTCTGCCGGGCGTGAGGAGGACAGGGTCAGGTCAACCCCCGACCAGTCCTCGCCGGTAAACTGGGTGACAAGGACCGACCGGTTGAACGCCATCGCATCGCCGCCCTCGCGGGTCAGGTTCAGGTCGTAGAACGGCCGCCAGCTGGCGGCGGCGACGTATTGGGTGATGGTCACGCTGTGATCGCCGGCTTCCGTGGCGGACAGGGCGACCGAAAGCGCGGTGTAGTCCATGTCCGCCGAGGGCAGCGCGTCAAGGGCGGCACGGGCCTTGGCCAGCGCCTTCTGCGCGTCGGTCAGCACCGCCTGCGCGGGCCACAGACCTGCGCGGGCCGCCAGCGCGGCCTGACGGGCGGCCAGCGTCTCGGCGCCGATCATCACGGCCATCGACTTGATCGTGTCGGGCGTCGCCCCGTCCGGCAGCGCCCCGGAGAAGGAGGACAGGAACCGCACCTGCGCTTCGGCGGCATCGACACCGGCCTGCACGCTCTCAAGCGCCAGAACGGCCGTGACCTCGGCCGCCTCCAGCGCCTTGACCTCGGCCTTGGCGGCCTCTTGATCCGGGGTCAGCGGGTCTTCGCGCGGGGGCAGGCGGTCTGCGCGCAGGTTGAAGGCGCCCAGCGCAACGCCATCGCCGGGGGCAAGCTGGATCAGACCGGGCTGGCTGTCGGCGGGAAGGTCGGTGACCAGCAGATCGTGGCGTCCGGCCGAGGGCGCGGAAAAGCTGACCTCGCGGGTCAGGCGCGCGCCGTCGGGATAGACCGTGACCGCGGTGATCCGGCTGGTCGCAAGGATGGTGTCGGCCAGGGCCGGCAGGGCCGTCGTGGCCAGAAGGATCGTCAGGAGCGCGCGCATGGCATTGGCCTTTCGGTTGCGTCAGCCAGAGGGTAAGCCCGCCCCGGAGGTGCCGGCAAGGCGGGAAACCCGCCCCGCCCCATGCCCAAGCCCCGCGCATTGGCCTGCGTCGAAGGACGTTGGTCAGATCCGCCCTGGCGTGGCCGTCACGATACCCCTGGGCCTGGGTTTCGGGCAAAACCGGTCCTTGATTTCGGCACATTCACCCGCGTCGAAGACGGCCGCCGCGAAGCCGGACCCGAAGGCAGGCAGGCCGGGGCTTGCCGCCAAAGGTCTAGGGAGACGAAGCGCGCGACAACCAGAATTCCACCCTTGTCGCTTCCTTGGGGAAAGTGGCGCTTCCGCAATATGTGCCGGGGTCGGGCCCGCGCCGCAAGCCTTCCATCAGATCCGATCGGATGGCCTGTGCTTCTGGCGTCAAAGCAAGGACCACCTGATCCTTCGGCTTTGGTTGCCAGTTCGACAGGACGGTTGCAGTTTGGGCGGCGTTGCCCACCCAAGGCGTCACCGGCGGGATTGCATCCAACACCAGGGCCAGGCCCGGCACGTTGTAAAGCCCCAGAAAGTAGGCATCCGGCTGGATGGCGCAGGTCGTTCTGACCGCGTCCATGTCGGCCAGGAGTTGCAGGGTAACCGGGTCGACCCTGACCGTCCCGAGACGTCCGACGGCCACAGGTTCGGACTGGTCGGTCAGAGGGGCGTTTAGATGATAGGGGTCGGCCGTATAGCTGGTCAGGACCTGCACCGGGATTACGGTCAGCAAGAGAAGCGTCACCCCGGTCTGTGCCAGGCGGATGGCCGGCGCATGGTTGCCAATCAGGCACAGTAGGGTCGCAAGGATCGTCCACGGCGCCAGTGCCACGATCACTTGCGTGAAAAGCGAATTGCCGGTTCCGATGGAAATGCTGAATGGCAGGATGATCAGGCCCGCGACCAGGAGCCGAACTTTGGGATGACCGATCCAGCCTCGAAAACCCAAGCCGACGGCAAGGATCAGCAAGACATAGGCCGTCTCGGCGACATCGACATATTGTGTCATCCCGCCCTGGTAGTGTTTCCCGATGATGATGCTGCACAGCGCAAGAAAAAGCATCGACAAGGCCAGCCCGCGCCGAGGATATCGCGGCAAGGCGGCGGCAAGGATCACCGCAGGTGCGAAAGCCAGCAGCGCCTTGACGGTAAAGACCAGCATGCCCACAGCGTAGCGCACCAGACGCTCGGCCACGGGCTCGGTCTGCACCATGCGGAACAGGTCAAGCCCGCCGCGGATGCTGTCCTGAACCGCCAGGAGTGATGGCTGGCTCAGGAGGAACAGTGTCAGGGTCACGACCGTGCCCAGGATCCCGGCACCGACGGCAAGCCACTTTCGCCGGTCCGAAAACAGGCCAATGACCAAGGCAAGTACGGTCAGCCCGACACAGATGCCCGCAGACGGCTTGTTGATCAGGCATATCGCAAGCCATCCCCCTGAAACCACGCAGAAGGCGACAGTTCCGGCGGCGCGGCGTCGATCCATTGCCAGCAAGGCGCATCCTGCCGCACCATAGGCCCCTGCCGACGCAAGAAGATTGTAGGACGGCGACGGCGCAATCGTGACCGCGTACAGAAGCGCCCCGACGCCCCCCGCCGCCGCGACGCCCAGATAGGTGGCCACCGATGGCGCCCCCCCGGTCAGAAGCGCCAGGCACCGCGTTGCCCCCAAAGCCAGCAGCGCCGCCGAACCCAGCAGGATCGCCGCGCCAAGAAGCCGAAACCCTTGCAGGCTGCCGGTCAGGGACCACAGGGGCGCCAGCACCCAATGCTGCGCCGAAATGTAAAGCTTGATCTGATCGGGATGGATCGCGGACAGAAGATAGTAGGCCTCGTCCGTCAACTCCAGCCCCCGGTCGCTTGACCAGATGATGCCCGCAATCAGGCATGTGACACTCAGACCCGCGATCGCAAGCAGCATGTGCTGGCGGTGCCAGGATATGGGGGTCATGGCCCGCCCCTGGCCTTTCGCAGCGACCAGAATTTCGCCGAAACAAAATTCAGCGC
>JANOER010000188.1:0-5499 GCA_031441285.1 Rhodobacterales bacterium
ATGGTAGGCCGTCCCCATGTCGCGACGGGCCACGACAAAGTCGCCGACCTGATCGGTGATCTCCTCGGGCGAGAACTCGATCAGGCCGCGTTCGCCGTTTGGCCCGATGCCGGTCTCCTGGTAGCTTGCAAAGCTGCGCCAGCCACCCTCGGGGCTGACGATCCGGTGCTCGTAGGGGCCAAGACTGGTCAGGCTGACCTGCAACCGCAGTGTCGCATCACGCGGTCTTGGGTGGCTTTCGGGAAAGGTCCGTTCAAAGTCCATCCGGCTTCGGCAGGTGCCGGGGTAGATCGCGCCGTCGGGGCCGGATCGAAGGTCGACCCCTTCCTGCGGCGCCGACAGGGCGGCCTCGATGTCGCGCCGGTTGCAGAGGCAGGGGTAGATCAGGCCCCGCAACCAAAGCGCATCCAGTACGGCGTCATAGGCGGGCATCCGGTCGGACTGGCGCATCGGTTCGGCGTCCCACCAGACGCCCAACCAGGTAAGATCGTCGATCAGCTGGGCCTCCCACTGGGATTTGCTGCGCTGTCGGTCGATATCCTCGATCCGCAAGAGGAAACTCCCACCCGCCGCCCGCGCCATGTCATGCGCCAGCATCGCCGAATAGGCGTGGCCAAGGTGCAGCGGGCCGGTCGGGGACGGGGCGAAGCGGGTTACGAAAGCCATGCAGTGAAAGCGTCTTTTGCGCGGTCGGTATAGGCCTTGTAGCGGTCCTTGCGTCCGCGGCGGCCGCCCTTGGCGTCGATCGGGGGAAAAAGGCCGAAGTTCACGTTCATCGGCTGGAAGGTCTTCGCCTCGGCCCCGCCGGTGATGTGGGTGACAAGCGCGCCCATCGCGGTTTCCGGAGGCGGGGGCAGCAGCCGGAGGCCCGCGATCTCTGCCGCGGCCATCCGGCCGGCCAGCAGCCCCATTGCAGCGCTTTCCACATAGCCCTCGACGCCGGTGATCTGGCCGGCAAAGCGGATGTGCGGGTGCGATTTCAGGCGCATCTGATCGTCAAGCAGCGTGGGCGAGTTGATGAACGTGTTGCGATGGATGCCGCCAAGCCGGGCAAAGTTGGCATCCTGAAGGCCAGGAATCATCCTGAAAACAGCAATTTGCGCGCCGTATTTCATCTTGGTCTGGAAGCCGACGATATTGTAAAGCGTGCCAAGCTTGTTGTCGCGGCGCAGTTGCACCACAGCATAGGGCTTCATCGGATTGTGCGGGTTGGTCAGGCCCACGGGCTTCATCGGGCCAAAGCGCAGGGTTTCGCGGCCGCGCATCGCCATCACTTCGATCGGCAGGCAACCGTCGAAGTAGCCGGCGGTCTCGCCCTCGTGGAACTCGGTTTTGTCGGCGGCCAGCAGGGCGTCGATGAAGGCCTCATACTCGTCCTTTGTCATCGGACAGTTGATGTAGGCCTTCTGTTCTTCTTCGGTTTCGCCCTTGTCGTAGCGGCTTTGCAGCCAGGCTTGACCCATGTCGATGCTTTCGGCGTAGACGATCGGGGCGATGGCATCGAAGAAGGCCAAAGCATCGGCTCCGGTTGCCCGGCGAATGCTTTCCGCAAGGGCCGGGCTGGTCAGCGGACCGGTGGCGATGATCCAGTGCCCGGATGAGGGAAGTTCGGTAACCTCCTCATAAGACGTCGAGATCAGCGGATGGGCCTTAAGCCGTTCGGTAACCGCTGCGGCAAAGGGATCGCGGTCGACGGCCAAAGCGCCACCTGCGGGCAGGCGGTGCTTTTCGGCCATCTCCATGATCAGGCCGCCAGCTGCGCGCATTTCCCAATGGATCAGGCCGACGGCGTTGCTTTCGTGGTCGTCCGATCGGAACGAGTTCGAGCAGACCATTTCGGCGAAATGACCAGTGCGGTGGGCGAAGGTGCCGACGGTCGGCCGCATCTCGTGCAACACCACGGGGACGCCGAGGTTTGCGGCTGCCCAGGCGGCTTCGGACCCCGCCATGCCGCCGCCGATGATGTGAAGGGGTTCTGTCATCCGCTCGATTTAGGCCGGATCGACGGAAAAGGAAAGCCGGGGGCGCAATGCCCCCGGTGCCCCGGGACCTAGACCCTGTCGAACGCCGGCTTGCCAGCGCCGTGGGCGAAGATCATCAGGAAAGCGGCCGCAACGCCAAGGTTCTTGAAAAACAGCGTCATCTGCATCTGATCGGCCGGGATGAAATGGTAAAGAACCGCCGCCAGAAGGCAGAAGCCGGCCCCGAGAAGCGCCATGATCCGGGCCTGGAAACCAACCAGCATCGACAGGCCAAGCGCGATTTCGAAGATGATCGTCGGCCAGGCCAATAAGGCGGGCAGCCCGCCCGAGGTCAGGTAGCCGGTAAAGCCCGCGACATCGCCAAGCTTGAAAAGTCCCGCCGGAATAAACATCGCGGCGAGGAAAAGCCGCGCAACAAGCGGCGCGTAGGTCTTGATCTGGTCCATCACTGGTTCCTTGTCCTTTGGCCCGGTCTGCTGCCGGTCACGCACAATACAGCATGGAGGTTCTGTGCAAATGTGTCGTAAATGCAGGTCTCATCTGCGTCTATGCACAATTCAGCCGGTGCAGCGTCAGAAGGCGGCGCTGTTCTGCAGCAAAGGTCGCCGGGTCGCCGATGTCTACGCCAAGCTCTGCGGCTTTCAAGAAGAAGCCGGGGGCGGGCAGGCCCTGCGGCGAATGGCGCTGCGCGCAAAGCGCCGCCCGGAACGGACGGCCGGCGGCGGCATCCTCGTCCATCAGGGCCTCAAGTGCTGCGGAAAGTTCTGCGACGCGCAGGCCAAGCTCGCGGGCAAGGCCGCCGTAGGTCACCGTCTCGCCCGCGGCCGCAAGGGCCGCGAGCCGGGTTTCAAGCAGGGTCATTTCCGGCAACCGGTACCGCCTCGGCGCCGCCTTCGGGCCCCTGATCGGCGACCCTGGCGACCGAGACCACGTCTTCGTCCGCGGCAACGTTGAACACCCGGACCCCGCCGGCGCTGCGCGAGCGGAAGCTGATCTGGTCAACCGGCACGCGGATCGACTGGCCGGTCGAAGTTGCAAGCATGATCTGGTCGGCAAGATCAACCGGGAAGGTCGCGATGATCCGCCCGCCGCGCGGGCCGGGCGAAATCGCCTTCACGCCCATGCCGCCCCGGCCCCGGACCGGGTAGTCGTGGCTGGAGGAAAGCTTGCCGGATCCGCCCTTGGTCACCGTAAGGATCAGATCTTCGGCGGCCGACATCTCGGCATAGCGTTCCGTGCTAAGCTGGCCGGCTACAACGGTTTCTTCTTCGTCGTCCGCCTCGTCCTCGGTCACCCCGGCCATCAGCCGGCGTTGCTTGAGGTAGGCCTCGCGTTCGGCGGGGTCGGCTTCGAAATGGCGGATGATCGACATCGAAACCACATGATCGCCCTCGGCAAGCCGGATGCCGCGCACGCCGGTTGAACCCCGGGACTTGAACACGCGGATGTCTGTGGTCGAAAAGCGGATCGCCCGGCCGCCTTCGGTCACCAGCATCACGTCGTCCTGATCATCGGCGATTGCCGCGTTCACCAGGAACACGCCTTCGGGCAGGTTCATCGCGATCTTGCCGTTGCGCTTGACGTTGGTGAAGTCGGACAGGTCGTTCTGCCGCACGTCTCCATCCGAGGTGGCAAAGACGATCTGAAGCGTGGCCCAGTCTTCCTCGGGCACGTCCACCGGCATGAGGGCGGCAATCGACACGCCGCCGTCGATTGGCAGGATGTTGACCAGCGCCTTGCCCTTCGCCGTGCGTCCTGCAAGCGGCAGTCGCCAGGTCTTCAGCTTGTAGACCATGCCATCGGTTGTGAAGAACAGCAGCCAAGTGTGCGTATTCGCGACGAAAAGCGTGGTGACCACATCATCGTCCTTGGTCTGCATCGAGGCCAGACCCTTGCCGCCGCGGTTCTGCGAGCGGAATTCGGCAAGTGGAGTGCGCTTGATGTAGCCGCCCGAGGTGATGGTGACGACCATGTCCTCACGCTCGATCAGGTCCTCATCTTCCATGTCGCCGGACCAGTCGACGATTTCAGTCCGGCGGGGGACCGCGAACAGGGCGCGCACTTCGCGAAGTTCATCCGAAATGATCGCCATGATCCGGTCGCGCGACGAAAGAATGTCAAGGAAGTCCTTGATCTTGCCGGCCAACTCTTCAAGCTCGTCGGTCACCTCCTTGACGCCAAGGGCGGTCAGACGCTGCAGGCGCAGATCAAGGATCGCGCGGGCCTGCACTTCCGAAAGGTTGTAAGTGCCGTCGTCGTTGATCGTGTGGCCGGGATCGTCGATCAGCTTGATATAGGCAACGATGTCGTGGGCCGGCCAGCGGCGCGTCATCAGCTTTTCGCGCGCTTCGGCCGCGTCGGCGCTGGCGCGGATGGTGCGGACAATTTCATCGACGTTCGAGACGGCAACGGCAAGACCGCACAGGACATGGCTGCGCTCACGCGCCTTGCGCAGTTCGAAGGCGGTGCGGCGGGCGACAACATCCTCGCGGAAGGTGATGAAATAGCTTAGGAAATCCCGAAGAGTCAGCTGTTCTGGCCGCCCGCCGTTCAGCGCCAGCATGTTGCAGCCGAAGCTGACCTGCATGGTCGAAAAGCGGAAAAGCTGGTTCAGCACCACGTCAGGTGTGGCGTCGCGCTTCAGCTCGATCACTACGCGCACACCGATGCGGTCGGACTCGTCCGCGATGTTCGAGATCCCCTCGATCCGCTTTTCGCGCACCAACTCGGCGATCTTTTCGATCATCGCGGACTTGTTGACCTGATAGGGGACCTCGTCGATGACGATGGCCCAACGGTCCTTGCGAACCTCCTCGATGTGGGTTTTCGAGCGGATGATGACGCTGCCGCGCCCTTCCAGATAGGCCTTGCGCGCGCCCGAGCGGCCAAGGATCAGCGCGCCGGTCGGGAAATCGGGGGCGGGGATGATCTCCATCAGCTGTTCCATGGAGATGTCTGGGTTGTCGATCAGCGCAAGGGTGCCGTCGATCACTTCGCCCAGGTTGTGGGGCGGAATGTTGGTGGCCATGCCGACCGCGATGCCACCCGCGCCGTTGACCAGCATATTCGGGAAACGGGCGGGCAGAACGGTGGGTTCGCGGTCCTTGCCGTCGTAGTTGTCCTGAAAATCGACGGTTTCCTTGTCGATATCGGCCAGAAGAAACGCCGAAGGCTTGTCCATCCGGACTTCGGTGTAGCGCATGGCGGCGGCGTTATCGCCGTCCATCGAGCCGAAATTGCCTTGCCCATCAAGAAGTTTCAGCGACATCGAGAAGGGCTGCGCCATCCGTACAAGGGCGTCGTAGATCGCACTGTCTCCGTGCGGGTGGTATTTTCCCATCGTGTCACCCACCGGGCGGGCCGATTTGCGATAGGACTTGTCGTGGCTGTTGCCGGATTCGTGCATCGCGAAAAGGATGCGGCGGTGAACCGGTTTCAGCCCGTCGCGCAGGTCTGGGATCGCGCGGGAGACGATCACGCTCATCGCGTAGTCGAGATAGGCGGTCTTCATCTCGGC
>JANOER010000189.1:0-8668 GCA_031441285.1 Rhodobacterales bacterium
GCGCTGAATTCATCCGCGAGATCGAGCCGGGAGAGATGGTGGTGATCGAAGGCAACAAGGTCGAGAGCACCCGCCCCTTCGCCCCCGCCAAATCCCGATTCTGCATCTTCGAGAACGTCTATTTCTCGCGCCCCGACAGCATCATCGGTGGCCGTTCGGTCTATGAGACCCGCCGCCAGATCGGCGTCGAACTGGCGCGCGAGGCCCCGGTCGATGCCGACCTGGTCTGCCCGGTGCCCGACAGCGGCACCCCGGCTGCCATCGGTTACGCGCACGAATCCGGCATCCCCTTCGGAATGGGCATCATCCGCAACCAATACATGGGCCGGACCTTCATCGAACCGTCCGAGTCGATCCGCAACATGGGCGTGCGGCTGAAGCTGAACGTCAACCGCGCGCTGATCAAGGGCAAGCGGGTGATCCTGGTCGACGACAGCGTCGTGCGCGGCACCACCAGCCGCAAGATCAAGGACATGATCCTCGAGGCGGGTGCCGCCGAGGTCCACTTCCGCATCGCATCGCCCCCGACGGCCTGGCCCTGCTTTTACGGAGTGGATACCCCCGAACGCTCCAAACTCCTTGCTGCCACGATGTCGGAAGACGAGATGCGCGACTGGATCGGCGTCGACTCCTTGAAATTCGTCTCGCTCGACGGCCTCTACCGCGCTGCAGGCGAGGCCGCAGGCCGCGATGCCGCCAGCCCCAGTTTCTGCGACGCCTGCTTTTCGGGTGACTATCCGGTGGCCCCTTCCGACAAGATCGAGGAAGGCTTCGAGATGAAGGCGGCGGAGTGAGCACCGAGGTCGACACTTACCTCGCGGCCCTGCCTGCCGACCAGCAGGCCGCCCTCACCGTGCTTCGCGCCCGCCTGAAGGCCCTCCTGCCCGACCACATCGAATGCATGTCCTACGCCATGCCCGGCTTCCGCCATCCGGGGCCGAAGGGCAAGATGGTCGCAGGCTACGCCGCCTTCGCCAGACACCTCGGTCTTTACCCCCATTCCGGCACGGTCATTCCGCTGATCGACTGCACGCCCTTCAAGTCCTCGAAATCCGGCGTCCTCTTCACGCCCGACCGGCCCCTGCCCGACAGACTTTTGCACCAGATCGTCCGCGCCCGGCAGGCCGAACTGGTCGCGGGATACGGCCCCGGAGCCTGATCCCCGCACCCCCTTGCCATTTGCCAATTGCAAAAATACTCCCGCCGGAGGTTCCAACGCCGCCAGAAAGGACTGACCCGTGACCGACAAGACCAACGCCAGTATCGCGCTTGTTACCGGTGCCTCGCGCGGGCTTGGCGCAGCCATTGCCGAGCAGCTTGCCCTGCGCGGCTGGCATGTCGTCGCCGTGGCCCGCACCGCGGGCGGTCTGGAAGAGCTTGACGACCGCGTGAAGGCGCAGGGCCTGCCCGGTGCCGGGGCCCTGACCCTGGCGCCGATGGACGTGACAAATGACGACGCGATGCGCCACCTTTGCCGAAGCATCCATGACCGCTGGGGCGGGCTTGGTCTATGGGTGCATGCCGCCATCCACGCAGCCCCGCTGGCGCCCGCAGGTTCGCTTGACCAGAAGGACTGGGAAAAGTCGATCGCCACCAACACCCGCGCCACGGGCATGCTGATCCCGATGATCGAGCCGCTGCTGCGCGCCCATGCCGGCACGGCGCTTTTTCTGGACGATCCCCGCGCTGGTCAGCCGTTCTTTGGGGCTTATGGTGCCAGCAAGGCCGCCCAGATCGCGCTGGCCACCAGTTGGCAGGCCGAGACCGCCAGACACGGGCCCCGCGTCCTGATCGAGACCCCGGCCCCGTTGCCCACCGCAACCCGTGCCCGGTTCTTTCCAGGTGAGGACCGGTCCGCTCTTGCCAACCCGCAAGACGTGGCTGCCCGGCTCTTGGACCTTCTCTGACCGATGCGGGGCAGCGGCGTCACGTCGCTGCTGGCCTGCGAGGCAGGCATTCAAGGGCGGGCGACGGAAACTGGCGCGGTGGACGGGGCTCGAACCCGCGACCCCCGGCGTGACAGGCCGGTACTCTAACCAACTGAGCTACCACCGCGCAGGATCAACCTTCGGGGCACCTTTGGGGGCGAGAATGGCGCGGTGGACGGGGCTCGAACCCGCGACCCCCGGCGTGACAGGCCGGTACTCTAACCAACTGAGCTACCACCGCGCATCTCGCTGCCCGGAAGGTGCCTTCCGAACGTGCGCCGTCTTACGCAAGGGGTCGGGCGGCGTCAATGGCAAAGGCGCGGCCCCCGGCGCGGAAAATCAGACATCCGGCGCGGGAATGAATTCGGAGTTGTCGTCAGGCGGCAGCCGGAACCGGCCGTGCTGCCAGTCGCCGGCGCGCCAGGCCTCTTTCGCGGCCTGAATCCGGTCCTTCGACGAGGCGACGAAGTTCCACCATATGTGCCGCGGCCCGTCCATCGTGGCCCCGCCAAGCAGCATGATCCGCGCGCCCCGGTCCCCGGCGCGGACCGAGATCCGGTCACCCGGGCGGAAAACCAGCATCCGGCCGGCCTCGAAAGCCTGCCCGCCGACCGCGACCTCGCCATCCAGCACGTAAACCCCGCGATCCTCGTGGTTGTCGGGCAGCGGGATGGCGGCACCGGGCGACAGGCGGGCGTCGGCGTAGAAGACCTCGGACGGCATCTGCAACGGCACCGTCTCGCCCCAGGCGGTCCCCAGGATCAGACGCACGGTCTTGCCCTCGCCCTCAAGCTCGGGCAAGGACGCGCTTGGCACATGGGTGAAATCCGCTCCGTCATCCTCGTGCGACTTCGGCAGGGCCAGCCAGGTCTGCAAGCCAAACATCGATAGCGGCGCGCGACGGGCCTCGCCGTCGGTGCGTTCGGAATGGGTGATCCCCTGCCCCGCAAGCATCCAGTTCACCGCGCCGGGTTCGATCCACTGGTCGGTCCCCAGGCTGTCGCGGTGGTGAAGGCGTCCCTGCATCAGATAGGTGACGGTGCCAAGGCCGATATGGGGATGGGCACGAACGTCGATGCCGGTGCCGGTCAGGAACTCGGCTGGACCCATCTGGTCGAAGAAGATGAAGGGGCCGACCATCTGCCGCTGGGCAGACGGGAGCGCCCGGCGGACCTCGAACCCGCCAAGATCGCGGGCGCGGGGGATGATCACGGTCTCGATCGCGTCGACGGCGTCGCCGATCGGGATCGAGGGGTCGAGGATCGGGTTCCAGCTCATGTGCGGCCTCCTTTTGGCACAAGCTAGACCGCTTGCCGCCCGATTGCACCCCTCGGACACCGCGCGGCGGCTGTGCGGGGATGAACAGGCGGCCATCCCGGTCAGGGGATGATCTGACGGACAAAGAAACTCGCTATCTTGGCACCGGCGTTCCAATGCGGCTCCGCACGACCAGGCAGTATCCGATCCCTTGGCATCATTCGCCCGGCAAGGAAGGGCGGGCACCCATGTCCATCCCATTCTGTCGCGCCGGGCTTTCGATCGGCGGGCTTGCAAGATCTCGGCCAGCAGCCGTTTGGTGCGCGCCGCTTCCAGCCTGTTGTGCAAGCGGTCGGATTCTTCCCGGGCGCACAGGATCTTGGTGATGCCGTCCGGGGGCGGTCACAACATCAGAGCCCCGCCTGATCAAAGGTAGCGGCCACCGCGTTGCAGGACTTCGATCTGATAGCCGTCCGGGTCCGCAATGAAAAAGAACCTGGCAATGACGGTGCCTGCGGGCGCAAATTCCACGATCTTGCGCGGAGCCAGACCCGCCTCTTCCATACGTGCATGTTCCGCAACAAGGTCGGCCACAGACAGCGCCAGGTGACCGTACCCATCTCCGATTGCGTAGGGCACGGTCCGACCTGCATTGACGGTCAGTTCAAGCTCGAAGTCCGTTTCGTCGTTGTTCAGATAGACCAGTGTGAAGGAGTCAAAGGCCAACCTGTCCACCACGCGCAACCCGAAAGCCTGCGCATAAAAGGCGACAGATCGCGCTTCATCAAGGACGCGGATCATCGAATGAATGGCTTTTGACATTGGCTCACCCAGCAACTTCAAACCGGGCAAGGACAGGCCGCATGACGCGCCCTGCCCTTGCCCATCATAAGGTCAGACCTTTGCGGCAGCGCGGTCCGCGCCTTTGATCATGCCGGCAAACTTTTCCGATACCACGCCGAACACTCCGCCGATCACCAGCGACACCGAGACACAGATCAGCGGATTGGCCGCGGTCATCGCGGTCAGCGATGCCCCCGACAACAGCCCGTACCCGGCGGTCGAGGCATAGCCGTAGACGGTTGCCGGGATGATGTTCAGCGCCTCAACCTTGGCACCAAGCACCAGGATTGCCGCTGTGACCCCCACCACGAGCGACGGCCATAGAACCCCCGGCAGTCCGGTGTTGACCTGGGTGATCAGCAACAGGGCGATATAGGCCATCACGACGCCCCACAGGTTCGCCGCAACGGACTTGCGCAGGCCGGTCATGCCGCCCCCGCAATGGTAAAAGCTGGCCCAGCCGATGAAGCCGATCCAGATCTGGATCGTGCCGAGTGTCAAGAACAGATAGGTTGCCACGGCACCAAGCAAACCTATCGAGATCGCCAAAGCTGTAATGATGTCCATATTCGTCCCCTCCCGCCAATCTATGGCTGTTATCGTGTTTGCGCCTTAAGCATTGGGTTGACCGACGGCGGCGCACCGTCGGGTTGTTCCGGGATGATCTGTCAGGAGCCGCGCCCATAGCCGCGCGTCATGTCGCGCAAGCGGGTCAGCACCGCCTCTTGTTCCAGTGACACCCGCCAGGGTGCGCCTTGGGCCAGGCCGCCCGAGGTTGCGACCATCGGCAAGTCGGGTTCATGATGTTCGGCCACGATGGCCATGGCCCATTTGTCAAACAGCCGCCTCGACACCGGTTCCGCCTCGCCAAGGCGCACGTTGTCGTGGCGCGGGTCGGCCTTGATGCGCGCGAACAAAGCCTCGACCGCGGCCTGGGGGCCTTCCAGGACCTGGGCGAACCAGTCGTCGTACAGCATCAGCGCGCCAGTGATGCCAAGACCCGCATTCTTGGCCCGTGCGCCTTTCAGAATATCGGCCAGTCCGGCTTCGGCCTTACTGCCGGTCGGCAGCAGGCTGTGGCTGCGGTAGATCAGGCGAAAGCAGGCATCCGTCGCGGCCCCCGGTTTTGCGGTCGTGGTATCACTGCCCATGTCTCTGCTCCCGTTCCCGGTTTTGCTCGGTAGGGCGAGGGGATGCCCCCGCCCTTCGAGACTGCTTAAGGTACGATGACCCCCCGCCCGGCAAACCGGCGGTTCTTGAAGTCATCAAGGGCTACGTTGATGTTAGCCAAAGAGTATTCGGTGTAGTGCATCTTGACCTTGCCGTCGGCGTTCAGCTCCATCAGCTCGACCAGTTCGGTGTAGTTGCCGACCAGGCTGCCGCCGATGTTGATCTCGTTGATCACCAGATGCGCGGTCGGCACCTCGATCTTGCCGCCGTAGCCGATCATGATCAGCTCGCCGCCGCCCCGGACCATCTTCCAGGCCAGGTTCTCGACCCCCAGCTCGCCGACGAAATCCATCACCACCTGCGCGCCGCCGCCGGTGATCTGCTTGATTTCCTCAACGATGTTCGGCCCGCCATCCAGCACGAAATCGGCACCAAGCTCTTTGCACAGCTTTCGCGCCGCAGGCTCGCGGTCGACCGCGATGATCCGGCAGCCCGAGATTGCCTGCAGACATTGCAGGGCGATATGGCCCAGGCCGCCAACCCCGACGATCACGCAATAGGCGCCGGGGCGCAGGATCTTGGCCGCCTTTTTCGCGGCGCGGTAGGCGGTGATGCCGGCATCGGCCATCGGGGCCACGTCCAAGGGCGTGATGTTGGGGTTCAGCTTGATCAGGCTGCGTTCCGAGGTCAGGAAATACTCGGCAAAGCCGCCGTCCAGACCCAGGCCCGGAAACAGGCTGTGTTCGCAATGCATGTCATCGCCGTAGCGGCAGGACAGGCAGATGCCGCAGGTGCGGTGCGGGTGGCAGATCACCGTGTCGCCATGCTTTACGCTCGTGACGTTCGATCCGACATCCTCGACCCAACCGGCGTTTTCGTGCCCCATGATATAGGGCAAGAGGTTGCCACCCTGATCCATGATGTCTTTCCAGACACCCTCGATGATGTGCAGATCGGTGCGGCACAGACCGGCCGCGCCGACTTTGACGATCACGTCGTTCGGTCCCATGATCGTGGGGGCCTTGACGTTTTCGATCGTCAGCTGAACATTCATCGCGGGGTCATATTCGTACAGTCTTGCGGCTTTCATTTTGGTCCCCTTTCCTTATTTCCGGCCGAGTTTTTCTGCGCCGCCACCCAAGGCACCGCCCAGCGTCGGGTCTTCATCCTCGGCCAGATCGGCAATGAGGGTTTCCGTGGTCAGGATCAGCGTTGCGACCGACCCTGCGTTCATCAGCGCCGAACAGGTCACGCGCACCGGGTCGATGACGCCGGACTGCATCAGATCTTCATAAGCGCCGGTGGCGGCATTGTAGCCGTGGTCGCCGTGCAGCGCGCCGACCTTGCGCACCACGTCATTGGGTTCGGCCCCGGCGTTAAAGGCAATGCGGGCGAGGGGCAGGGTCAGAACCGATTGCACCAGTTCAATCCCCTTGCGGATATCGCCGGTCTGGGTCTTGGCCAGATCAGCCAAAGCCGGGGCAATGCGGGCAAGCGCCACGCCACCACCGACCAGCACGCCGTCTTCGGATGCGGCGCGGACGGCATTGAGCGAATCCTCGATCAGCTGGATGGTGCGTTTCTGCTCGACCGGGGTCACGCCACCGGCAAGGATCGTGGCAGTCCCGCCGCACAACTTGGCCAGCCGTTCCTTCAGCTTGTCCTTGTCGATGTTCGGCGGCGCATTTTCGTACAGGCGTTCCACCTGCGCCCGGCGCGCAGCGATGGCCTGAGGGTCGCCGTTGCCCCGGATGATCATGGTGTCGGAATTGCTGGCCTCGACCCGCTCGGCGCTGCCCATATCCAGCCGGGTGATGTTTTCCAGGCTGTCGCCCAGATCGCGGGCCAGCACTTTGCCGCCGGTCAGGATCGCCAGATCCTCCATCATGTTGCGGCGCCAGTGGCCAAATTCCGGCGGGTGAACCACCAGATATTTGCCCGGCCCGTCCTTGCCCAGCAGCGTCAGCAACACCTCGGGTGAGGTTTCTTCCGAGATGATCACCAGGGGCCGATTGTCTTCGGCAGCAATGGCCTTGGCGGTGTCCAGCTGGCTGGCCGCCTTCATCTTGATGTCGGTCAACACGATATAGGGGTTCAGCACCACCGCGCGCATGGCGTCCAGATCGGTGACCATGTGATGCGAGATATAACCGCGGTCAAAGGCCATCCCGTCCACCACCTGCAGGGTCGACACATTGCCACTGCCATAATCGGTCGAAATGACGCCTTGCTCGCCGACCCGCCGGTAAGCCTCGGCCACCAGCGCCCCCAATTCGGCGTTTGATGCCGAAATCCGGGCCACCGATGACAGCACCTGATGGTCCTTGACCGGCTTGGCCTTGGCGCGCAGCGCCGCCGTCGTCGCCTCGACCGCCATTGCTATGCCCCGGCACAATTCGACCGGCTTGGCCCCTTTGTCGATCAACATGACGCCTGACTGGATCATGCCATTGGCCAGCACGATCGACGTGGTGGTACCGTCGCCCGCGACCTCGTTGGTCTGCATCGACACCTCGCGCACCACCTGCGCGCCCATGTTCTCGAACCGGTCGAAAAGCTCGATCTCGGAGGCAATCGACACACCGTCCCGGCTGATCAGGGGCGTGCCGATGGGCCGGTCAATCATCGCGTTCATGCCCATCGGGCCCAGCGTGGATTCAACCGCAGCCGACAGCTTTTGTACCCCATGCGCCAGGGCGCGGCGGGCATCATTGCCGTGGATCATGATTTTCGGCATAGTTCCTCCTTCGGCCGGGGCCGGTTTTTCGTGTTTTTGTGGACCACCTGTCAGCGGCAGGCGTGACTTGAATTGGGCGGCGCGTGATCGATCAAGACCGGCACGGCACCTGAAACGTCGGCCAGTTGGTAGCGGCTCTGCTTTAGCCCCCGGCAAAGCGAGCCGGAGAATTCCATGTTGATCCGCACCGACCGCAGCAACCCCATATACTTCCCGAAGTCGGCAATTGCGGCCCCCTGATAGGTCGGAAAGGCCAGATCGCTGCGGCGGGGCGCAAGCTGATTCTGGGCCAGAATTTCCAGGTAGCGCGCCTTTTGCCTTGTATCTTCACGGTCTGAGAATAGGGTCTCCTGCAGCAGTCCGCGCGGCATGGCGACGACTTCGTCTGGAAGAAACCCCAATGAAATCAATGCCTTGATCACAACTTCCTGCCGCCTTTGAAACGCCTTGACGTCGAACTTTTCGCGCAAGGCGCTTAGATCTTCGTTGGGGTGCAGATCTTCGAAAACCGACCCAAAACTGGCACCGCTGTTGATGGCCGCGTTCATCTCATCGGCGGCCATATGGTCTTGCAAGGTGACCACGGCCTGACCGACCCAGGGCAGGATCTCGATCTGCCTTTTGATGTCCCCGGCCATCAGGAAGGCAAAGTTGGGCGAACACCAATAGGTCGGAAGCCGAAAACTGACATGGACGGTCGCGGTGCCTTGCCGGGGGATGTCGGTGATGGACA
>JANOER010000190.1:0-23568 GCA_031441285.1 Rhodobacterales bacterium
GGGTTTTGCCACGGTGGACGAGGCGCTGGCCTGGGGCCAGTTCGACGCGGTGGCGAACGTCACCCCGGATGCCGCACACTACGCCACGACCCTGCCCTTTCTGGCCGCCGGAAAGCATGTGCTGTGTGAAAAGCCGCTGGCGACCAGCGCTGCCCTTGCCGCAGAGATGACAGAGGCCGCCGCCCGCGCAGGCGTGGTGAACATGGTCAACCTGACCTACCGCCATGTCCCGGCGCTGTACAAGGCCGCCGAAATGGTCCGCGACGGTGCCATCGGGAAGGTCCGCCACCTTGAAGCCTCCTATCTGCAAAGCTGGCTTACGCAGCCGGCCTGGGGCCACTGGGACCGGGAATCGCAATGGCTTTGGCGGCTGTCGACTGCGCATGGATCAAAAGGGGTGCTGGGCGATGTCGGGATCCACATCCTCGACTTCGCGACCTTTGTCGCCGGGCTGGAGGTGACCGAGATCTCGTGCCTCTTGCATACCTTCGACAAGGCCCCCGGCGGCCGCATCGGCGACTATGTGCTGGACGCCAACGACAGCGCCACGATGCAGGTCCGGCTGGCGAACGGCGCCCTTGGCACCCTGGCCGCAACCCGCTTTGCCTCTGGCCATCTGAACGATCTCAGGGTCAGGCTTTACGGTCTGACCGGCGGGGTCGAGGTAGCCTATGAAAACAATGTCAGCCGGTTGCGCGTCTCGATCGGCGACGACATCCATAGCGGAACCTGGGTCGAGGTCGACTGCCCCCCGGTGCCGATGGTGTTCCAGCGGTTCATCGCCGCGATCCGGGGCGAGGGTGCGCCGGATCCGGGCTTTGCGAGGGGTGCTGCCCTGCAACGGCTGCTGGACGAGGCCGAGGCCTCTGCGGCCGACGGCGGCCGGTCGCGCGCGATCTGAAGCAGGGATGTCGCGGCCGGCCCGAGCGGGCCGGCCTGCGCCCCCCATTGGCCCGTCAGTCGATCAGGCCCAACTGCCGGGCGATGGTGGCACTGTCATAGTAATCGCGGCCTTCAACGACCATCCCGTCCTTGACCCGCATCACGCTGCAATAGCGGACCTCGGCCCGCTTGCCGGTCGGCGGGAAATCCCCAAGGCTTGACCGCAGAATACCGGTATGCGTGCCGGTATTGCGGAACTCGACGGTGGCCCAGTCGCCGGACTGGCTGACGATCACGTTCTCGACCTCGCACAGCCCGTCCGGAAAGGCCTCCCGCCAGCGGTGGTAGTCGGCCTTGTAGGCCGCTTTCCCGGTCTGCTTCTCGCCGCGGGCGATGTCCTCGAAGTTGCAGTCGTCAGCGATGACGGCGGCCCCCCGATCAGGATCGCGCATTCCCCAGGATTCGTGAAACTGCCGGACAGTCCTTTCCGTAGGATGCATGCGATGCCTGCCTTTCGGTTGCTGTCCGCGCAGCCTAGGCGACGGCGGCGTTCCGTTCAACAGCGGGTCCGCCGCCGTCGCGACCCGGCCAGCCCCGTCCTACCCGCCCAGGATAGCCAGCACCCGCGCGGTGAAATCCTCGCCGCGCTTTTCAAAAGTCGGATACTGGTCGAAACTTGCCGCCGCCGGGGCCAGAAGGACCACCTCGCCCGCCACCGCTTCCGCTGCCGCCCGCGCAACCGCGCGCTCTATCGTATCGCAGATCTCATGCGGGGTGTCGCCCAGTTGCAGCGCGAAGTCGCGGGCAGAGTGGCCGATGAGATAGGCCTTGACCACCGACCCAAGGACCGGTTGCAGCGCCGCGATGCCGCCCTCCTTGCCCTGGCCCCCGGCGATCCAGCGGATCTTCGGGAAGGCCTGCAGCGCCTTGGCCGCCGAGTCGACATTGGTGGCCTTCGAGTCATTCACGAACCGCACGCCCGCCCGTTCGCCCACCAATTGACTGCGATGCGGCAGACCGGCGAAGCTGTGCAGAGCGCCCTCGATCAGCCGGGGTGCCAGCCCGAGGCTACGGCAGGCGGCATAGGCGGCACAGGCGTTCTGATGATTGTGCGCGCCGGGCAGGCCCTTGACCTCGCGCAGGTCGATCGACGCCACCTGCTTGCCCCGGCGCCATTCCGAAAGGAACCCCTTGCGGGCAAAGACCGACCAGCCGAAGCCTTCCAGCTTCTGGCCCGACGACACCCGGATCACCCGGTCGTCAGCCGCACCTTGCGCCATTTGCCCGGCCAGGAACTGCCCTTCGACCTCGTCCACCCCGATCACCGCGCGGTCCGGCCCGCCTTGGGTGAAAAGCCTGGCCTTGGCTGCGAAATAGCCGCCGATGCCGCCGTGCCGGTCCAGATGGTCGGGCGAAAGGTTGGTGAAGACCGCGACATCGGGGGTCAGGGCGCGGGCAAGGTCGGTCTGATAGCTGGAAAGTTCCAGCACCACCACCTCGCCATCCTGCGGCGGGTCGATGGACAGTACGGCCTTGCCGATGTTGCCGGCCATCTGGCTGGGCCGGCCGGCCTCGATCAGGATGTGGTGGATCAGCGCGGTCGTGGTCGACTTGCCGTTCGAGCCGGTCACCGCCACGACCTTGGGCGGTGTCTCCATCTCTGCCCATTCCGAGGTGGCCGCACTTTGAAAGAACAGCCCGATGTCGTTGTCGACCGGGATCCCCGCCGCCAGCGCCCGGCCGATGACAGGGTGCGGCGCGGGGAACAGATGCGGGATGCCGGGCGAGGTGATCAGCGCCGCCACGCCCTCCAGTGCCGATTGCCGGGTGAGGTCAGTCAGCACATGGCCAGCCGCTTCCGCCGTGGCCCGCGCCTCGGGGCTGTCGTCCCAAAGCAGGGGCTCGGCCCCTCCGGCCTGCAGCGCGGCAGCGGTGGCAAGTCCCGACCGGCCAAGGCCAAGCACGGCGACCTTCTGGCCTTGATAGCCGACAACGGAAATCATGCGCACCTCCCTGGGGCGGGCGCAAACCTGCCCGCCCGCCTGTCAAGCTGGATATTTGGGAACCGGCGAAAGGGAAAGGGCGGATGCAAGATCACGACCCGAAGCGGCAGCTCAGGTCGGATGCAGCGCCGCAATCCGCGCGGCGACCCGTTCCTGCAGACGCCAGAGGTAGCGGTCCCGGATGCCCCGGTCTTCCAGATTCGCGACGGTCGAGGCAAGGTATTCGGCCATGGTCCCTTGCGGCCCGGCCGAGGTGGCAAGCGACGCGACGATCTGATCTTCGGCAAGTCCGGTGACGAAGGATTCGCCCCGCCGGTCAACCACGAAGCCGATCATGTCACGCGGGCCGTCCGACGTCTGGCCGCGAAACCAGCGGGCGTTCATTCCGGACGACTTGAACGGCAGTTCGCGTTGGATGATGGACAGAAGATTCTCTTCCTCCCGCCCATCCGGCAGGCGGAATGCCACCCCCCGGCAGGACCCACCCCGATCCAGCGCCATCATCAGGCCGGGTCTGTCCGGGCATCCCCGAAAGGACGTCATCCAGCCCAGGCAGAAGGCGCGATGCCAGCCGCGGACCAGAGCCGTGGTTTCGGCGTCATGCGCGAAGTTCGGTTTCCAGATCAGCGATCCATAGGCAAAGAGCCAGACCTTGCCGTCAGCGGGCCGTTCGGCCATCAGTCGGGTCAAGGCTGCGGCGTGATCCGCCTCGTCGGCCATTATGCGCCCACCGCCCATTTCCAGCGGCGGCCCGACATAAGGCGGCACCAAGGCCGCAACTGCCCCCGTCAGATGCACTGTCCTGAGCTTGGCGTTGTCCAAGTCCTTACCGCACCTTCAGCGTCGCAAGGCCGATCATCGCCAGGATCAGGCTGATGATCCAGAACCGGATCACGATCTGCGGCTCGGCCCAGCCCTTCTTTTCGAAATGGTGGTGGATCGGGGCCATCAGGAAGATGCGCTTCTTGGTGCGCTTGTAATAGAGGACCTGGATGATCACCGACAGCGCCTCGACCACGAACAGCCCGCCGACGATGGCCAGCACGATCTCGTGCTTGGTGCAGACCGCGATGGCCCCAAGCGCGCCGCCAAGGGCCAGCGACCCGGTATCGCCCATGAAGACCGCCGCCGGAGGGGCGTTGTACCACAGGAACCCAAGGCCGGCGCCGAAGATGCCGGCGGCGAAGATCAGCAGTTCGGCCGTGCCGGGCACCGCATGGACGCCAAGATCACTGGCGATGGCGGAGGAGCCGACGACATAGGCGATGATCCCAAGCGTGCCCGCCGCGATCATCACCGGCATGATCGCAAGCCCGTCCAGCCCGTCGGTCAGGTTCACCGCATTGGCCGCGCCCACGATCACGATCATGCCGAAGGGCACGAAGAACAGGCCAAGGTTCAGCAAGAGATCCTTGAAGAACGGAAAGGCCAGCTGGTTGGTCAGCTCCATCGGGTGGAACATCGAGGCCGCATAGGCCGCAAGCGCCGCGATCAGAAGGCCCAGCCCCATGCGGATGCGCGACGAGACGCCCTTGGTGTTCTGCTTCGAGACCTTGGCATAGTCGTCGGCAAAGCCGATCAGGCCGAAAGCCAGCGTGACCAGAAGCACGATCCAGACGAAGGGATTGTCCAGCCGCGCCCAGAGGACGGTCGACACGATCAGCGCCGACAGGATCAGAAGGCCCCCCATCGTGGGCGTGCCCGCCTTGGCAAGGTGGCTTTGCGGCCCGTCATCGCGGATCGGCTGGCCCTTGCCCTGCTTGCGCCGCAGAAAGTCGATCAGCGGCCGGCCGAAGATGAATCCGAAGATCAGCGCCGTCGCGAACGCCCCTCCGGCGCGGAAGGTGATGTAGCGAAAGAGGTTGAAGAAATCCCCCCCGTCGGAAAACTCGGCCAGCCAGAAAAACATTCACATGGTCCCTTCATTCGGGGGTGCGGCCTGCCCCATTTTTCGCAGGGCGTCAACGAAAAGGCTGACTTTCGCGCCCTTGGAGCCCTTGACGAGCAGGATGTCCCCGGCATCGACCAGACTGCGGACGCGGGCGGCAAGCTCGGGCGCGGTCGCGACCCACTCACCGCGCTGGGCCCGTGGCAAGACCGCGTGCAAGGCCTGCATCCGTGGCCCGACGCAGTGGACCACGTCCACCGCCGCTAGGCCGGGATGGCGGACGATGGCCCGGTGCAGGTCGGCCTCGGTCGGGCCAAGCTCCAGCATGTCGCCCAGGACTGCGATGCGCCGGCCGCCGCCGACCCGGCCGATGCCGTCCGTCGGGACCGCAGCGATCAGCACATCCAGCGCCGCCGCCATCGAGGCAGGATTGGCGTTGAACGCATCGTCGATCAGGTCGAAGAAGGTTTCCTCGACCAGATCGAGCGTGACCCGTTCGCGCTGGCCGCGCCCGACGGGTGGCTTCCAACGGCCAAGGTCATGGGCCGCGATCATCGGATCGGCCCCCAGCGCGTCCGCCACCGCCAGCGCCCCCAGCGCGTTCAGCGCGAAATGCCGGCCGGGAGAGCCGACCTTGAAAAGGAGAGGCCTGTGGTCGCGGGTCGCACGCACAACCGTCGTCTGGTCGCAGATCCGTGCCTCGACAAGGTGCCAGTCGGCGGTCGTCGTGGCACCGAACCCAACGACGCGGAGGCCCAGAGCCGCGGCACGGTCGCGCAGGATCGGCGCGGTGTCGATGTCGGCATTGAAGATCGCGACCCCGCCGGGGGCAAGCCCGTCGAAGATCGCGGCCTTTTCCCGCGCGATGGCGTCGATGCCGTCGAAAGCTTCAAGATGCGCCGGAGCGACGGTGGTGATCATGGCCACGTCCAGCCGGGCCAGCCGGGCAAGGGGTGCAATTTCGCCGGGGTGGTTCATCCCGATCTCGATCACCGCGAACTCGGTGTCGGCGGGCATCCGCGCCAGCGTCAGCGGCACGCCCCAGTGGTTGTTGTAGCTGGCCTCGGCGGCATGGGTGCGGCCCTGACCGGACAGGATGGCGCGCAGCATCTCCTTGGTCGAGGTCTTGCCGACCGATCCGGTGACGCCAACCACGCGCGCAGCGGACCGCGCGCGAGCGGCGCGGCCAAGATCTTGCAGCGCCGCGAGAACATCAGGGACGATCAGCAGCGGGGCATCGGGCGCCACCCCGTCAGGACGACGCGAGACAAGGGCGGCGGCGGCGCCGTTGCCCAGCGCCTCGGCCACGAAGTCGTGGCCGTCGCGGACATCCTTCAGGGCGACGAAAAGATCACCGGGCCGCAGGGTCCGGGTGTCGATCGAGATGCCGTCCGCCTGCCAGCCGGTCGTGCTGCGGCCGCCGGTCGCGGCATCGGCGTCGGTCGAGGTCCAGAGGGTCATGTGCTGCGCCTTTTTCCGGCCTCGAGGGGGGCATTCCGCCCCCCGCCTTCGGCTCCCCCCGAGGATATTTGTGCAAAGATGAATGCCCGATCGGTCATCAGATCACCCCATCCAGTGCCGCGACCGCCACCGAGGCCTGTTCGACATCATCGAAAGGATAGATATCGGTGCCGATGATCTGGCCCGATTCATGGCCCTTGCCAGCGATGAGAAGGGCGTCGCCGGGCAACAGCGCGTCGACGGCGCGCAGGATCGCTTCGGCGCGGTCGGCAACTTCGGTCGCGTCGGGGCAGCCGGCAAGGATCGCGGCGCGGATCGCGGTGGCGTCTTCGGTGCGCGGGTTGTCGTCAGTGACGTAAAGGACATCGGCGTGGGCTTTCGCCGCAGCCCCCATCAGCGGGCGTTTGGTGCGGTCGCGGTCGCCGCCGGCGCCGAACACGATGATGACGCGCCCCATGACATGCGGGCGCAGCGCACGAAGGGCGGTCTCGATCGCGTCCGGGGTGTGGGCGTAGTCGACATAGACCGCAGCTCCGTTCCGCCGGGTCGCGGCCAGTTGCATCCGGCCCCTGACGCCGGTCAGGCGCGGCAGGACGGCAAGCACCGCCTCGGGCGTGTCTCCTGCCGCAATCGCCAGGCCGGCGGCGACGGCGACGTTTTCGGCCTGAAACGCCCCGATCAACTGAAGGCGGGTCTGGAATGCCCGGCCCTGCCAGAGGTAGCGCACCTCTTGCCCGGTCGCATCCGGGCGGGTGGCGGCAATCTGCAGGTCGGCCCCCTGCCCCTTGCCCACCGTCAGCACCCGCAACCCGCGCGCCAGCGCAAGTTCGGCCATCTCCGATCCGCTTGCGCCGTCCAGATTGATCACCGCCCCGCCGTCCTCGGGCATCAGCCGGGTGAACAGCTGCGCCTTGGCCGCGAAATAGGCCTCCATCGTGCCATGATAATCGAGATGGTCCTGCGTCAGGTTGGTGAAGCCCGCAGCGCCAAGCCGCACCCCGTCCAGCCGGCGCTGGTCTAGCCCGTGCGAGGAGGCCTCCATCGCCGCATGGGTCACCCCGCCCCGGGCGGCCGCCGCCAGAAGCTTATGCAAGGTGATCGCGTCGGGGGTGGTGTGGCTTGAGGGCGCGGCCCAGGCGCCCTCGATCCCGGTGGTGCCGATGTTGATCGCCTCGTGGCCGAGCGCCACCCAGATCTGCCGGAGGAAGGTCGCCACGCTGGTCTTGCCGTTGGTGCCGGTGACCGCAACGATGATGTCGGGCTGCGCGCCGAACCACAGCGCCGCAGCACAGGCCAGCGCCGCGCGCGGGTCTTCGGCGACGATCAGGGCGACATCGGTTTCGGCAAGGGCTTCGGCTGCAAGCCGCGCGCCGGCGGCATCAGTCAGGACCGCGGCGGCCCCCTGTTCCAGGACGGCGGCGATGAAGTGCGCGCCATGGGTCAGGGTCCCGGGCAGGGCCGCGAACAGCATCCCGGCGCGGACCGCCCGGCTGTCGGCGGTCAGGCCCGAAAGCGCCGGGTCGCGCCCGGCCCGCGCCGTAAGCCCGAGGTCGGAAAGCCGTATTGCGCGCGCCGTCATGCAGGGATCCCCGTCAGTTGCTGGCGGCTGTTATCGCATCCACCGCCGGGGGTTCAAGCTTGGGACGAAGGCCCATCAGCGGAGCGACGCGTCGGATGATCTCGGCTGCGACCGGAACCGCCGTCCAGCCCGCGGTGCGGCGGGTCTCCGACAGGGTGGTGTCAACCGGTTCGTCCAGCGTCACGATCAGCACATATTGCGGGTTCGAGGCCGGGAACATCGAGGCGAAGGTATTCACCACCTTGTCATCGTAATAGCCGCCCGATTTCTTCGGCTTGTCGGCGGTGCCGGTCTTGCCGGCAACCTCGTAGCCCGGCACTTCGCCAAGCGAGGCGGTGCCTTCGGTCACCACCCGGCGCAGCATCCTGACCGCTTCCAGCGCCGAATCCTCGCTCATCACCCGGACGCCGGTGGTGGCACCCTCGCGCTTCAGCAGCGTCGGCTTGATCATCACCCCGCCGTTCGCGATGGCCGCATAGGCCGCCGCAAGGTGCATGGGACTGGCCGACATGCCGTGGCCGTAGGAGGTGGTGATCGTCACGATCTCGGGCCAGCGCTTGGGGATCAGCGGGCGGGCGCCCGGGGCCTCGATCAGTTCCAGCGGGGTCGGGTCGAAAAAGCCCAGCGATTTCAGGAAAGCCTGCTGGCGCAAGGGGCCGATCATCAGCGCGATATGCGCGGTGCCGACGTTCGACGACTTGGTGATGATGTCCGACACCGACAGCAGGGGACCGTAGTTCTTGCCTTCGAACTCCTTGATCTTGTGCTTGCCCCAGATCATCGGCGCGTTGGCGTCGACCATGGTGTCGGGGTTTACCAGACCCAGCTCCAGCGCTTGCGCCGCGGCAAAGATCTTGAAAGTCGAGCCAAGCTCGTAGACCCCCTGCACCGCGCGGTTGAACAGCGGGCTGTCGCCGGGCTCGGCGTTCTTGTCTACAAGGGCGTTCGGACGGTCGTTCGGATCGAAGGTCGGCAGCGAGGCCAGGGCCAGGATCTCGCCGGTGCGGGCGTCCATCAGGATCGCCGCAGCACCCTTGGCGTTCAGCATCTGCATGCCGGCGTCCAGCACTTCTTCGACCGCCGTCTGCAACGTCAGGTCGATCGAAAGCTGCAACGGAGTGCCCGCCCGAGCCGGGTCGCGCAACCGCGCATCCAGCGCCTTTTCGATCCCGGCGGTGCCGATCACTTCGGCCGAATGCACGCCTTCGGCCCCGAAGGACGACCCGCCAAGCACATGCGCGGCCAGCATCCCGTTGGGATAAAGCCGCATTTCGCGCGGCCCGAAAAGGAGGCCGGGATCGCCGATCTCGTGCACTTTCTGCATCTGCTCGGGCGACAGGACCTTGCGGATCCAGGCGAAGCTGCGTCCGTCGCGGAAGCGGCGCTCCAATGCCGTGGCGTCCAGATCGGGGAAAATCCCGGCCAGCTTCAGCGCCACGCCCTTCGGGTCGACCATGACTTTCGGGTGGGCGTAAAGCGCGTGGGTGGTCATGTTGGTGGCCAGCACCCTGCCGTTGCGGTCGGTGATGTCGGCGCGCTGCGCGATGATCTCGGCCCCAGGCGCACTGGCGCGAGGCTCGACCGGTTCGGTCGCGGCCATCATGCCCATCCGCCCGCCGATCGCGGCGAAGGCCATGACAAAGCTGGCGCAGAGGATCAGAAGCCGGAACTCGGCCCGGCTTCGCGACTTTTCGCGCGTGGCTTCGTGGCGCTGGCGCAAGTTCTCGCGTTCGATGGTGTCAGGGTTCACCCCGTCTTCGCGGGCCTGAAGGATGCGGGCAAGGGGACGCAGCGGCGTGCGCATTACAGACCCTCCTCGGCGGCTTGAACGAGGGCGTCGATGCCCTGGATGTCGACCGGAAAATCTATCTTCGGCAGGTCGGCCTTCGGATAGGCCACCTCGGCGGCCGAACCGAACTGCGACGGCTCCATCGGCAAGAGGCCCAGCCGGTCGAAGTTCGCGGTGGCAAGGTCGCGCAGCCGGTCGGGGCGGTTCAGGTAGGCCCATTCGGCGCGCTGCACCGAAAGGCCCTCGCGCAGGCCGACGATCTGGCGTTGCAACGCCTCGACCTCTTTCAGCGCGGCTTGCGTGGCATAGTTCTCGCGGTAGGCCCAGAAGCCCAGGGCGATCAGGGCAAGGAACGACAGCACATACAAAACGGGGCGCATCTATCGGCGGCCTTTCTTCTGGATTTCCGGCAGGCCCAGCTCTGCCGGTGCAAGCGGCATCGTGGGTGCTGCCGTCCGGCGACCGACCCGCAGCTTGGCCGACCGCGCGCGGGGGTTGCGGGCGGTCTCGATCTCGTCCGGGGCAACCGCCTTGCGCGTGACCATCTCGAACCGCGCCGTCGTGTCGGACTTTGCGGGCGCATAGCGGTTGGCGTTCGACTCTTGCCCGCTGGCAAGCTGAAAGAACCGCTTCACGATCCGGTCCTCAAGGCTATGGAACGTCACCACGGCCAGCAGCCCGCCCGGTTTCAGCGCCCGTTCGGCCGCCGCCAACCCCTCGGCAAGTTCGGTGAATTCGGTGTTGACCGCGATCCTGATCGCCTGAAACGACCGTGTCGCCGGGTGGCTTTGCCCCGGCTTCGGACGCGGCAGGCATTTCGACACGATCTCGGCCAGTTTCGCCGTGGTCTGGATCGGCTCCACCTCACGCGCGGCAACGATGGCCCGCGCGATCCGCCGCGAGGCCCGTTCCTCGCCGTAGTGGTAAAGGATGTCGGCCAGCACGCCCTCATCCGCGCCATTCACCAGATCGGCGGCGCTTTGGCCGGACTGGCTCATCCGCATGTCGAGGGGTCCGTCCCGCATGAAGGAAAACCCGCGCTCGGCCTGATCAAGCTGCATCGAGCTGACCCCAAGGTCCAGCACCACGCCGTCCAGCGGCACGCCCGCAAGCGTGTCGAGATCCGAGAAGGTTCCGGCGACCAGCCGGACCCTGTCGCCATAAGGTGCTGCCCAGACTTCGGCCATCGCAAGGGCCAGGGGGTCACGGTCGATGCCGATGACCGTTGCCGCCCCCGCCTGCAGCAGGTCGCGGGTATAGCCCCCTGCCCCCAGCGTCCCGTCCAGCCAGACGCCGCTGATCGGCGCACATTCGCGCAGGATCGCTTCGATCAGAACGGGGATATGCGGGGCATCGGACGGGCGGCCTGGCAGCGGACCCTGCATGGCGCTACCCCGTCCGCTTGTGCCGCCCGACAAGGGTCAGCGGATCGGTGTCGTCGTCATCATCTTCGGCCAGCTCGGCCTCGTAGACCTCGCGGCGGTACAGCCGGAACCGGTTGGTGAAGCCGGCAAAGGCGGCCTCGGGGTCGGCGGGAATATCCGCAGCGAAGCCCATCTTCTCGCGCACTTTGGGCGGCAGGACGATCCGGCCGTCCGCGTCGATCTCGACCATCACCGACCGGCTGATCAGATCGCGCTCGGCCCGCACCCGTTCGGGCGAGCCCATGTCCATCGCCTCGATGTCGGCGGCCAGCCGGTCCGCCCCGGCCTTGGAGTAGCACTCGACAAAGGTGCGCCCCTTGCCGCCATAGACCATGCAGAAGCGCGTCAGGCCTTTTTCGGATTTCTGGGGGTCGTCGGCGGCCAGAACGGCACGGAAGGCCGCCGGGATCGAGACCCGGGCCTTCCCATCTACCTTCTGGTAGAACTCGCCTCTGAACGCCTCTGCCATCGCCTTGCGGCCTTTTCAAAACCATCACGATGCCCGGGCGATGAAATGAAAACGGCGGACCGGGTTGCTGCCACTACCCGATCCGCCTCTGTCCCATCGCTGGGCGTCCAGCTGCGCGCGCCACCTGGGGGAGATGTCTGCTCGCGCCCGCGCCGGATCTCTTCCGTCCGATGAAATGGAGCTACCTGTATGAAGCTGCCTTACGCCTTGTTCGGGGTCTTTGGTCCGCCCCTGACTTTTTGTTGCCCATCGCATCGTCGTAGGGAAAGAAATGGCTGGGATTGCATGGGAAATCAAGGGAAAAATTGGGAAGCGCAGGCAAGATGTTGTGCGCCCAATCAAGGAAAAGCAGCATCTTGTGGCGGATCGACCCATGCAAATTCAACAATTGGTCGAATTTCCCGATAGCGTCCCCTACATCTTGTGTTCTTGAAGCAAGGCCCGACGGTCCCGTGATTTCCCAAAAGGATCCAAGAAACTTCAGGATCTGACTGGCAGAGCCAGCGTATCCGGGCAATCCAGGACTCTTTCTGCGACCGCCAAAGCGGCTTGCGACCCGTTTCCCATGGTTTCCCGGTCGCTGTGATTCGAATCAGGCGCTGTCTTGACCCCGGGTCGCCGGCCGGCCGAACAAAAGCCGCAGGTAACGTTCCAGATGATCGAAAGCCTCGCGCGCGGGGGCCGGGTCGTCCTGCGCCTTGGCCAGGACGATGCCGCCCTGCACCGCCACCTGAAACAGGCGAGCGAGGCTTTCGGCGGTGATATCTGCGACCGGATGCAGGGCAAGCGCCTCGGCCAGATGGGCTTCGACATGGGCCATGCCGGATCGCAGGCTGGCGTCCGCCGCCAGCCGGATCGCCGGGTGGGACAGGAAGGTTTCCTGCACCGAGGTTCCGGCAACGCATGAGAATTCCGGTATCGGCATGACCAGCAGGCTGCGGCGCAGGTCCAGATAGGCAAAGACCCGGTCCAGCGGATCAGGCTTCGCGTTGTAGGCGTGTGCCGCGAACATTGCGCCGGTGGTTTCGGTCCAGTGCCGCACCACCGCGACGCCAAGATCCGCTTTCGACGCAAAGTGGTGGAAGAAGGCGCCCTTGGTCACGCCGGCAGCGGCACAGAGGTCGTCAACACTGGTTCCGGCAAAGCCACGGCGACGGATCAGGTCCGTCGCCGCGCCCAGGAGAAGCGCGCGCGCCTCGCCTCGCGGGGTGCGGGTCACGCACTCTCCATCGCGGCGGCCTCGATCGCGGCGATGTCGATCTTCCCCATCGTCATCATCGCGGCCATCGCGCGGGCCGACACACCCTTGTCGGCATTCATGGTCAGTTCGCCCAGCCGCTTGGGATAGATCTGCCAGGACAGGCCATAGCGGTCCTTCAGCCAGCCGCAGAAGCTTTCCTGCCCCCCATTTTCGGTCAGAGCGGCCCAGAGACGGTCGGTTTCGGCCTGGTCTTCGGTCTCAACGGCGATCGAGACGGCTTCGGACAGGGTGAAATGCGGGCCGGCATCGAGGATCTGGTAGGGAACGCCCCCCAGCGTGAAATCGATCACCGAAAAGCTGCCCTGACCGGAATCGCGGTAAAGCTGCGCCCCATGCGGCTTTCGGGGATCAGCGAGGTGTAGAACTTTGCCGCTTCAAGGCCCCGGCCGTCGCGGAACCAAAGCACAGTGCGAATGGAATGGGTCATCGGACGGATCCTTTCCTGTCAGCCCTGCGGGCCTGGTTGCATGATCGACCATTTGATGCCGAACGGGTCCTGCAGCAGGCCCCAGTTGTCGCCCCAGAACTGGCGCTCGTAGGGGGCGACGATGGTGCAGCCTGCGGCAATGGCGCGGTCCCACCACGTCTGGCCATCGGCAAGGACCAGTTGCAGATGGCCGCTGGGCAGCGGCGGCAACGCAACGGCGCTGGACATGTCGAAGTCGGACATCATCAGCGCGCCACCGTTGATTTCGACCTGCACATGCATGAACTGGCCCGGCGCGTCCTGCATCGGCATGCGACCAAGGTCGGTTGCACCAAAGGCACGGGAGTAGAAGTCTGCCGCCGCTCCCGCACTGCCGTGCATGGCCAGATAGGGGATTACGCCTTGCATCACGCGGTCGTCGGGATTGCTTGGGATTGGGCTGTCATCAAGCATCGGAGCCTCCTGCTGCCGGGGTTCTGGTTGACGCGTAAAACATACCAAATGGTATGTATCTTATCAAGCCGATTCGTTTCCCGCGCTGGATAGGCAGGCGTCAGGCCATTCCGCCCTCGACCAGCCGTGCCGCCAACCGGGCATAGGCGTCCGCGTTCGGTCCCTGGCCTGCGGCGATCGGCGTGCCGCTGTCGCCCGCGACCCGGACCTCCAGCGCCAGCGGCAATTCTCCAAGGAACGGCAGTCCCAGCTTGTCCGCCTCGCGCGCCACGCCGCCGTGGCCAAAGAGATGTGCCTCGTGGCCGCAGTTCGGACAGATGTAGGTCGACATGTTCTCGATCAGCCCCAGCACCGGAGTCTTCAGCTTCTGGAACATGTCCAGCGCCTTCCGGGCGTCCAGCAAAGCCACGTCCTGCGGCGTGCTGACAACGATCGCCCCGGTCAGATGCGTGCGCTGGCAAAGGGTCAGCTGGATGTCCCCGGTCCCCGGCGGCAGGTCGATGATCAGGATATCCAGCTTGCCCCAGGCCACCTGCCCCAGAAGCTGCTGCAACGCCCCCATGATCATCGGCCCGCGCCAGACCACGGCCTCGTCCTCCTTCAGCATCAGGCCGATCGACATCATCGTCACGCCATGCGCGACCAGAGGTTCGATGATCTTGCCATCCGGGCTGGCCGGGCGCTTCGAGACGCCCATCATCCTTGGTTGCGACGGCCCGTAGATGTCGGCGTCCAGAAGCCCGACGCGCCGCCCCTGCCGCGCCAGTGCCACCGCAAGGTTCGAGGCCACCGTGGACTTGCCCACACCGCCCTTGCCGCTGGCGATGGCGATGATCCGGTCGATCCCCGAAATCCGCTGCGGACCGCCCTGCTGCGGTGTCGGGTGCTGGCCGATCTTCAGCGCGGGCGGGGCCGCCTTGGGCGCAGGCCCATGCGCTGTCAGCACCGCCTGCACGCTTGTAACCCCGGCCAGGGCGCGCAGCCGGACCTCGGCTTCGGCCTGGACCGGGGCCAGCGCGCGCGCCTCGTCAGGGGTCGCCGCCTCGATGACGAAGCGGATCGCCCCCTCCTCGACCGAAAGAGCGCGAATCAGATCGCGACCAACCAGATCCCCGCCGCCGGGGTGCGCGATCCCCGCCAGCACCCGCATCACCGCCTCGCGATCGACCGTCATCGTTTCCCCCGCCGCACAAGATTTGCCCTAAGGTCGTGATCTTTGCGCAGAAGGGCAAGGGCTGTTGACCAAACGCTCAAAAATCCGGCGAAGGGCTTGGGAAATCATGACATTTTCGTGACTTCAGCCATGCGGAAGGCGCATGGCTGCATTGCAGCATGGCGGTATTGTGCAGATGCAGCAATTGACCCATGTTACCCCTAACAGCGCGACAGAACGTTGCTGACGAAACTGAAGAGGCTTTAAAGACATGGCATATGTGAATTCCACCAGCGTCGCCCGCAAGGGAACCTTCGACCGGCTGACCGCTTTCATTTCGGCGTCAGTTCGGCAGCGTCGGGTCTATGCTCAGACCCTGACCGAGCTGACCGCCCTCAGCGACCGCGAGCTGAACGATCTGGGCATTTCGCGCCTCGCGATCCCTGAGATCGCGCATGAGGCCGCCTACGGCAAATAGATTTTCGTGAGGCTCCCACCTCCTCCCGGGGGCCTTTGCGATCAGCGGCGATGCCCTCCTCCTCCCTGGCATCGCCGCACCTTTATCCGGGGCACTCTGCCCCTGGCCATCGGGTGACCCTTCCTCCTCCCCTCGGGTCATCTGAACACTGCGGCGGCGCCACTCCTCCTCCCTGGCGCCGCCGCATCCTTCTTCGGGCCCCCCTGACCGGGATGACGGGCCCAGCCCCATTGGGCGCCCTCTCCTCCTCCCTGGGCGTCTGATCCCGCGGCGGTGCCACTCCTCCTCCCCGGCACCGCCGCACCCCTGCTCTTGCAAGCCCTGAACCGACACCGGATAGTCGCCCGACCCAATGCGAGGCGGTAATGCGGCTTTCGGTAATTTCTGCGGCGACCGTTGCGGCGCTGGTCGGCTATGCGGCCTCGGTCGCGATCGTGCTGGCGGCGGCGACCGCACTTGGGGCCACGCCCGCGCAGGCGGCAAGCTGGCTGCTGGCCGTGTCTTTGGGCAAGGCGGCGGGATCTGCGCTGCTGTCCTGGCAGTCGCGGGTGCCGGTGGTGCTGGCCTGGTCAACGCCCGGCGCGGCCCTGATCGCGGCCACCTCGGGAATTTCCCTGGCCGAGGGCGTGGGAGCCTTCATCCTGGCCGGCCTCCTGATCACCGCAACCGGCCTGATCCGCCCGCTTGGCGGGCTGGTCGGGCGCATCCCCGACGGCATCGCGGCGGGGATGCTTGCCGGTGTCCTGTTGCCCTTCTGCCTGAAAGGCGCTGAAGCCGCCTCGACGCTGCCCGGGGTCGTGCTGCCGATGATCGCGGCCTTCCTCATGGTGCGCATCTTCAATCCGGCGCTGGCGGTGCTGACCGCCTTTGCGACCGGGATCGCGCTGGCGCTTTTCGCCGGGATGGACCTTTCCGGCCTCGGACTATCCGCGCCGGTGCTGGTTCCTGTCGTCCCGGAATTCCGCCTCTCGGTGCTCCTTGGCCTCGGCCTGCCGCTGTACCTTGTCACCATGGCCTCGCAGAACCTGCCCGGCTTTGCGACGCTGCGCGCTGCGGGCTACGAGCCACCGGTCGCCCCCGCCCTTGCCCTGACCGGAGCGATCTCGGCGGTGACCGCCCTGTTCGGCGCGCACACGACCAGCATGGCCGCGATCACCGCCGCGATCTGCCTCGGCCCCGACGTTCATCCCGACAAGGACCGGCGCTGGGTAGTCGGTCTGGCCTATGCCGGGGTCTGGGTGCTGCTTGGCCTTCTCAGCCCGACGGCGGTGCAGCTTCTTGCCGCCCTGCCCGCACCGGTGGTGCTGGCCCTGGTGGCGCTGGCCCTGCTGTCGCCTCTGACCGGCGCACTGGCCGGCGCCTTCGCCGATCCCGGACAACGCTTTGCCGCGACCGTGACGCTGACCGCAACCGCCTCGGGCGTGGCCGCCTTCGGGATCGGAGCCGCTTTCTGGGGACTGGTGGCCGGTATTGCCGTCCAGCTTCTGGAACACCGCCGGCCCTAGGGCGCATCGACAATTTTTCGCAGAAAAATTGTGGCCGCCACGATCCGATTCAGAACGGCACGTCGCCGATCTGATCGGCCGGGACCACCCAGCGCGCGACAACCTTCTTCGACCCAGCCTGATCGAACTCGATGTCCAGCTTGTCACCGTCGATCGTGATGATCTCGCCGTAGCCGAACTTCTGGTGAAACACCCGGTCGCCCGGCACATAGGGCGACACCGCCTCGGCATCGATCACCATGTGCCGCGCCGCGCGGGGTTGCGACATCGGGCGGCTGGACTGGCTGTCCTGCATCCGCCGCCAGCCGGGCGAGTTGTAGACATCGGCCTTCGACACCCGGTCTTCCAGACTGGAGCCGAACCCCACGCTTGCCGCCGCACCATAACCGCCGCCGTACAGCCCCGGCGCGGTCTGCACCTCGACAACACCCGCCGGCAATTCGTCGATGAATCGCGACGGAAGCTGGCTTTGCCACTGGCCGTAAACCCGCCGGTTCGACGCAAAGCTGATCGTGCACAGCGCTTCCGCCCGGGTGATGCCCACATAGGCCAGCCGCCGTTCCTCTTCCAAGCCCTTCAGCCCGCTTTCGTCCATGCTGCGCTGGCTGGGGAAAAGCCCGTCCTCCCAGCCCGGCAGGAAAACAACCGGAAACTCCAGCCCTTTGGCCGCGTGCAGGGTCATGATGGTGACCTTCTCCTCGGCCCCCTCGGTATCGTTGTCCATGATCAGGCTGACATGTTCCAGAAACCCCTGCAGGTTGTCAAACTGCTCCAGCGCCTTGACCAGTTCCTTCAGGTTGTCCAGCCGGCCCGGAGCCTCGGGCGTCTTGTCGTTCTGCCACATGCCGGTGTAGCCGCTTTCGTCAAGGATCGTTTCGGCCAGCCGGATATGGTCGTATTCGGGGTGCAGGGTCGCCAGGTGCCAGCGATCCACCCCGTCGACAAAGGCGCGCAGCTGCACGCCGCCCTTGCCGCCGAAAGTGGCCTTCGCCACCGCCTCGCGCGCGCCGTCCAGTAGGGACACCCCCGCCCCGCGGGCAAGCCGCTGGATATCGGCCTGCGCCTTGTCGCCCAATCCCCGCTTGGGCAGGTTCACCACCCGCTCGAACGCCAGATCGTCGTCGGGTGAAACCGCCAGCCGGAAATAGGCCATCGCATCGCGGATCTCGGCGCGTTCATAGAACCGCGGGCCCCCGATCACCCGGTAGGGCAGGCCGATGGTCAGGAACCGGTCCTCGAAGGCGCGCATCTGGTGGCTGGCGCGGACCAGGATCGCCTGATGGTCCAGATCCACCGGCCGCATCCCCCGCGTGCCGCGCTGGATCGCCTCGACCTCCTCGCCGATCCAGCGCGCTTCTTCCTCGCCGTCCCAATGCCCGATCAGGCGCAGCTTTTCGCCCGGCTCGCCGGCGGTCCACAGGGTCTTGCCCAGCCGCCCCTTGTTCGCCGCAATGATGCCCGACGCCGCCGCAAGGATATGCGCAGTTGACCGGTAGTTCTGCTCCAGCCGGATCACCGTTGCGCCCGGGAAATCCTTTTCGAAGCGCAGGATGTTGCCGACCTCGGCCCCGCGCCAGCCGTAGATCGATTGGTCGTCATCGCCGACGCAGCAGATGTTCCTGTGCGCCTGCGCCAGAAGTCGCAGCCACAGGTATTGGGCGACGTTGGTGTCCTGATATTCATCCACCAGAATATAGCGGAACCAGCGCTGGTATTGGCCCAGCACGTCCGGGTGGGTCTGGAAGATCGTCACGCAATGCAGCAGCAGGTCGCCGAAATCGACCGCGTTCAGCGCCTTCAGACGGTCTTGATAGGCCGCGTAAAGCTCGGTTCCCCGGTTGTTGTAGGCGCCGGCATCCGCCGAAGGCACCCGGTCCGGCGTCAGCGCGCGGTTCTTCCAGCCGTCGATCAGGCTGGCCAGAAGCCGCGCGGGCCAGCGCTTTTCGTCGATGTTGGCGGCAAGGATCAGCTGCTTCAGCAGGCGCAACTGATCGTCGGTATCAAGGATGGTGAAGGTCGGCTTCAGCCCGACCAGTTCGGCATGGCGGCGCAGGATCTTGGCGGACAGCGAATGAAAAGTGCCCATCCAGGGCATCCCTTCGGCCACTTCGCCCAGCATGCGGCCGACGCGCAGCTTCATCTCGCGCGCGGCCTTGTTGGTGAAGGTCACCGCCAGAATCTCGTTCGGGCGGGCTTTGGACAGCCGCAGAAGGTGGACGATCCGGGCGGTCAGCGCCTTGGTCTTGCCGGTTCCCGCCCCGGCCAGCATCAGGACCGGGCCGTCCAGCGCCTCGACCGCCGCGCGCTGTGCGGGGTTCAGATCGTCCAGATAGGGTGCGCCCCTGCCCGCCAGCGCGCGCTGCGACAGCGGCACCGGGGGGGTTGCTGCGGCCGCAAAGGCATCATCTTCGTCCCATCCGTTCATGGCGTCGAGTATACAAGGATCGTCACGCGGGGAAAGGCCCTGTTCCCTGATTGTTCGGGGTCCGCTGACCGCCAGCCTGCCTGTCGCATTTCTGTAAGAAATCGGCGGCAATTCCCCTTGCGCTGCAATGCAGCACCCCTAAGGTGTCACGGTCCTGCCTGGGGAGGCCCGCCGATGCCCGAGTTCAAGAAGATCCTGATCGCCAACCGTGGCGAGATCGCGATCCGCATCATGCGCGCGGCGAACGAGATGGGCAAGAAAACGGTGGCGGTCTATGCCGAGGAAGACAAGCTGGGCCTGCACCGCTTCAAGGCGGACGAGGCCTACCGGATCGGCGAAGGCCTGTCGCCGGTGGGCGCCTATCTCTCGATCCCGGAAATCATCCGCGTGGCCAAAATGGCCGGGGCCGACGCGATCCATCCAGGCTATGGCCTGCTGTCGGAAAACCCCGATTTCGTCGATGCCTGCGATCAGGCCGGGATCACCTTCATCGGCCCCCGCGCCGACACGATGCGCGCGCTTGGCGACAAGGCCAGCGCCCGGCGGGTGGCGATGGCGGCGGGTGTGCCCGTCATCCCCGCGACCGAGGTCCTTGGCGATGACATGGCGCTGGTCAAGCGGCAGGCGGCCGAGGTCGGCTATCCCCTGATGCTAAAGGCCTCATGGGGCGGCGGCGGGCGCGGCATGCGCCCGATACAGAACGAGGCCGAACTTGAGTCCAAGGTCCGCGAAGGCAGGCGGGAGGCGGAAGCCGCCTTCGGCAATGGCGAGGGCTATCTTGAAAGGATGATCCTCCGCGCCCGCCACGTCGAGGTGCAGATCCTTGGCGACAAGGCCGGCAACGTCTGGCACCTGTGGGAACGCGACTGCACCGTGCAGCGGCGCAACCAGAAGGTCGTCGAACGCGCCCCCGCCCCCTACCTGACCGCCGAACAGCGCGCCGAAGTCTGCGAGATGGCCAAGCGCATCTGCGGCCATGTGGCCTATGAGTGCGCCGGCACGGTCGAGTTCCTGATGGATATGGACACCCAGAAGTTCTATTTCATCGAGGTGAACCCGCGGGTCCAGGTCGAACACACCGTCACCGAGGAAGTCACCGGGATCGACATTGTTCAGGCGCAGATCCTGATCGAGGAAGGCAAGTCGCTCGCCGAAGCGACCGGGGTGCCCAGCCAGGCCGAGGTCAAGCTGAACGGCCATGCCGTGCAATGCCGGGTGACAACCGAAGACCCGCTGAACAACTTCATCCCGGACTACGGCCGCCTGACCGCCTACCGCAGTGCCACCGGCAACGGCATCCGGCTTGACGGTGGCACCGCCTACGCGGGGTCGGTGATCACCCGGTATTACGATTCGCTTCTGGTCAAGGTCACCGCCCACGCCCAGACGCCGGAAAAGGCCATCGCCCGGATGGACCGCGCCCTGCGCGAATTTCGCATCCGGGGGGTCGCGACGAACATCGAGTTCGTGATCAACCTTCTGAAGCATCCGACCTTCCTGAACGACACCTACACGACCAAGTTCATCGACACGACGCCGGACCTGTTCAACTTCAAGCGCCGCAAGGACCGGGCAACGAAGATCCTGACCTACATCGCCGACATCACGGTGAACGGTCACCCCGAGACCGCTGGCCGCCCGAAGCCCCATGCCGAGGCGCGGGCCCCGAAACCGCCGGCGAAACGGGCAGAGCCGGCGATGGGGACGCGCAACCTTCTGGAACAGAAAGGCCCGCAGGCCGTCGCCGACTGGATGAAGGCGCAAAAGAAGGTGCTGATCACCGACACCACGATGCGCGACGGGCACCAGTCTCTGCTCGCAACCCGGATGCGGTCGATTGACATGATCCGGGTGGCACCCACCTATGCCGCGAACCTGCCGCAGCTGCTGTCGGTCGAATGCTGGGGGGGGGCCACCTTCGACGTCGCCTACCGCTTCTTGCAGGAATGCCCCTGGCAGCGCCTGCGCGAGCTGCGCGCGGCCATGCCGAACCTGATGACGCAGATGCTGCTGCGGGCCTCGAACGGGGTTGGCTACACCAACTATCCCGACAACGTGGTTCAGGCCTTCGTCGCTCAGGCGGCGAAAACCGGGGTCGACGTGTTCCGCGTGTTCGACAGCCTGAACTGGGTGGAAAACATGCGCGTCGCGATGGACGCGGTGAACGAGGCGGGCAAGGTCTGCGAAGGCACGATCTGCTACACCGGGGATCTTCTGGATCCCGCGCGACCGAAGTATGACCTGAAATACTACGTCGCCATGGGTCGCGACCTGAAGGCCGCCGGCGCGCATGTGCTGGGCCTGAAGGACATGGCCGGCCTTCTGAAGCCCGCCGCCGCGCGGGTGCTGGTCAAGGCGCTGAAGCAAGAGGTCGGCCTGCCGATCCACTTTCACACCCACGACACCTCGGGTGCCGGGGCCGCCACGATCCTTGCCGCCTGCGATGCCGGGGTCGATGCGGTCGATGCAGCGATGGACGCTTTTTCGGGTGGCACCTCGCAGCCCTGCCTCGGGTCGATCGTCGAAGCGCTGAAGAACACCGAACGCGACACCGGCCTTGATATCGGCGCGATCCGGCAGATTTCCAACTACTGGGAACAGGTCCGCGCTCAGTATGCGGCGTTCGAAAGCGGCATCCCCGCGCCGGCTTCCGAGGTCTACCTGCACGAAATGCCGGGGGGCCAGTTCACCAACCTCAAGGCGCAGGCCCGGTCCCTCGGGCTGGAGGACCGCTGGCACGAAGTGGCGCAGGCCTATGCCGATGCGAACCAGATGTTCGGCGATATCGTCAAGGTCACGCCGTCGTCCAAGGTCGTGGGCGACATGGCGCTGATGATGGTGGCGCAAGGTCTTAGCCGCGCGCAGGTGGAAGACCCGTCGGTCGAGGTTGCCTTCCCCGAAAGCGTGGCCGACATGCTGAAGGGCAACCTCGGGCAACCCCCCGGCGGCTGGCCGGCGGGCATCCTGAAGAAGGTCCTGAAGGGCGAGGCCCCGCTGACCGACCGACCCGGCCTGCGGCTGGCTCCGGTCGACCTTGAAGCGACCCGGCGCAAGTTGCAGGAAGACCTGCGGCTTGGCGACGAAGAGGCCGAAGGCGAGACGGTCGATGACGAAGACCTGAACGGGTACCTGATGTATCCCAAGGTTTTCATGGACTACCGCGCCCGTCATCGGCTTTACGGCCCGGTCCGCGTGCTGCCGACCCGCGCCTTCTTTTACGGCATGGAGGCCGGCGACGAGATCACCGCCGAGATCGATTCCGGCAAGACACTGGAGATCCGCCTGCAGGCGGTGGGTGAAACCACCGACGAGGGCGAGGTGAAGGTGTTCTTCGATCTCAACGGCCAGCCGCGGGTGATCCGGGTGCCGAACCGTGCGGTCAAAGCCAAGACCGCCGCCCGCCCCAAGGCGCAGGACGGCAATCCCGCGCATGTCGGGGCGCCGATGCCGGGGTCCATCGCCTCGGTCGCGGTGGCGGCGGGGCAGAAGGTGCGGGCGGGGGATCTTCTGCTCACCATCGAGGCGATGAAGATGGAAACCGGCCTGCACGCCGACCGCGAGGCAACGGTGCGGGCGCTGCATGTGCAGCCCGGCAGCCAGATCGACGCCAAGGATCTGCTGGTCGAACTGGAATGACCCTTGCCGTGACCGGATTATACGCGGCCGCGCTGACCGCAGTTTATCTGGTGCTGACGGCGCGGGTCATTCTTTACCGTCGCGGGGCCAGGGTGTCGCTTGGCGACGGGGACGATCCGGTCCTGCGCGCCCGCATCCGGGCGCATGGCAACTTTGCCGAATTCGCGCCGCTGGGCCTGATGCTGCTGCTGATCGCCGAGGTTCAGGCAACCTCCGCGGTCTGGCTGCACCTCGCAGGCGGGCTCTTGCTGGCTGGCCGCCTCCTGCATGGCGTCAACTTCAGCTTCGGTCTGCGCCGGATGCAATTGCGCGTCGGCGGAATGCTCCTGACACTTCTGGCGCTAGGGCTGGGTGCGGTGCTGGCTCTGCCGCTGTGATCGGCGCCCGGATCCGGGGGGCTAGCCCACGCCCGCTTGGCAAGCCTGCGCGAAAATCCTCGCGTCCGATCATTTTCCTCTTGCAGCCCGTGGGGTCGTCCCATAAGTCACCTCCACCGAAACGGAGTGCGGGCGTAGCTCAGGGGTAGAGCATAACCTTGCCAAGGTTAGGGTCGTGAGTTCGAATCTCATCGCCCGCTCCAATCGGACCGCAAGGCAGGGCGCCACACCGGGCGCCCTTTTGCATTTCCGGGGGCTTGCCCCATGGCCGCCAAGGGTTTACCAGCCGCAAGGACACCGCCCGAAAGGCCCGCCATGCGCACGGCAAGCATCACCCGCCAGACCGCCGAAACCGCGA
>JANOER010000191.1:0-22516 GCA_031441285.1 Rhodobacterales bacterium
GAAACCGCAGGATCCGATCGTGCTCGCCGGGCGTCGTCGCCTGTCGTCGATGATATTTGCCTGAACCAAAGCCCGGACTAGTTCCATCTCCATGATCAGTGCATCCGACCTGCCCGACATCGTCCCCGTCTTCCCACTTCCGGGCGCGCTGATGCTGCCGCGCACGCGGATGCCCCTGCATATCTTTGAACCCCGCTACCTTGCGATGATCGAGGATTGCCTCAAGACCAAGCACCGGCTGATCGGGATGATTCAGCCGCGCGAGACCCCCGCAAGCGGCAATCGCCCAGCAGAAAAACGCCTGCAAGCCATCGGTTGCGCTGGCCGTCTGACCGGGTTTTCCGAAACCGAGGACGGGCGCTACATGATCACTCTGTCCGGTGGCTCACGGTTTCGCGTCAAGGAAGAGGTGCAGGGTTTCACCCCCTATCGCCGCTGTCAGGTCGACTGGGCACCCTTTACGCGCGATCTTGGACCGACCGAGGAAGACAAGGGCTTTCGGCGCGGTCCGTTCATGTCGCTTCTTGACCGCTACTTCACCAGAATGGAGCTTGCCACCGACTGGGACAGCCTGAAGGACGCCGAGCCAGAATTGCTGATCAACTCGCTGTCCATGCTGTGCCCGTTCTCGCCCGAGGACAAGCAGGCCCTGCTTGAAGCCCCGACGCTGGACACGCGCCGCGAAACCCTGGTAACCCTGATCGAGTTTGCCCTTCGCGGCGGCGGCGACGACGAGATCCTGCAATGACCGACCCCGCCGACCGTCGCATGCTGGAAGCGCTGGTCTGCCCGGTCACGCACGCGATCCTGACCTACGACGCCGAACGGCAGGAACTGCTGTCGAAGGCCGCCCACCTTGCCTTCCCGATCCGCGACGGGATCCCGGTGATGCTGGTCAGCGAAGCGCGTGAGATCGACTAGGCTGCGCCTTCGTGGCGCACAGTCACCCTGCGCAAACCGCTCCATGTCTTGGCTTGCCCTGCGTTCGTCTCTGCGCTTTGCTGGAAGAACCCAGCACACCAGCCCGGAGGATCCCCATGACTGAAGAAGTCGTCAAAGGCCACGAGGTCACGATCCGCTTTGAGTCCAGCCGCTGCATCCACTCGCGCACCTGCGTTCTGGGCCACCCCGAGGTTTACGTGCCAAACGTCAAGGGCGAGTGGCTTCGCCCCGACGCCACAAGCGCCGATACGGTGATGATGACAGCGCTTACCTGCCCGTCCGGCGCGATCCGGGTGGCGCGGAACGACGGCTCTGCCACATCCGACACGCCCCCGGTCGTGAACACGGTGCGGGTCCGCGAGAACGGCCCCCTCGCCATCGAGGCCGAACTTCTGATCAAGGGCGAAGCGCAAGCCACCCCGCGCGCCACGCTTTGCCGCTGCGGCCAGTCGAAGAACAAGCCCTTCTGCGACGGCGCCCATGCCGCAGCCGGTTTTACCGCCACGGGGGAACCTGCCGCGAAGGAATTCGTGGCACTTGAGGCGCGGGGCGGCCCGGTTTCCGTGCAGCCACAACCGAACGGCCCGCTGATGGTGACGGGGAACCTGGAGATCGTCTCCGGCACCGGGCGGACCACCGACAAGGTGACCCGCACCTGGCTTTGCCGCTGCGGCCAGTCCGCGAACAAGCCCTATTGCGACGGCAGCCACAAGGCCGCGGGCTTTCAGGCAGAGTGACCGGCGAACCGGAGCCGGCTGCGCCGGACATGAACGACAAACCTTGCCCAGCCTGGCCCTGGCTTGCGCCAGAACCGGCGAGCACGGGCGTCAGATCGGCTTTCCCGCCAGAAGCCTTGGCAGCTCTCCGGTCAGTCCGGCTGCCTGCCGGATGAAGCCGCGCCGCAGGGATGGCATCGCACCAACGACCCCCATCCCAAGATCCCGCCCCAGTCGCAAAAGCGGATTGTCCGACGAAAACACCCGGTTCACCGCGTCCATCCCCAGGGCCAGCGCGGTGGCGTCGAACCGGCGCCAGCGCTGGTATTCCTCCAGCGCCGCCGGGCTGCCCGGGTCTTCTCCCCGCCGCCGGGCGAGGATCAGCACCTCGGCCAGCGCCGCCACGTCGCGCAGTCCAAGGTTCAGCCCCTGCCCGGCAATCGGATGCACCCCGTGTGCTGCGTCCCCGACAAGGGCCAGACGCGGGCCGATGAACCGCTCGGCCAGCGACAGCGACAGCGGGTAGGTGAACCGCGCCCCGGCCAGAGTGATTTCGCCAAGAAAGTCCCCGAACCTTGGCCGCAAAGCCTCAAGGTAAAGCGCGTCCGGCAAGGCCTGTATCGCGTCTGCGACAGCTTCGGTTTCGCTCCAGACGATGCTGGAGCGGTGCCCGCCCTGCAGCGGCAGGATCGCCAGCGGCCCCGACGGCATGAAGAACTGCTGCGCCACGCCCTGATGGTCGCGCTCATGCGCGATCGCGGTCACCAGCGCGGTCTGGCCATAGCCCCAGCCCACCCGACGGATGCCCGCCCGCGCGGCGACGCCTGACCCGCGCCCGTCGCAGCCGACCAAAAGCCCCGCCGTCAGCACGCGGCCCGAGGCAAGGGTCACCCGCACCCCTGCCGGCCCGGTGTCCTGCGCCACCACCGTCTCGCCCGACAGCAGCGTCAGGCCCGGTGTGGCCGCCATCGCGGACAGGAACGCGGCATAAAGGAAGCGGTCCTCCAGCATGTGGCCCATCGGGCCTTCCTCGATTTCGGCATGGTCGAACTGCAGGAAGAACGGCGCGGCGCCTTCGCCCGCGCGGCCATCGCTGGCCTTGATCTGCAGGATCGGCTGCGCTTTGCCGCTGACCGCCCCCCAGACCCCGATCGCGGTCAAGAGCCGGACCGATGCAATCGCCAGCGCGTAGGCGCGCCCGTCGAACCCGGCTTCGGCCCGCGCCGGGGCCGGTCGGGCGTCCACCACCGTCACCCGAAACCCGCCCTGCGCCAGCGCCAGTGCCAGTGCCGGGCCGTTCAAGCCCCCGCCCGCAATCAGGATGTCGGTGTCCATGCCCATCGCCGCAGTCATACCCGTCGCAAGGCGATTGTCCATGCGTCGCCAAGCCGCTACCGTCGCCGCAAACGGGGAACCTTGATGACCGGCACCTGGGCAAACATGACGGCCTGCGACCTTGGACGAGAGATCGCCAAAGGCCGCATCCACCCGGTCGAGCTGACCGAAGCCTTCCTTGATGCCATCGACAGCCATCCCCTGTCGCCGAGGATCTACGCCCGCACCACGCCGGCCCGTGCCAGGGGCGAGGCGATGGCCGCGGCCTCGCGCGCGAAAGCAGGCCAGCGCAAGGGTCTTCTGGACGGCGTTCCGATCAGTTGGAAAGACCTTTTCGACACCGCCGGAGTGGCAACCGAGGCCGGGTCAGCGCTGCTGAAACACCGCACCCCGACCCGTGACGCAGCGGTGCTGGAAACAGCGACGCTGCAGGGCCTGGTCTGCCTGGGCAAGACCCACATGTCTGAACTGGCCTTCTCGGGGCTGGGCCTGAACCCGGTCACCGCCACCCCGCCCTGCCTGAACGATGACCGCGCTGTGCCGGGCGGGTCATCCTCGGGTGCTGCGGCGTCGGTCGCCTTTGGCCTTGCGCCGGCCGCCATCGGGTCTGATTCTGGCGGCTCAGTCCGTGTCCCGGCCGCCTGGAACGACCTTGTCGGCCTCAAGACCACCGCCGGCAGCCTGCCCCTGACCGGCACGGTGCCGCTGTTTGAATCCCTGGATACGATCGGCCCGCTTGCTCATTCGGTCGAAGATTGCAACCTCCTCCTCGCCGCCCTTCACGGTGGCAAACCCGCTGATCTGACAGGGTCCAGCCTGACAGGCCTTCGCTTCGCCATTCTTGAAACCGTTGCCATGGACAACGTCCGCGACAGGCCATCCAAGGGTTTCGAGGATGCCACCCGGCGCCTTGCCCGTGGCGGAGCCAGAATTGATCGAATAGTCGCGCCCGAAGCCGCCGAGGCAATGGCCCTCTCTACGATGCTTTGCACGGCGGAAGCCTACGGCATCTGGCGTGAAACTATTGAAGCTGCACCAGAAAAGATGTTCCCTCGCATACTCGAACGCTTTCGCTCCGGCGCTGAATACACGGCGGTGGATTATATCGCGGGCTGGCGTCGACTGCACCAGTTGCGCGCCATCTGGGCCGAAAAGACCGCCGCATTTGACGCGGTGCTTCTACCCACATCACCCATCATGCCGCCAGACGCCGACCAACTGATGAACGATAACGCTTACTACGTCACCGAAAACCTGCTGGCCATGCGCAACACGCGGATCGGCAACATGCTGGGCCTGTGCGCGCTGACCCTGCCGACCGCCCAGCCGTCCTGCGGGATCAGCCTGATGGCCGGCGCGGGTGACGAGCACCGGCTGCTGCGTCTGGGCATGGCCGCCGAACGCGCGTTGCGCTGACCATCTGGCGGTCTGGTCAACCCTGCCAGCGGTCAAAGCCGAACCCGGCGAAATCGCGGGCATAGGCTTCGGCGGCGGCGTCCTGAACCGTTGCATCGCAGATCGCTGCCAGCGCCTTTGCGGCAGGATCGGCGGCGGGCGGGGGCGGGGCGGTCACGCCAACCTCGGCTGCAAGATAGGCCAGCGCCTCGGGCAGGCGATCCTCGCGGATGATCAGATCAAGCGGCTGGAACCCGGCGAACCCCTGCAGGATTGCCGTCTGGCTGGCCCAGTTCGGATCGACGCGCTGGCCGGTCTGGCCCGAAGTGGCCAGCCGCGCATAGTGCAGGAACACAAGGAAGGCCGCGCGCTCGGCCTCGGCGTCGGGGAAGTCCTGTCCGGGTTCGGGCAGGACGGCCTTGAACGACCGGATCAGGATGCGCCGCTGATCGGCCAGCTTGCCGGAGACGAGCTTTTCGCGGAACGCCACATGGGCGCGCAACAGCGGGTGACGGACCACGGTAAAGGCGCGGTGACCGGGATGTTCCCGCTTCCACTGGCGCAGGGACTTCTGCTCGAACCCCTCGATCAGGCCGCCAAGGCCGGTCAGCCAGTCGCGGATCGCCGTCTCGGGGGCAGAGCGGACGGGAAAGAACAGCAGCGGCGCCCCTGCGGCGGCAACTGCGGTCGGGATCGCAGCGGGGCGGCGTGGCTCGAACACCGGCGACCGCGCCAGCGCGAAAAGATCGGCACGCGCCAAGGCCGGGCCCAGCGCCTCGGGGTTCTCAAGCTTGGCTTCCAGCGGCTCGGGGTTCTGCTTTTTCAGCGTGTCGTCGACCGATTTCAGCCGGGCTTCAAGCCCAAGGAACACCGCGAGCCCGTTCAGCACATCGACCGACGCGATGTCGTCGTAGTCAAGGAAGAACGCCGCCTGCCCCGAGGTCTGCAACGAAGCCAGCACCCGCCCGTGAAACGCCTGCGACAGGGTCAGGTGATCTTCGAATTCGGCGGCGTCGAAATGGGCCGTGGCCTTTCTCAGCCGCTTGGCGTCGGTCAGTTCCCACTGACCGGTGGCGCGGGCGATCTTCCAGCTGACGTAGCTGTCCACCGGATTGCGCGACAGCACGATCTTCGCACAGCCCGGATCGTTCATCACCAGATCATAGACCCTTGGATCATGATCATGGAAGAAGCGGAAACCGGACAGCCCGTCGGTCTCGGCCGCCAACTTGCGCAACAGGCGCTTGGGGTTTGCATCACGGGCGGCAAGGTCGATGCCAAAGAGGTCGGTCACGTTCTTCTTGCCGATGAAATACGGGTTGAACGCCTCGCCATAGCCCGTGACGCCCGGCAGCGCAGCCAGGTTCGCCTCAAGAAAGTTGGACCCGGTCCGCATTCCGGCCAGAATGACGAAGCTGTGGAACGGTCCGGGGGCCATGCGTCACTTCACCAGTTGCGGCCGCGCGAAGGACTGGCCTTCGGGCGACAGGTCAAAGTCCTTCGGAAAATCGCCCATCAGGACCGGCAGCATCCCCTGATTGCGCAGCTCTTGCAGGAACGCCCCGAACCCGGAAAGCGGCACCAGACGCGGCAGCTCGAACCCCCGGTGCGGGCTGCGCGGGTTCAGATCATCGACCAGCGCCTGCAAAGGCTCGGCCGGGTTCTCGACGAATTCGGCAAGGGTCCAGACCCTGACGCGCGCCCTTGTTTCGGGCAGGTCAAGCAAGGCCAGAAGATCGGCCTCGACTTTTTGCAGCAGGGCGGCCTCGGCCCGGATCTCGGCCACCGGGCGGCCCGAGCGCCAAAGCGGCACGGCAAAGGCCCCCGAGATGACAAAGACCTTCGCCTCGGGGTCATTGGCGATGAACTCGGCTACCTCTTGCACGTCGCGCGGGCCGAACTGGAAGCACTGGGTTTCACCACGGGTGTTCCAGATCAGGTTGGTCAGGAAACTGCGCGGATCGTAGTCGCGCAAGGATGCGCTGTCGGACAGCCCGCCCTTGAACACCGCCTCGCCGCTGGCAAACTGCACCCGGTCGGGCGCGAAGAGATGGCCATGCACGCGGGCATCCGCGGCGCGGGCCAGCCAGGCGGGGAAATCCTCGAACAGATCGGCGAAGCCTTCGATTACGCCATAAGCCGCGGCTGAGCGGGTGCCGCCGTGCAGCTTCGTCGGAAACCGGCTTTGCATGTAAAGGCCGGGACGGCCCTTCACCCGACGCTCGGCCGCCTTGGCAAACAGCCGGTCGATCTTGCCGGGGTTCGGGGTCGGCAGGCTGGCGGGCTGGTCGGCAAGGAAGGTGCGATACAGAAGATCGGCCTCGGGCCAGATCTTGCGGGCGACATAGGCCTCGGACTGGCGCAGAAGATGCAGATGGTCGTCATAGAAGATGTGCGGGCGACCCTGGAAATCGAACTTCGACAGGGTCAGGGACCGGCTTTCCACCCGGGTCGAGACTTGCCGCACCAGCGTCTGGAAGTAGCTTTCGTCGGGGATCCAGACCCGGCGAAAGTAGCGGTCATAGGTCGGCCGGTCGGGATGCGACAGGATCGCCGCAAGTGACCGGCGCGTCAGGCACCACCATTGGCTGCCAAGATGCGGCACGATGCCCGCCGGGATCCGGCGCTGGATCCCAAGCAGGCGTTGCAGGCGGACATAGCCGTCAAAAAGCCCCCGGCGGCGTTTCCAGGCAAAGGGAAAGCGCAGGGTGAACCGTTCCTTGTTCAGCCCGCCGACCGTCCAGCCCACATCGGCGGTGGTGACGCTTTCGATGAAATCCGTCTCGGGATGAGCGGCAAGATGGGCTTGCAGGTCGCGGACCGGACGGATCGGCACGCAAGAGCCGGACGCAAGGTAGACATGGCGGACATCGGGAAACGTGGCCAGCATCTGACTGGCGGCGCCGGTCGTGGCCTCGACCAGGCTGAAGGTGCCCCATTCGCAGGCGACGCGCGGTGAAAAGCGGATGTCGGCCAAGTCTGCAAGCGCGGCCGCAAGCGCGGCCCGGTCGGTTTCACTGACACCCCGGTCTAGGTGAATGACGACCGGACAGCCCGCCGTTGCCCAATGCCGCGCGACCTGGGCGGCCCGGCCCAGCGCGGTATGGCACAGCAGGACAACGCCCAGCGTCACGTCCAGTTTCCCTTCGACATCAGGCCCAGCGTTTCAAGCTGGCGCCAGTTGATGTACTTCTCGCTCCAGTTGCACCACAGATCGCGTTCCTTTTCGACACCTTCGCGGTAGGCGCGATATTCGTGGCTTTCGGCGTAGTGCTGGCCACGCTGCAACTCTTCTTCGGCCTTCAGCGCGAAGGTATCCAGGAACTTCGCGTGCAAAAGGCAGCCCGAGGGCTTTTCGCCCCCGGCGGCTTCATAGGCAAGGTTCAGCCCGCGCGGCAGCATCATGTGGGTCGAGCTGACATAGGCATAGGACCGGTCCCACTTGACCAGCGGGATCTTGTTCATCGCGGGGGCGCGCTTCGGCTGGTCGGCAAAGAACAGCCGGGCGCGCGGGCCGCCTTGAATCCAGAGGTTCTGGTACGGCCAGTTGCGGCGGATCGAATAGTTGCCGCTGTCGAAATACTGGGCGATCTCGAACGGGTTCTGGCCTTCGCGGTAGGGATGCCCGTGCATCGCACCCTTGGGATACATGTCCAGAAGCATGGCGGAATAGGCGTGGACACCTGCGCTGTCCAGCCAGTCGGTCAAGGCCCGCAGCGGGCGGGTTTCGCAGAACGGATAGACCAGAAATTCATCGACATCGACGGTCAGGCACCAGTTGCCGGTGCCATGGCGGCGCAGAAGATGCATCAGCCAGTCCATCCCGAAGCGGGATTGCCGGTAGCCCGCGCCGGCGGACCACAGCGAAACATCGGGCTGAGCCTCCAGATAGGGGCGGCTGCCGTCGTCCGAGCCGTTGTCGATGAACAGGAAGTGATCGACACCCAGCTTGCGGTAGTAGTCCAGAAAGAACGGCAGGCGCACGCGTTCGTTCCGGATTGTCGAAAACAACAGGATCGGCGCAGCCCGCAGCGTGCCGGTCCGGTCAAGCACCGGGACCAATTGCCGGCGCCTGCGGAACGCCCGCAGCAGCAGGCGCTGGCGCAGCAGGCGCATCCGGTAGATCTGGATCAGGCGCATGGTCTGCCGTTCATGCCCAGCCCCCCCGCGACATCAGCCCCAATGCCTCAAGCTGCCGCCAGCCGGTGTATCGGGTCGAGACCGGCGAATGCAAGACGGGGTCGGCGGTCAGCCGGTCGTAGTAGCTGGCATACTGCGCACCATCGGCGAAATGCTCGCCCCTCGCCTTCTCGTCCCGCGACCGCTCGACAATGCCGGGGAGGAACTTCGTGTGCAAAAGCACGCCCGACGTCAGCATCCCCCCATCCGTCGCGTAGACCCGGTTCAGGCGGGGCGGCAACAGGGCATGGGTCGAATTGACATAGGCGAAGCGCCGGTTCCAGCGCACCAGCGGGATCTTGTTCAGCGTCGGAGCCCGGCGCGGGTCTGACGCAAAGAAGGCGCGCGCCCGCACCCCGCCCTGGATCCACAGGTTCTGCATCCGGGGCTGCACCTTGACCTGGTGGTTGCCGGCGTCGAACCAGCCAAGGTGGCGCAGAGGATCGTCCCCTGTGGCCGGGCCGCCCTGCGAGACCGGACCCTTTGGGTAAAGATCGACCGTCAGCGCACCCAACGCGTCCAGTCCCTGACCGTCAAGCCAGCCGGTCAGTGCGGCCAGCGGGCGGGTCTGCCAATGCGGATAGATCAGGATTTCGTCGGCATCCAGCGTCAGGCACCAGTGGCCGTGACCATGGCGGGACATCAGCCAGGTCAGCCAGTCCATGCCGAAGCGCGACGCCTTGTAGCTTCCGGCAGTCCGCCAAAGCGACACGTCGGGCTGCGCTTGCAGCAACCCGGCGCTGCCGTCGGTGCTGGCGTTGTCGACGATCAGGAACTGGTGCACGCCCAGCCGCCGATGATGCTCCAGAACGAAAGGCAGGCGATCCGCCTCGTTTCGCAGGGTCATGAAGCACAGGATGTCGCCCGCGGCGATCCGGCCGGTGCGGTCAATGACGCTGGCAAGCTGGCGGCGGCGGCGGAACGCTCGCGCCAGAAGCAGTCGGCGCCGGGTCCGCAGCTGGTAGGCATCGGCAAGACCGGCAAGACCACGACCTGAATGCTCGGGCAGGGTTCCGACCGGACAGGCGTGCGGCGTCCCGGCCAAGTCTTACTGCGCGGCCTTCTGCATGGCGAAATGCGCGTGCAGGTAGGCCTCGAACTCGGCACTCAGGTCGGGCCGCGACAGGCCGAATGCGACGGTCGCCTGCAGGAAGCCGGCCTTCGAGCCGCAGTCAAACCGCTGGCCACGGAAGCGGAATGCATGCACGCCTTCCTTGCTGTCGACTTCTTCGGCGATGGCGTCGGTCAACTGGATCTCGCCACCGGCGCCCTGCTTCATCCGGTTCAGGTTGGTCATGACCTTTGGAGTCAGGATGTAGCGCCCGATCACGGCAAGGTTCGACGGAGCGTCCTGTGGTTGCGGCTTTTCGACCAGACCAGAGGCACGGACCACCGCCCCCTTGTCATCGGCAATGTCGACGATGCCGTAGCTGGCCGTCTTCTGCGGAGCGACCTCCATCGCCGCCACCATGCAGCCGCCGATATCGGCGTAAGCCTCGACCATCTGCTGCAGGCAGGGGCGTTCGGCGGCGATCACGTCATCGGGCAGCAACACCGCGAAGGGCTCGTTCCCGATGAGGCGGCGGGCGCACCAGACGGCATGACCAAGGCCCATCGGCCGGTTCTGCCGGACATAGGCAATGGCGCCGCTGTCCATGTTGGTTTCCTTCAACGCCTCCAGAAGGTCATGCTTGCCCTTGCGGCGAAGCTCGCTTTCCAGTTCTGGCGCCTGATCGAAGTAGTCCTCCAGCGCGGATTTCCCGCGGCTGGTCACGAAGATGAATTCCTTGATCCCGGCGGCGCGCGCCTCGTCGATCGCATACTGGATCAACGGACGGTCAACCAGCGTCAGGATCTCTTTCGGGATCGATTTCGTCGCAGGCAGGAACCGCGTGCCAAGACCGGCCACGGGAAAAACGGCCTTGCTGATCTTTTTCGTTCGCATCCTGCGTTCCATCCTTGGCGTCCGGCACCATCCGGGCGCCACGCCCTTTTGTCGCGGCGAATTCTGGCCATATCCGGGCAGGGTCGCGGCAACATTGTCAATATGCACTCATGCAGCCTTTGATGCACAACAAAAGTATCCGGCTTGTGAACAGTTGTCGAAAAATTGCCACACCGATCAAACTAGCCGAAGCTGGACAGCATCCCTTCGATCACCGCGACATCCGAGGGGTTGTTCAGCTCCCAGAACTGGCGGCCGCGCGCCTCGACCGTGACGCACAGGACCGGGCGGCCCTGTTCCATAAAGCGCAGCTGCTCCAGCCCCTCCAGCGTTTCCAGCGGGCCGACCGGCCAGTCCGGATAGGCAGCCAGAGCTGCAGGGCGGTAGGCGTAGACGCCGACGTGATGGAAAACCGGCGTCGGCTCGTCGGCCAAAAAGTCGCGCCCGGTGTAGGGAATGACCTCTTTCGAGAAGTACAGCGCCCGGCCCCCGTCGCCAAAGACGGCCGTGGTCCCACCCACGCGGCCGGCACGGCGGTCGGCAAGAAAGCCCGCGACCGCCCGGCCATCGCAGCGCAGGACCGGGGTGGCAATATCGGCGGCAGGATCGGCGACCAGACCGGCGACCAGATCCTCGACGAACCAGGCAGGGGTCAGCGGCGCATCGCCCTGAAGGTTCACGATCACATCGAAACCGGGCAGCAGGCGCGCAACCTCGGCGCAGCGTTCGGTGCCGTTGCGCGCGTCGGACGAGGTCATGACCACCTCGGCCCCGAAGTCCGTCACATGGTCGGCGATGCGGTCATCGTCGGTCGCCACCACCACGCGGTCAATGCCGCGAACGGTCATTGCCGCCTCCCAGCTGCGCCGTATCAGGGACTTGGCGCCATCCGGACCGTTGAGGACCACCAGAGGTTTTCCGGGATAGCGAGTCGAGGCATAGCGAGCCGGGATCGCGATGAGGGTTTTCATTTCAGGACGACACCGGGCGAATGGGCGATGAAGAACGGATTGTCCCAACCGGGCTTGCCATAGGTAAGCGGTTTGTGATCATCGAAGCGGACGACAAGTCCCCCGGCCCCGCGCAGCACGGCATCCCCCGCCGCGGTGTCCCATTCCATGGTGCGGCCAAGCCTTGGATAAAGGTCCGCCTCGCCCGTCGCCACCAGACAGAACTTGAGGCTGGATCCCGCCGAGGTCATGTCGCGCACCGCGTAGCGGCCGATGTAATCATCCGTCGGCTGGTCGCGGTGCGACTTCGACGCCACGACCATCAGCGCCGAATTGTCGGGGGGCGCGACGCGCAGCGGGCGCAGGGGGCCGGGGGTGTCCATGTCGAAAGCGCCGGTTTCCTCGACCGACAAGCCGTCGGCCAGCGTATAGAACAGCCGCCCCTTCGCCGGCGCATAGACGACGCCATGGGTCGGACGGCCGTCCTGCACGAAAGCGATGTTCACGGTGAAATCGCCGCGGCGCTGGATGAATTCCTTGGTGCCGTCCAGCGGATCGACGATCAGGAAGGTCCGGGCGGTCAGGGCGTGGCTGGCGGCCTGCTCTTCGGTGATCAGCGGCAGATCGGGGAAGGCCGCGGCAAGCCCGGCCGAGATCACGGCATCGGCCGCTTCGTCGGCCTCGGTCACCGGACTTGCGTCACCCTTGGCACGCACCTCGAATTCGGGGCCGGTGTAGACCGCCATGATCCGGTCGCCCGCTTCAAGCGCCAGACGCCGCATCAGGCGCACCAGGTGGTCAAGGTCCATCACGCTCTCCGATCGCAGGTCGTCGCGGGAATTGATCATTTGCCCGCAAGCCTTTATCCTGCGGCGCTAACGGAACGGCAAGGTTTCCCTGCAAGAAGGGCCTTGATCCTCGGAGATGCCCTCGTGTTTCGCTACAAGCCAACCCGGAAAACCCCGCTTGGCACCGCGTTCGAGACGCTGGAACTGATCTTCCACGTCGCAATCCGCAATTTGCGCAAGTCCCATGCCAATGCTGTTCTGGGCCTGGTGATGTCGATCCTTCAGGCGCTTCTGATGGTGGTGATCATGTATTTCATGTTCACCCTGTTCGGCCTGCGCCGGGTCGCGGTGCGCGGCGATTTCATGCTGTATGTCATGTCCGGCGTCTTCATGTTCATGACGCATGTGAAGGTGATCGGCGCCGTGGCCTCGGCTGATGGGCCGACCTCGGCGATGATGATGCATGCGCCGATGAACCCGATCATCTCGATCTGCGGCGCGGCGCTGGCCTCGTTGTATCAACAGGTCCTGTCGGCATCGGTGATCCTGTTCGCCTATCATGCGCTGTGGACTCCGATCACGATCGACCAGCCGGTCGGCATGATGGGGATGTTCCTCTTGTCCTGGTTCTGCGGCATCGGGATCGGGATGATCTTTCTGTCGGCCACGCCCTGGCAGCCCGACACGGTTCAGCTTCTGCGTTCGATCTATCAACGGGCCAACGTCATCGCTTCCGGTAAAATGGTGCTGGCGAACAGCACCAGCCCGGACCTGCGCGCTTTGTTTGACTGGAACCCGCTGTTTCACACCATCGACCAGTCCCGGGGCTTCATCTTCCTGAACTACGCACCACGCTACACCTCGATCGAATACGCGGTGACCTTCGGCCTTGCCTGCGTGATGATCGGGTTGATGGCAGAATTCTTCACCCGCCAGCATGCCTCGGCAAGCTGGGGTGCGCGGCGCTGACCCTTGGCCCCGGGGATTCCCGCGCCTGCCAGGTTCGCTGCCGGCAATCCCGCCACAGATTCCCGGAAAACCGCGCAATGGAGACGTTGCAGCCCCTGACCAGCCTGCCTATATACGGCTGGCACAGCGAAGGGCAGCCGGCCCGTTCGCCAAACCCATGGCGAGGATGCCGACGCAGCCGGGTCCTTGCCGGAACATCGCCTGAAGTAAAGGGATACACACATGGCCAAAGTCATCGGTATTGACCTCGGAACCACCAACTCCTGCGTTGCCATCATGGACGGCTCGCAGCCGCGCGTCATCGAAAACTCGGAAGGCGCGCGCACCACGCCGTCGATCGTCGGCTTCACCGAAAGTGAGCGTCTGGTCGGACAGGCCGCCAAGCGGCAGGCCGTCACCAACGCCACCAACACGGTTTTTGCAGTGAAACGCCTGATCGGGCGCCGCTTTGATGATCCGGTGATCCTCAAAGACCAGAAGAACATGCCCTACAAGATCGTCAACGGCGGCAACGGCGACGCCTGGGTCGAAGCCCGGGGCGAAAAGTATTCGCCCAGCCAGGTCTCGGCCTTCATTCTCCAGAAGATGAAGGAAACGGCGGAAAGCTACCTTGGTGAAACCGTCACCCAGGCCGTGATCACCGTCCCCGCCTATTTCAACGACGCGCAGCGTCAGGCCACCAAGGACGCGGGCAAGATCGCCGGGCTTGAGGTGCTGCGGATCATCAACGAACCGACCGCCGCCGCGCTGGCTTACGGGCTGGACAAGAAAGAGACGAAGACGATCGCCGTCTATGACCTTGGCGGCGGCACCTTTGACATCACCATTCTTGAGATTGACGACGGCCTCTTCGAGGTGAAATCCACCAACGGGGACACGTTCCTTGGCGGTGAAGACTTCGATATGCGGATCGTCAACTACCTGGCGGACGAGTTCAAGAAAGAGCATGGCGTCGACCTGTCGAATGACAAGATGGCGCTGCAGCGCCTGAAGGAAGCGGCCGAAAAGGCCAAGATCGAGCTTTCTTCGGCCAGCCAGACCGAAATCAACCAGCCCTTCATCAGCATGGACCGCAACTCCGGCCAGCCCTTGCACATGGTGATGAAGCTGACCCGCGCCAAGCTGGAAAACCTGGTCGAAGACCTGATCAAGAAGTCGATCAAGCCCTGCCAGGCCGCGCTTAAGGATGCCGGCGTGTCCAAGGATGACATCGACGAGGTCGTGCTGGTCGGCGGCATGACCCGCATGCCCCGCGTGATCGAGGAAGTGACCAAGTTCTTCGGCAAGGAGCCCCACAAGGGCGTGAACCCCGATGAAGTCGTGGCGCTGGGCGCGGCCATTCAGGCCGGCGTGCTGCAAGGCGACGTCAAGGACGTGGTCCTCTTGGACGTGACCCCGCTGTCGCTCGGGATCGAGACCCTGGGCGGCGTCTTCACCCGCCTGATCGACCGCAACACGACGATCCCGACGAAGAAGTCTCAGGTGTTCTCTACCGCCGAGGACAACCAGAACGCCGTGACGATCCGCTGCTTCCAGGGCGAACGCGAAATGGCGCAGGACAACAAGATGCTGGGCCAGTTCAATCTGGAACAGATCCCGCCCGCCCCGCGTGGCGTGCCGCAGATCGAGGTGACCTTCGACATCGACGCCAACGGCATCGTGTCGGTGAAAGCCAAGGACAAGGGCACCAACAAGGAACAGGCAATCACGATCCAGGCCTCGGGCGGTCTGACCGACGACGAGATCGAGAAGATGGTCCGCGACGCCGAGGCGAACGCCGAAGCCGACAAGGAACGCCGCGAGCTGGTGGAAACCCGCAACCAGGGTGAGGGTCTCCTGCACTCGACCCGGAAATCGCTGGTCGATCATGGCGACAAGGTCGACCCCTCGACAGTCGAATCGATCGAGCTGGCAATGGGCCCGCTGGAAGAAGCGCTGAAAGGGGAAGACGTCGGCAAGATCCGCTCCGGCATCCAGAACCTGACCGAAGCCGCGATGCGACTGGGCGAGGCGATCTACAAGGCCAGCCAGTCCGAAGGCAGCGGCAGCGAGGATGATCCGCGCCCGGTTGACGGTGATGACATCGTCGACGCCGACTTCGAAGACCTGGGCAATAACAAGCGGAAGTAACACCGCATGAGCCGGAACTGGGGGCGGTCTGGACGCAGACCGCCCCCAATCCGGTTCAATTTGGGGGTTTTGCCGTGGCAAAGCGCGACTATTACGAAGTCCTGGGGTCAAAGAAGGGCGCTTCCGCGGAAGAGCTGAAGAAAGCCTACCGCCAGAAGGCGAAAGAGCTTCATCCCGACCGCAACTCGGACAATCCGCAGGCCGAGGCCCAGTTCAAGGAAGTGAACGAGGCCTATGAGGTTCTGAAGGACGACCAGAAAAAGGCCGCCTACGACCGCTTCGGTCACGCGGCGTTCGAAGGTGGCATGGGTGGCGGGCCGCGTCCGGGCGGCGGCTATGGCCAGCAGGGCGATTTCGCCAGCGCCTTCTCGGACGTGTTCGAAGATCTCTTCGGCGATTTCATGGGCGGTCGCGGCGGCGCGGGCGGCGGCGGGCGGTCACGCGCGCAACGCGGATCGGACCTGCGCTACAACCTTCGGGTGTCGCTGGAAGAAGCCTATGGCGGCCTGCAAAAGACGATCTCGGTGCCGACATCCGTCGTTTGTGACGTCTGCACCGGATCGGGAGCCGAAGGCGGGGCGGAACCGGTCTCCTGTCCCACCTGCGGCGGCATGGGCAAGGTCCGGGCGCAGCAGGGCTTCTTCACCGTCGAACGCACCTGCCCGACCTGCAATGGCATGGGCCAGATCATCAAGAACCCCTGCCGGAACTGCGGCGGCCAGGGCCGGATCGAACGGGAACGGACGCTGTCGGTCAACATCCCGCAAGGCGTGGAAACCGGCACCCGCATCCGGCTTGCCGGCGAAGGCGAGGCCGGCCTGCGCGGCGGCCCGAACGGCGATCTCTACATCTTCATCGAAGTGAAAGAGCATCCGATCTTCCAGCGCGAAGGGGTACATCTCTTTTGCCGCGTCCCGGTCTCGATGCCGACCGCCGCCCTTGGGGGCGAGGTCGAGGTGCCAACGATCGACGGCGGCAAGGCCCGGGTAAAGGTGCCGGTCGGCGCCCAGACCGGCAAGCAGATGCGGCTGCGGATGAAGGGGATGCCCGCCCTGCGCAGCAGCAACACCGGCGACATGGTGATCGAGCTTGCGGTTGAGACCCCGGTCAACCTGACCAGCCGCCAGCGCGACCTCTTGCACGAGTTCGAGGCCCTGTCAGAAGAGAACAACCCCGAAGGCAAGTCATTCTTTTCCAAGGTGAAAAGCTTCTGGGACGGGATGAAGGGATAAATCCCGGGACGGGCCGCAAGGCCTGTCCCGCGCGGGCGCACAGGATTGCTGTTTTCCAAGATTAACCCTTCCTTCACCATTCCGGACCAGACTGGCACGATGGCCCAGTCGTTCAATGAAATGCCGCTGCCGCTGTTCCCGCCGTCGGGCGATGAGGATGAAGCCACGCCCGTCGGCTTTGCCGGGAGGCTGCCGTCATACATCGCCGACCATCGCCAGCGCCTGCGCGACCGGTTCCTGCAAGGCGGGGGGGCGGCGCTTCCCGACTATGAATTGCTGGAGCTGGTCCTGTTTCGCGCCATTCCCCGGCAGGATGTGAAGCCGCTGGCCCGGCTGTTGCTGGACACGTTCGGCGATTTCAACCGGGTGGTCACGGCCTCACCCGCGCGGCTGCAACTGATCAAGGGTGCCGGACCCGCTGTCGTGCTGGAACTGAAGCTGGTCGAAGCCGCGGCGCAGCGGATGATGCGGGCGCGGGTGATCGGCAAACCGGTGCTGTCGTCCTGGGACGCGCTTCTGGACTACTGCCACACCGCAATGGCGCACCGTGAAACGGAACAGTTCCGCGTCCTCTTTCTTGACCGCAAGAACCACCTTATCGCGGATGAGGAACAAGCGAAGGGCACGGTGGACCACGTCCCCGTCTACCCGCGCGAGATCGTGAAGCGCGCGCTGGAACTTAACGCCAGCGCCCTGATCCTGGTTCACAACCACCCTTCCGGCGACCCGACGCCTTCGGATGCAGACCTGACGATGACTGCGCAGGTGCAGGACGCCTGCCAGGCCCTGGGTCTGACGCTGCATGACCACCTGATCATCGGCAAGGAGCGTGAGCTTAGCTTTCGGGCCGAACGCTATCTGTGACCCGCCGCTAAAGCGGGTCTTCCGCCGCCGGCGCCTGGTCCGGAAAGTCGGGACGAAGCCAAAGCTCGACCCGGCGGTTCAGTTGCCGGCCGACGGCGGTTTCGTCGCAGGCCATCGGCAGCGCCTCGCCAAAGCCCTCGACGGCCGGCAACGCACTTTCTGCAAGGTCCGGCGCGATCGCCGCCAGCTCTTGCGCCACGCGCCCGGCGCGTTCGACCGACAGGGCAAGATTGGCCTCGGCCGCGCCCGATCCGTCGGAAAAACCGGCCAGCACCAGCCGTTCGCCCCGGAACTGGCCTGCCGCAATCAGTTGCGCCAGATCGACAAGGTTGTCGCGTGACCGGGCGTCCAGGGTCGAAGAGCCATCTTCGAAGCGAAAGGTCAGCGACAACCGGTCCGCGCCCTCCATCAGGTTTGCCAGGCGCTTGAGGTCGGCAAGCGTGACATCCTCGCCCGCACCCTGGATGGCGTTGATCAGCCGCAGCCCGTCGCTGGTCATCGGCTGGCGCGAGGCCGAGCGGTCGACAAAGCCCGCCGCTGCGATCACCGACTGGGCGGCCGGACTGCGCAGAAACTCAAGAAATTCCCGCGTCATCAGCGGCAAACGTCGCTTGGGCGCAAGAAACAGCACCGGGATCGCCAGGGGATAGTCCTCGGCCTTGACCGAAAGAGGTGTCGGCAGCAGCGGGAATCCGCAACTGTCGGCCAGGGGCAGCCGCCGCGCCGGAACGACGCCCGACCGCCCCGAAACCGCGATCGCCCAAGGGTCGCGCGCAACTGCGTCGGCCAGGCTTTGCTGATCCGCGTGCAGGACTCCGGCGGCGACCGGGGCACCCAGACGCCGGGTCAGGGCAAGCTGCAGGTCCGTCTCGGGCCGCAGGGCGTGCAGCACCATCGGCATGTCCGGCCCGCCGATCTGCGACCAGTTCGTCACCTCTCCGGCCAGAACCGCGGCAAGGTTCACGGTCGAGATTTCGGGCGTCGGATTGTCGGGGGCGGCGATCACCACCAGCGCATCGGTCGCAAGGCTGTGCGCGGCGAAGGCGTCGTCGGCGCGGAACGTCAGCATCAGATCCGCCGTGCCATCCGCAAGTGCCGCACCGGCGGCAGAGGGCGCCAGCGGCCGGAAGTCAACTGATGCAAGCTCCTTGCGGGTGCCAGGGTCCAGAATTGCCGCAGCAAATCCGGCCCCGCCGCCCGCTTCGAAGATCAGGCCGCGCTGTTCGGCAAAGGCGCGAAACAGGGCGGGCACCAGCAGGCTGCCCGCATCTTTGGCACCCACGATGCGAATCTCGGCACGTGGGGCGGCAAGGTCAGGGCAGGCCGGCCCCTCGCAGATCACGCCCTGACCATCGACGGTCAGCGCCCCGTAAGAGGTGTCGATCCGGTAGAACTCGCCATCATAGCCCTGCAGGGTGCCGGTCAGCACGATCCCGCCCTCGCGCGCGATCAGGGCCACATCCTGCGCGATGGCCGGATGCGAACACAAAACGGCGGTCGAAACCGCCGCCACCCATGCCTTGACGTCTATCACCTGCCGGACCGGCCCTTATTTTTGCAGGTCGAGTGTCGGGTCAGGGACAAGATTCTTCAACACCAGAATGTCACCCGAGGTGCCACAAAGCGGAATCGCGATTGGCAGGGCCAGGGCAGTCGCGCTGCCGCCCTGAGAAAACTGAGTTTCCGCGACGAAGCTTCGGCTGCAAGTCCCCGGATTGATCCGAACCTCGACCGACAGTTCCGCCGAAGTCGATTCCCTGCCCGAATATGTGTAAACTTGCGCAATGATCGGTTGGGCAACGCTGGACGTCCCCAGGGTCACGATGCGGCCGGACCCTATCTGACCAGCACCGCCGCCATTTCCGGCATAGAAAGTTCCGCCCTCTTCGGCGCGCAGTTCAAACTCTACCGGGTAGGCCGCCTGGAACACAAATCTCGTGACTTCGGCCATGTCCGGCAAATCGACAGTCGCAAGTGCCACGGCAGACCCTTCGAAATAGACGGCGACAAGGGCATTGCTTTCCAGCGCCGGCACCCGCAGGTCTAGCCGCCCGTCCAGTCCGGTCTGCGTGGTGAATGACAGGCCCGAGTGTCGCACGACGACGCGCTCGCTTGGATCGCAAGGCGCGAACAGAACCAGGTCGATCATCGCGCCTTCCGTCGCCGTCAGTGACAGCGAAGGGGCGCACGCATCGCTTTCAGGCCGGTCGCTTGCTGCGGTGACCGAGGTGATCCCCTTCAGGTCCGGGATCAGCGCGCTGCCCCCACCGGACAGCGAGGCTGATGCCGGCAGCTTGTCCGTCCCGGTGCCGGTGCCGGACACCCCTGCAGCCATGGCTGCGGCACGTGTCGCTTCGGATGACCGAAACGTCTCGACCGCATGGCCGGCGGCAACTGCCACCGACAAGACGGCGGCAACCCGCAAGAGTCGTTTCCGGCCGATCATTCAAACCACCCCAGGTCGAATCGCACTGAAAACCTCTATGCTGCAAACGCGGCAATGGCGTGGCAAATTTCCGCCTCGACTTCGCCCAAGACCGCAAATTCGCCGCAATTGGCATAGCGCGGCTGTGGTCAGGCCAGGCGCCCATGGCAGTGCTTGAATTTCTCGCCCGACCCGCAGGGGCAGGGATCGTTGCGTGCCGGATTTCCCCAGGTCGCAGGATCCGCCTCGTCAAACCCGGCAAGGATCGGCGTCCGGGCCGGAGCCTCGGCCAAAGCCGGCTGCGGGGCGGCAGGTTGAGCTGTCGCGACTTGCGCCTGGGCGCCCTGCTGGGCGGCCTGCATCTGCCGCACCATCTCTTCTTGCTCTTCCTTGGTGACCGGCCGGATCCGGGCCAGTTGCTGTGTCACCAGTTCGCGCAGCGAGTTCAGCAGGCCTTCGAAAAGCTGGAACGCCTCGGTCTTGTATTCGTTCAAGGGATCGCGCTGCGCGTAGCCTCGGAAACCGACGACCGAGCGCAGATGCTCCAGCCGCAAAAGATGCTCGCGCCACTTGCCGTCGATCGCTTGCAAGAGAACCTGCTTTTCGATGGTCGCCATGGTCTCTGCGCCAAAAGCCGCGGATTTTTCTGCCATCATCTTGTCCGATGCTTCGATCACGCGATCATGGAGCGCGGCCTGATCCACGCCTTCCAGGGCGGCCCAGTCGGCGATCGGCAGATCAAGGTTCAGCATCTCTCGGCAAGCGTCGCGAAGGCCTTGGGTATCCCAACGGTCGGGATAGGACTTCGGCGGCAGATTCAGATCCACCAGGTCGGCAATCAACTGGTGACGCATGTCCGTCGCAATGTCGGCAACCTGATCGGACTGCATGATGTCCATCCGCTGGCCGAAAACTGCGCGGCGCTGGTCGTTCATCACGTCGTCGAACTTCAAAAGCTGCTTGCGGATATCGAAGTTGCGCCCTTCGACCTTGGCCTGCGCCTTTTCAAGGCTCTTGTTGACCCAGGGGTGGACGATGGCCTCGCCTTCCTTCATGCCCAGCGTCGACAGCACCTTGTCCAGCCGTTCAGACCCGAAGATCCGCATCAGGTCGTCTTCGAGGCTGAGGAAAAACGACGACCGGCCCGGGTCGCCCTGCCGGCCGGACCGGCCGCGCAGCTGGTTGTCGATCCGGCGGCTTTCGTGGCGTTCGGTGGCCAGCACGAACAGGCCGCCGGCCGTCTTCACGGCCTCTTCCTCGTCCTTGTGCTCGGCCTCGATTCGCTCGCGGATCGCGACGTGATCGCCTTCCGGATCGGCGGCGATGGCCTCCATCACCTTGAATTCGACGTTGCCACCCAGCTTGATGTCGGTGCCCCGGCCCGCCATGTTCGTGGCGATGGTCACGGCACCGGTCTTGCCCGCATCCGCGATGATCTTCGCTTCCTGTTCATGCTGGCGGGCGTTCAGCACATTGTGCGTGATCCCGTCCGTCTTCAGCATCTCGGACAGCTGTTCGGATTTTTCGATCGAGGTGGTGCCGACCAGGATCGGCTGGCCGATCGCATTGGCCTCCTTGATCGACTTCAGGATGCCTTCGTATTTCTCGCGGGCGGTGCGGTAGACCTGATCATGTTCGTCTTCGCGCGCAACCGTCCGGTTCGTCGGCACTTCGACGACGCCCAGACCATAGATTTCACGGAATTCCTCGGCTTCGGTCGAGGCGGTGCCGGTCATTCCCGCAAGCTTGTCATACAGCCGGAAGTAATTCTGGAACGTTACGCTGGCATAGGTCACGTTCTCGGGCTGGATCTTGACACCTTCCTTGGCCTCGATCGCCTGGTGCAGGCCATCCGACAGGCGGCGGCCCTTCATCATGCGGCCGGTGAATTCGTCGATCAGCATCACTTCGCCGTTCATGACGACATATTGCTGGTCCTTCTGGAACAGCTTGTGCGCGCGCAACGCCTGGTTCACGTGGTGAACGATGGTGGTGCTTTCGGGCGCGTAAAGGCTTTGCCCTTCCGGCAGGATGCCCGCCTTGACCAGGATATCCTCGATCGCCTCGTTGCCGTCTTCGGTGAAGGTCACGCTGCGGGCTTTTTCGTCGACCTTGTAGTGGTCCGGCAGCAGGTCCGGCATCACTGCATCCACCGCCTGATACAGCGTGCCCCGGTCCTGGCTTGGCCCCGAGATGATCAGTGGCGTGCGCGCCTCGTCGATCAGGATACTGTCTACCTCGTCCACGATCGCGAAGTTGTGCCCGCGCTGGGCCATCTCCTCAAGCGAGGCTTTCATGTTGTCGCGCAGATAGTCGAAGCCAAGTTCGTTGTTGGTGGCATAGGTGATGTCGGCACGGTAGGCGGCCTTCTTCTCGGCGTCCGGCTGGTGGGCGTAGACGACGCCGGTGGTCAGCCCAAGCTGGGCATAGACCTTGCCCATCCAGTCGGCGTCACGTTTTGCCAGATAGTCGTTCACCGTGACGACATGCACGCCCTTGCCGGTCAACGCGTTCAGATAGGCCGGAAAGACCGCGACCAGGGTCTTGCCCTCGCCGGTCTTCATTTCGCTGATGTTGCCCTGGTGCAGGAAGATGCCGCCCATCAGCTGCACATCGAAGGCACGCAGACCCAGCGCCCGCTTCGCG
>JANOER010000192.1:0-4514 GCA_031441285.1 Rhodobacterales bacterium
TTCCGAACGCTATGCCGATGCCGCCGTGCAGGGCATCCGTGACTGCCTCGGGCTTGCCGCCGGTGACCCGCTTCCCGCGGACGCAATCGGGGCGGTCAAGATGGGCACCACCGTCGCCACCAACGCGCTTCTGGAGCGCAAGGGCGAACGGGTGCTTCTGCTGATCACGGAAGGCTTTGCCGACCTTCTGCGGATCGGAACGCAGGCGCGTCCGCAGCTTTTCGATCTCGACATCCGCCGTCCGGACCTCTTGTACGAGACGGTTGCCGAAGTTCCCGGCCGTCTGGACGCCGATGGGGTCGAGGTCCGCCCCTTGGACGAGGCCGCCGTCCGGCAGGCTTTGGGCGCGGCACGGGCCAATGGTATTGCGGCCGTCGCCGTCGCGCTGATGCACGGCCATGTCAATCCCGACCACGAGGCGCGGATAGGCCGACTGGCCGTCGAGGCCGGCTTTCGGCAGGTGTCCCTGTCGCATCAGGTGTCGCGGCTGGCAAAGCTGGTGCCGCGCGGGGATACGACGGTGGTTGATGCCTACCTCTCGCCGCTGCTGCGCCGCTATGTGGCGCAGGTCGAGGGCGCTCTGGACCTTGGGCGAGCGACGGGGCGGCTTCTCTTCATGCAATCGAATGGCGGGTTGACCGAGGCGGGGCGATTTCAGGGCAAGGACGCGATTCTGTCCGGTCCGGCCGGAGGGATCGTCGGGATGGTTGAGACTGCCGCAGCGGCAGGGTTCGACCGGCTGATCGGCTTTGACATGGGCGGCACCTCGACCGATGTCAGCCACTATGCCGGCGTTTACGAACGCTCGTTCGAGACAGAGGTTGCTGGCGTGCGGATGCGCGCGCCGATGATGGACATCCATACGGTCGCGGCGGGGGGCGGGTCGATCTGCAGCTTTCGGGACGGGCGGTTTCAGGTCGGGCCGGAAAGCGCCGGCGCCAATCCCGGCCCCGCCAGCTATCGTCGGGGCGGGCCGCTGACGATCACCGATTGCAACGTGATGCTGGGGCGGCTGTCTGCCGATCATTTCCCGTCGGTTTTTGGCCCAAACGGCGACCAGCCGCTGGACGCAGGGATCGTGCGCGACCGGTTCGCGGCCCTGTCTGCCGAGATTGCAGCGGTGACCGGCAAGCTTGATCCGTCCGAGGTCGTGGCTGAAGGCTTCCTCAGGATCGCCATCGACAACATGGCCAATGCGATCAAGAAAATCTCGGTCCAGCGCGGCCACGATGTCACCGGCTATACGCTGCAGTGCTTTGGCGGCGCAGGGGGACAGCATGCCTGCGGCGTGGCCGATGCGCTGGGGATGCGGACGGTCTTCCTGCACCCTTACGCCGGGGTGCTGTCGGCCTTCGGCATGGGCCTCGCCGACCTACGCAGCCTGCGCGAAACCCAGTTCGACGCCCCGCTGTCGGCCGTGGTCGAGGCCGAAACGCGCCTTGCCGCTTTGGCCGCCGAGGCAGCGGCGGACCTTGCCGCCCAGGGCATCACGACCCCCAGCATCACCCGCACCGCGCATCTTCGACTGGACGGATCGCACCAGTCCCTTGCCGTGGCCTTTGGCGACGCAACGGCGATGCGCGCCGCCTTCGACAGCGCGCATCAGACGCGGTTCGGCTTCACCTCGCCGGACCGGGACCTGCTGTTCGAAATGCTGTCCGTCGAGGCCGAAGGTGGCGGCGCCGGGTTGCCGCGCCTGACGCCGGGCTTTCAAGCCGGTCAGCCGCAGACCGAAGTATCGCTCTGGGTGGCGGGCGGCTGGAAGACGGTGCCCCTATACCGGCGCGAGGATTGCGGGACAGCGACCCGGATCGCCGGCCCGGCGGTGATCTCGGAGGCAACCGGCACCACGCTTGTAGACCCCGGCTGGGAGGCCCGGGTCGATGCGCAAGGGAACCTGATCCTGCGCCGGACCACCGAGATCACCCGGCCACCGGCGGCCGGGACCAAGGCCGATCCAGTGCTGCTTGAGGTGTTCAACAACCTTTTCATGTCGGTAGCCGACCAGATGGGGGCAACACTTGCCAACACGGCCTGGTCGGTCAACATCAAGGAACGCTTCGATTTTTCCTGCGCCATCTTTGATGCGACGGGCGATCTGGTGGCCAATGCTCCGCATGTGCCGGTGCATCTTGGGTCGATGTCCCATGCGGTGAAGACGGTGATCGCGGCGGTCGGGACGACGGCGCGCGACGGCGACGCCTGGATGCTGAATTCGCCCTGGAACGGTGGCACGCATCTGCCGGACGTGACCGTTGTCACGCCGGTGCTGATCGGCGGGCGGGCGGTCTTCTGGCTTGGATCGCGCGGACACCATGCCGATATCGGCGGGCGGACTCCGGGATCAGGGCCGCCTGACAGCACGCGGATCGAAGAGGAAGGCGTGGTGATCGACCTTTTCCATCTGGTCGGCGAAGGACGGCTGCACGAAGCCCAGACGCGGGCCTTGCTTGGGTCCGGCCGATGGCCATGCCGGTCACCCGACCAGAACATGGCCGACCTCCGGGCCCAGATCGCCGCGAACGAGACCGGCCGGCGTGAGCTTCTCCGGGTGGTGGCGACACATGGAGCGGAAGGGCTCGCCGCCTACATGAACCATGTGCAAAGGAACGCCGAGGAATGTGTGCGCGCGGTGATCGATCACTTGCATGACGGATCGTTCACTTATCCGATGGATATCGGAGCGAAGATTCATGTCAGCGTCTCTGTAGATCGTGCGTCACGGTCGGCGACCATCGACTTTACCGGCACCAGCTCGCAGCACCGGGGCAACTACAACGCCCCGCAGGCGGTGACACGGGCGGTGGTGCTGTATGTTTTCCGCACGCTGGTCGGCAAGCCGATCCCGCTGAACGAGGGCTGCCTTGCGCCACTGACGATCATCGTGCCGGACGGCAGCCTGCTGAACCCCCGCGCCCCTGCGGCAGTGATCGCCGGGAATACCGAGGTCAGCCAGTCCGCCTGCAACGCGCTCTACGGTGCGTTGGGCGTAGTGGCGGCGGCGCAGGGCACGATGAACAACTTCATCTGGGGCAACGAAAGCTTTCAAAACTACGAGACGATAGCCGGCGGCACCGGCGCGGGGCCGGGATTTGCCGGCTGCGATGCCGTGCAAAGCCACATGACCAACACCAGGATGACCGACCCGGAAGTGCTGGAGAAACGCTTTCCCGTGCGGCTTGAGGCGTTCTCGATCCGCAGGGGCTCGGGCGGGGCGGGGCTCTGGCGCGGGGGCGACGGGGCGGTGCGAAAGCTGCGGTTCCTTGCGCCGGTCACCGTCACCACGCTGTGCGGCAGCCGGACGGTTGCCCCGTTCGGCGGGGCTGGCGGCGGGGCGGGCGCGGTGGGTGAGAACCTTGTCCACTGGCCGGACGGCAGGACGGAAGTCCTGCAGGGCAATGACGAACGTGACCTGCCAGCTGGTGCAGTCTTCGAGATGCGCACCCCCGGGGGCGGCGGCTGGGGCGGCAGGTGAGGCGGCGGCTAAGGCGGGGCCGGGTCGGTCATTGCGATGTCATCGGGGCGTGCCCATATTCTTGCGGCAGCGACAGGAGCGCACGATGTTGAACGCGAAATCACTTCTCGACAGCCTGATGGGCGGGATGGGCCAACTGACCGGCGGCCAGGGTGCCAAGGGATTGACCGACAAGGCCAGGGGGGCCTGGGACAATCAGTCCTCGCTGGGCAAGGGCGCGATTGCCGGGGGGCTTCTGGCCGTCCTGATGACGCAAGGCGGGCGGCGGATGCTGGGGACCGGGGTCAAGGTCGGCGGTATGGCGGCCATCGGGGCGCTTGCCTTCAAGGCCTATGAGGATTGGAAAAGCGGGCAGACCGGCGATGACACTGCCGCCCTGCCACCGCCGCAAGGGTCCGACTTTCTGCCCGCCGAGGGCGAAGCGGCGGACCGGCTGGCGACGCATCTACTTCAGGCGATGATTGCGGCGGCCAAGGCCGATGGCCATGTGACGCCCGACGAACGCGCCCGGATCGACGGCCATCTGGCCAACCTCGGGCTTGAGGACGAGGCGGCAGCCCTGATCGCGGCCGAGCTTGACGCGCCGCTGGACGTCAACCGGATCGCGGCCCTTGCCGGGTCCGAGGCCGAGGCGGCGCAGATCTATGCCGTGTCGCTTCTGGCCATCGACCCCGACAATGAAGACGAGACCGCCTATCTGGCCGCCCTTGCCCGGCGGCTGGGACTGGATCCGGCACTGGTTGACCGGCTGCACGCGCAGGCGGCGAGGCTCTGATCCCGCCCCTCATCAAGCCTGACGGCTTTCATCGGTGGCCTTGCGCCAGCGAAGAGAGCCGAAAGGCTCGATGAGCGCCCCCTAGGGCCGGACGCCGCCGGTCGCTTCGGTCACCCGGTCGGCGGCGTTACGGACCATCGCACCGATCCGCGCCGCATCCGACAGGCCCATGCGGAACGCCGGACCCGAGACCGAGAGCCCCGCCACCGGCTCGCCATGCGCGTTGAACACCGGGGCGGCGATGCAGCGCATCCCTTCAGCGCG
>JANOER010000193.1:0-9519 GCA_031441285.1 Rhodobacterales bacterium
GATTTCCTCGGGGTTGGGCAGGCGCATCCGGCGGTATAGCTCGATCGCGTCCGTCTGGGCCTTTTCGCGGGGCATGACGCCGTGAATGACCGGGCCTTCGCAATACTGGTCGATCAGCTTGTGCGAGGGGTTGAAGCTGGCGGCCGCGGATTGCGCGACATAGGCGATGCGCTTGCCCCGCAGGCCCCGGCAGGTCGCTTCCGGCGCATTCCGCAGGTCGATCCCGTCAAAGTCGATGGTCCCGCCCGAGATGCGGCAGCCATCGCGGGCAAAGCCCATCGCGGCCAGGCCAAGCGTGGATTTGCCGGCGCCGGATTCGCCGATCAGGCCCAGCACCTCGCCCCGCCGCAGCGTGAGGTCCACGCCTTTCACGATCGGGTGCCAGGCGTCGCCGGACCGGCCCTCGATCTGCAGGCCCTTTATCGTCAGAAGCACGGGGGCATCCATCGGTCTACTCCTTCAGGCCACTGGCGCGGTGCAGCTGCCAGTCGACGACGAAGTTAACCGCGACCGTCAGCAGCGCGATGGCCCCTGCCGGCAGAAGCGGCGTGATGTCGCCAAAGGTGATGAGGGTGGCGTTCTCGCGCACCATGCTGCCCCAGTCCGCGGTGGGCGGCTTGATCCCGAGGCCAAGGAACGACAGCGCCGAGATTGCCAGAAAGACAAAGCAGAAACGCAGGCCGAATTCGGCCACCAGGGGGGCCATGGCGTTCGGCAGGATCTCGCGGCGGATCAGGTGGAAAGTGGATTCGCCCCGCAGCCGCGCGGCCTCGATGTAGTCCATCACCACGATCCCCTGCGAGACCGACCGGGCCAACCGGTAGACCCGGGTTGCGTCGACAGCGGCGATGACCAGGATCAGCGTCACGACCGAGGTGCCGAAGATGGTCAGAAGGAGAAGCGAGAAGATCAGTGCGGGGATCGCCATCAGCGCGTCGACAAAGCGCGACATCCACTGGTCAAGCCTGCCGCCGACAAGTGCGGCCCAGATGCCGAGGAATGACCCGACCAGAAACGCAAGCGCCGTCGTGGCAAAGGCGATGCCCACGGTGTTGCGGGCGCCGTAGACCAGCCGGGTCAGCATGTCCCGGCCCAGTTTGTCGGTCCCAAGATGGTAAGGCGCCTCCCAGGGCAGGTACTGGTCGCCCACCACCTGGCCTTCGCCAAAGGCCACCAGGATCGGCCCGAAGACCGAGACGAAAACATAGACCAGGATCACCGCGATCCCGAAAGACGCGGTCAGCGGCATGTCGCGGAAGGTGGGCTTGTGGATCGCGGGGGCCGCGGCCTGCAAAGCCGCCCGCGCGGTCCAGCCAACAGCGAAGAACAGCGCAAGTCCGACGACAAGGGCATAAAGTGAGGTCATCGCCCTATCTCCGGTGCATCAGGCGCGGGTTCGTGACCGTCGAAAGCACGTCCGCGACAAGGTTCAAAAGCACGTAGGCCGCCGCAAAGATCAGAGCGATCGCCTGCACCACGGCGATGTCGCGGTTGGTCACCGCGTCCACCATCAGCTGGCCAAGGCCGGGATAGACGAACACCACCTCGACCACGACGACCCCGGTGATCAGATAGGCAAGGTTCAGCGCCACGACGTTGATGATCGGCGCCAGTGCGTTCGGAACCGCATGGCGCAGCACGACGCGCATCGGCGACATGCCCTTCAGGCGTGCCATCTCGATGTAGGGGCTGGCCAGGAGGTTGATGATCGCGGCGCGGGTCATCCGCATCATGTGCGCGGTGACGACCATGGTCAGCGTCAGTGCCGGCAGGAAACACATGTACAGCATGTCCCAGAAGGTGGTGGCCCCGGAAATCCGCACCATCGACGGGAAATAGCCGGTCTGGCTGAGCCACAGGATCAGGATGTAGGCCACGAAGAACTCGGGGAACGAGATCGCGGTCAGCGCACCGGCGTTCGACACCCGGTCGAAGATCGAGTTGCGCCACAGGGCCGCCAGGATCCCCAGCGTCAGCGACAGCGGCACCGACATGGCGGCGGCGTAAAGTGCCAGAAACAGCGTGTTGCCCAGCCGCACGCCGACCAGTTCCGAGATCGGCTTCTTCGTCGCCATCGAGACACCGAAATCGCCCTGCAGCACGCCGGTCAGCCAGTTCCAGTAGCGCAGCGGGGCGGGGTCATTCAGGCCCAGCTGTTCGCGCAGGGCGGCGAGGGTTTCTTCCGTCGCCGACTGGCCCAGAAGCTCGCGCGCAAGGTCGCCGGGCAGAAGCTCGGTCGCGCCGAAGATCACCAGTGAGATGACGAACAGGGTAAAGACGCCCATAAGGAGCCTGTGCCCGATCATGCGCCAGATGTCAGCCATTCTGTCCCCCATGCGACCCAGGCCCGCGGTCTTGCTGCCGCCAAGGCTTGTGGTCGGAAACCCCCGGCGGCACAGGCCGCCGGGGCAGTTCATTCAGACATGCTGGGTCAGGCGAACCACCAACGCTCGCTGCAACGGAAGCCGTCAAGGTTCCAGTTCTTGGCGACCACTTCGGGCGTCGCCAGCGTGTTGGCCAGCGCCATCACATAGTTGTTGTACATCGGGATGATCGTGGAGCCGTCGAAGGACACCAGTTGCTGCATCTCGTGGTACATCTCGCGGCGCTTGGCGTCGTCAAGCTCGGACCGCGCTGTGACCAGAAGCTCGTCGAAGCGGGCGTTCGACCAGAAGCTTTCGTTCCAGGCCGCACCCGAGGTGTAGGCCGTGGTGAACATCTGGTCTTCGACCGGACGGCCGCCCCAATAGCTGGCGCAGAACGGCTTCTTCATCCAGATGTTGTCCCAATAGCCGTCGTCCGGTACCCGGTCCACGGTGATGTTGATCCCGGCTGCGGCGGCCTTTTCGGACATCAGGACCGCGGCATCGACAGCGCCGGCGAAGGCGGCATTGGCCACCGAAAGCGAGACGTCCAGCGTGTCCATCCCGGCTTCCTTCAGGTGGAACTTCGCCTTGTCCGGATCGTAGGTCTTGGCTTCCATCTCGGTGTGGAAATAGCGGTTGGCCGGGCCGATCGGGTTATCATTCGCCACCGTGCCGTGGCCGGCCAGAATCTTGTCGACCAGTTCCTGGCGGTCGAAGGCGTATTTCAGCGCCAGACGCACGTTGTTGTCGCTGAAGGGCGCCACGCGGGCATCCATCGCAAAGCAGTAATGCGCGTTGCCCGAGACCGACAGGATCTTGGCCACGCCCTTTTCTTCCAGCAGCGAGATCGAGGCCGGGTCGACCTGGTCGATCGCGTCCACTTCGCCGGTGATCAGGGCGTTCAGCCGTGCGGCGGGGTCAAGGATGACCAACAGCACGATCTGGTCGAAATGCGCCCGATCCGACTTCCAGTAGTTCGGGTTCTTGTTCAGCGTCGCCTGCACGCCAGGCTCAAAGCTTTCGACGATGTATCCGCCGCAGCCGTCGTTCGAGGTCGGGTCGATCTTGCCATCGGCGCTGGCCATGATCGGCAGGTGGTAGTCCGACATGAGGTAGGGGAAGTCGGCGTTGGCGCCGTTCAGCGTGATCACGACATTCTGGCCATCGGCCTTGATGTCGGTCACCGGGTCGAAGAAGGTCTTGATCGCCGAGGTCGACGCATCGCCCCGGTGATGGTTGAGAGAGGCTACAACGTCATCGACCGTCAGCGTCTTGCCAGAATGGTAGGTCACGCCCTGACGGATGGTGAAAGACCAGGTGGCACCGTCGGTCGTGGTCCAGCTTTCGGCAATCTCGGGGTTCAGACTGTTGTCGGCAGCGACCTCGATCAGATAGTTATGCCGTGCGCCGGCAAAGACCTGAACGTAAAGATGTTCCCAGATGCCCGGATCATAGGCGTCGGTGGTCGAGCCGTGGCCGATACCAACGCGTAGAACCCCGCCCTTTTTCGGCTCGGCCCAGGCGGCCGTCATCCCGGCGGGCAAGATCAGGCCGGCTGCGCCAATCACTGCGGCGCCCTGCAATAGCCCGCGGCGGCTGATCCCGCGCGGAAGTATCAGGTTTGTCATGGTAGTCCTCCCTTACAGTCGACTGCGCAAGACGCGCATTTTCCGAAGCTCTGAAGTCCGGCTTCCTTTCAGCGGATCCGGTCTGGAAAGGCCTGCCGGAACCGTCTCTCCAGAGTGGGAGAATCGGGCAGAGCCTGACCAGGATCGAACCATCCGAGGTCAGCGTCATTGTCCCGCCCCCCTGTGTCAAGCTTCAACCGAGCTTGCGACGAAACCGGTTGCAATTGCGACAGCAGCACCAGCCGGCCGCGACGGTCATGACCGGTCGCATTCCCGGTTCGGCACAAGCCCCGATCAAAGATCCTCGACCGCCAGCACCCCTTGCACGGCCTTGATCGCGCCCTTGATCTGGGGCGTGACGGGGTAGGTGTCGGGAAGGGTGATGTCGATCTCGCGGCCGGTCGGGTCGGCCACGCAGAGGGTGATCTGCGCGCGGGTGCGGCCCTCGACGCGGGCCAGAAGACTGGCAAGCGAGGTGGCGGCTTCGGGGCGGGCGATATGGATGCGGATGGCCTGCGCACCAGCCCGGTCCGCGACCGCGTCGATCGGGCTGACCGACTGGGCCAGAAGCTTGAGCGTCTCGCCCTCAAGCTCGGCCTTCACGGTGAGAACGACGTTGCAGCCGGCGTCAAGCTGGTCGCGCGAGGCCTCGAGCACTTCGGAAAAGCAGGTGACCTCGTAAAGGCCGGTCGGATCGGACAGCTGGACAAAGGCGAAACGGTTGCCGCGCGCGGACTTGCGTTCCTGACGCGAGGCGACCGAACCGGCAAGCTTGGCGATGATCGGACCGCGTTCCGCCCGGGCGGTGACCTCGGTCAGGGTTTCGACCTTCTGGCGCTTGAGGGCGGACATGTAGTCGTCAAGCGGATGGCCGGACAGATAGAAGCCGATGGCCAGATGTTCATGGCCCAGACGCTCGACCGCAAGCCAGTCGTCGCGGAACGGCAGGCGGGGTTCGGGGATGTCGGTGCCGGCGCTGCCGAAAAGCGAGACCTGGGAGGAGGCGGTCGCTTCGTGGATCGCGGCCGAGAAAGCGATGAGAGAATCCAATGCCTCGAACACGCGGGCGCGGTTGGGGTCAAGCGTGTCGAACGCCCCGGCGCGGGCCAGCATTTCCAGCGGGCGCTTGCCGATGCGCTTGAGGTCCACGCGTCGCGCGAAATCGAAGAGCGTGGCGAAGGGCCGCTCTTCCGCCCTGACGGGCGTCATCGCTGGCGCCGCATCCAGCGATGACGCCCGCAAGGGCGGAAGAGCGCCCCGTGCCTGCACGATCAGCTGCATGGCATCGACGCCGACGTTCTTCAGCGCGCCAAGGCCGTAAACGATGGCCCCGTCCTTGACCGTGAAGGTGGCAAGCGATGCGTTGACGCACGGGGCGACGGTCTTCAGGCCAAGCTTGTCGATCTCGCGCTTGTAGACGGCAAGCTTGTCGGTGAGGTGGATGTCGCAATTCATCACCGCGGCCATGAACTCGGCCGGGAAATTGGCCTTGAGATATGCGGTCTGGTAGCTGACCACGGCATAGGCCGCCGCGTGGGACTTGTTGAAGCCGTAGTTGGCGAATTTTTCCAGCAGGTCGAACACCTCGCCGGCCTTTGTGGCGGGGATGTCGTGAGTGGCCTTGGCGCCTTCGATGAACTTCGGGCGTTCGCGGGCCATCTCCTCGGGGTTCTTCTTGCCCATTGCGCGGCGCAAAAGATCTGCCCCGCCCAGCGAATAGCCCGCCATGACCTGGGCGATCTGCATCACCTGTTCCTGGTAGACGATGATGCCCTGGGTTTCCGCCAGGATATCGTCGATTGTCGGATGGATCGATTCAAGGTCGCGCAGTCCGTTCTTCACCTCGCAATAGGCGGGGATGTTCTCCATCGGGCCGGGGCGGTACAGCGCCACCAATGCCACGATATCCTCGATGCAGGTCGGCTTCATCCGCCGCAGCGCGTCCATCATGCCCGAGCTTTCCACCTGAAAGACGGCAACGGTGCGGGCGGCGGCGTAAAGCTCGTAGGCGGGCTTGTCGTCCAGCGGGATCAGGTTGATGTCGAAGCTGATGCCCCGAAGCGCCAGAAGGTCCATCGCGTTCTGGATCACGGTCAGGGTCTTGAGGCCAAGGAAGTCGAACTTCACCAGACCCGCCGCCTCGACCCATTTCATGTTGAACTGGGTCGCGGGCATGTCCGAGCGCGGATCGCGGTACAGCGGCACCAGCTGGTCCAGCGGGCGGTCGCCGATCACCACGCCTGCAGCATGGGTCGAGGCGTTGCGGTAGAGGCCCTCGATTTCCCGGGCATAGCCCAGCAGGCGGCCGACGACCTCTTCCTTCGCGGCTTCGCGCAGGCGCGGCTCGTCGGCCAGCGCCTTGGTGATGCTGACGGGCTTGACGCCTTCCAGCGGGATCATCTTCGACAGCTTGTCGACCTGGCCATAGGACATCTGCAAGACCCGGCCGACATCGCGCACGGCCGCTTTCGACAGAAGCGCGCCGAAGGTGATGATCTGCGCCACCCGGTCGCGACCGTATTTGCCCTGCACATAGGTGATCACTTCTTCCCGGCGGTCCATGCAGAAGTCGATGTCGAAGTCGGGCATCGAGACGCGTTCGGGGTTCAGGAACCGCTCGAACAGAAGCGCATAGCGCAAAGGATCAAGGTCGGTGATGGTCAGGGCGTATGCCACCAGCGACCCCGCGCCCGAGCCGCGGCCGGGACCGACCGGAATACCATGATCCTTGGCCCATTTGATGAAATCGGCAACGATCAGGAAGTAGCCGGGGAAGCCCATCTTCTCGATGATCTGCAGCTCGAAATCCAGGCGGGCCTGGTAGGCCTCGGGCGTCGTGGAATGTTGGATGACGGCAAGGCGGGCCTGCAGCCCGGCATTGGCCTGACGGCGCAGCTCGTTCACCTCGTCATCGGCGAAGCGCGGCAGGATCGGGGCGTGCTTGCGGACGGCAAAGGCGCAGCGTTTCGCGATCTCCACCGTATTTTCCAGCGCCTCGGGCAGGTCGGCGAAGAGGGTCGCCATCTCGGCTTCGGACTTGAAGTAGTGCTGCGGAGTCAGTCGGCGGCGGGGCTGGCTCTGGTCGACATAAGCCCCCTCGGCGATGCAGATCAGGGCGTCGTGGGCCTCGTACATCTCGGCCTTGGGGAAATAGACGTCGTTCGTGGCGACAATCGGCAAGCCAAAATCGTAGGCAAGCTCGATGGCGCCACGTTCGGCCAAGGTCTCGGTGTCCGACAGCGCGCCACCGGGGCCGGGATGACGCTGAAGCTCGACATAAAGGTGGCCGGGGTAGATCGACGCAAGGCGGTCGATCAGGGCGCGGGCCTTGCCGTGCTGGCCGGTGGCATGGAAACGGCCAAGCGGCCCGTCGGGTCCGCCGGTCAGGCAGATCAGGCCGTCGGCATGCCCGGCAAGCTCGTCCAGCGTGACCTGAGGCAGGTTGGCGGCGCCCGACATAGTGCCGTCGATGTACAGCCGGGTGTTGAGCTTCAGGAGGTTGCGGTAGCCCGCTTCGGACTGGGCAAGCAGCACGATCGGCGCGGGCAGGCGGGGGCGCTCGCCCGGTTGGGCGGGGTCATGGGCAAGGGCTACCTGGCAACCGACGATGGGCTGGACGCCCGCGCCAAGGGCGGTGACGGAAAACTCCAGCGCGGCAAAGAGGTTGTTCGTGTCGGTCACCGCGACCGCAGGCATCGACGCGGCCTTGCACAGGTCGACCAGCTTCTTGACTGGCACCGCGCCTTCCAGAAGCGAATGTTCGGTGTGGGTGCGAAGGTGGATGAATCGGGGATGTGCGCCGGGCATGACCAAGGGTGGCCCGCCCGGACGCCCGGCGCAAGGCCCTTGGGCCGCCTTCGTCAACGGACAGTACGCGGCAGTCCAAGCCTGCGTCCCTTTGGGTCAACGCCCGGAAATCTGGCTTCCCCCGCCGCATTCCTCGGCAAATCCAGACAAGTGCTTCGTCCTTTTGCGGATAGTTTCCGCTTGCCTTGACGAGGCCGCACCGTCTTGATGGACTGCAAAGAACAAGGGGCGCGTGGCCCGCTTTACGCCGCATCGGGCGGCCACGCTTGACGCCTCAACCGGGGAGACCGCGGCGGACTGACCGAATGACAGTTGCGTTTCTGTTGAACGGAACGCCAGTAAGCGTGGATGGGCAACCTCCGACGCGGACGCTGCTGGACTGGCTGCGCGAGACGCAAGGTCTTTGCGGCACGAAGGAAGGCTGCAACGAAGGCGATTGCGGCGCCTGCACGGTGATGGTCACCGACCAGGCAGGGTCCAGGGCACTGAACGCCTGCATTCTCTTTCTGCCGCAGCTGTATGGCAAGGCGGTCAGGACGGTCGAGGGGATCGCCGGCCCGAACGGCAAGCCGCACCCGGTGCAGACGGCCATGGTCGCGCATCACGGATCGCAATGCGGGTTCTGCACGCCGGGCTTTGTCGTGTCGATGGCGGTGGCGCACCTGAACGGCGCCCGCGACCATGACGACCAACTGGCCGGCAACCTCTGCCGCTGCACCGGCTACGCCCCGATCGTGCGGGCAGCGCAGGCCGCCGAAAGCGCCGCAGTGCCGGACTGGATGACAGCCGACCGCAGCTTCCTTTCTGCAAAAGTATCCCCGGATGGGTCCGGGAAGGCAGGCAGCCTTCCCGGCGCTTTCCTCCCGCGCGACAGCGACGAACTGGCTGACTGGTACCTGAAGAACCCGGACGGCGTGCTGATCGCCGGTGCCACGGACGTGGGGCTTTGGGTCACGAAATCCCTGCGCGATCTGGCCCCGGTGGCGTTTCTTGCCGGCGTGCGCGACCTGCAGGGGATCGAACGGCAGGCCGGGCAATTGCATGTCGGCGCGGGCGTCACGATTGCCGCTCTGCGGGACGCGGTGGCGCCGGTTCTGCCATCCTTTGCCGGGCTTCTGCGCCGCTATGCGTCCGAACAGGTGCGCAACGCGGCGACCATCGGCGGGAACATCGCCAACGGCTCGCCCATCGGCGACGGGCCACCGGCGCTGATCGCGCTGGGCGCCACGCTGCATCTGCGGCGTGGCGACGAGATGCGGTCGATGGCCCTTGAGAACTTCTTTCTTGCCTATCGCAGCCAGGACCGGCGACCGGGTGAGTTCGTGGCGGGGGTGTCCTTCGCCGATCACGCACCGGGTTTGCGGTGCTACAAGATCTCCAAGCGCTTCGATCAGGACATCTCGGCGGTCTGCGGCTGTTTCAATGTGACGGTTGAGGCGGGCCGGGTGACGGCGGCGCGGATCGCCTTCGGCGGCATGGCAGGCATCCCCAAGCGGGCCTCGCTGACCGAGGCAGCCTTGGTCGGGCAGACCTGGACCGAGGCGACCGCCGATGCGGCGGCCGACGCGATGGCGGGCGACTTCACGCCGCTTTCGGACATGCGCGCCAGCGCGGACTACCGGATGGCCGTGGCGCAGAACCTGATGCGACGCTATTTCCACGACCTGAGCGGCGTGCCGGTGTCGGTGCTGGAGGTCGCGCCATGACCACGGGCCTTG
>JANOER010000194.1:0-3398 GCA_031441285.1 Rhodobacterales bacterium
CGTTCCCGCCGCGGGCGCCGGTTCCGGCAAAGGCAAGCGCGGTTCTGCGCGGGATGCAGAAGGGACGGGGCAGCGGGCTGCCCGGTCGGCTCAGACCCCGATATCGGGCGCCGGCAACAGCTGGACCGCATTGATCTGCCAGCCCTCCGGCGTCTCGATCATCATGTAGTCAAGAAGATGCCCGCGCCCGACCTGATCGATGATCCTGACCCGTTGCCAAAGGTTCCCGGCCACTTCGCGCAGCTCCAGCATCTCGACCTCGGCCGGACGGTGAACCATCGGATAGCCCTGCGTGACCATGGCGCCAAAGTTCTCGGGCGAGCCGAAGATGCCCTTGATCGTCGGGCTGGCAAAGCTGAAGGCGGTGGCGAAATCATCCGCACGGAAGGCGTCGATCTGGTTCTGGATCGTTTCCTGGATCGGCGCTTCCTGCGCGCTTGCGGGCGGGGCAAGCGGCAAGGCCAGAACCGTGGCGATAAGCAAGGCTGCTAGGCGCATGGCTGCGCTCCTTCATCCGGACGTCCCCGGACGGAAGCTTAGCCCGGATGCAGCTTTCGTCAATCCTTCGGCGGCCGGTATAGCGTTGCTGTGAAGACATCGGACACGGCGCTTGTCTTGATGTCCATCCATCCGGCCCCCCGGAAGGCCTGTCGAACCGCGGCGTCGGTCACGATGGCCCCGCGCCCCTTGCCGTGCACGCACCAGACCCGCACCCCGTGCGCCTGCCCCGCAGCCAGCGCCGCCGCAAGATCATCCGGTCCGGTCAGAACCGCCACGATCATCGCCGCCCCGGCAGGCCCCACGGCCCGGGCCCCGGCAAGGGCGACGGCGATTTCTTCCGGTGCCGGCCCGCCGATGACCCAGGCCCGCGCTGCGGCCGACAGTCCAAGCTTTGCCGACAGGCCGGGCACCGGCTTGTCCAGCGCCCGCACCCAGGCCGCCGCTTCCTTTGCGCCCAGCGTCAATATCAGCGGCTCGTCCCCGGATCGCAGGCAAAGGTCATCGCCGTCCACCCGCCAGTCCCGCAGACCCTCGCGCGCCAGCTTGCCCCTGATTTCGCCGCGCAAGGCGATCCCGTCGCGCTCCAGCACCGCCCGGACGGCGCCGACAGCCCCGCGCCAGACGGCATGACCCTCGGCGTCCCGTCCCATTCTGACCCCGATCCGGGTGCGCCTTGCTCAGGCGACCAGTTCGCCCTGCAGCGCCCGCTCCAGCAGTGCCACGCTTTCAGCCACGCCGTAAAGTGCTACGAACCCGCCAAAGCGGGGGCCGTCCGATGCGCCCAGCAGCACCTCGTACAAGGCCTTGAACCAGTCGCGCAGCGGGTCGAACCCGTGCTCCTTGCCGACCGCAAACACCATCGACTGCAACGCCTCGTCGTCAAGGCCGCCGTCCCAGACCCGCAGCCGCGCCACCAGATCCTCCATCGCCGTCCGTTCCATGTCCGACGGCAGCCGGAACACCCGCGTCGGCGCGATCTTGTCAGCGAAATAGCGCACCGCATGGCCCGCCGCCACGTCCAGATCCGGGTTGCCCTCGGGCGAGGCCCCCGGCGCATAGCGGCGGATGAACCCCCAGAGGCCCTTCGCATCCTTCGCCCCCGACACGCTCGCCAGGTTCAGCAGCATCCCGAAGGACACCACCATCCGGCTTTCCGGAGGCTTGCCGGCATGGATATGCCAGACCGGGTTGTTCACCTGGCTGTCAATCGGCTGGTCAACAAACGCCCGCAGCTGCTGGTGATATTCATCCACCGCCCGCGGGATCACGTCGAAATGCATCCGCTTGGCGGTTTTCGGCTTTTGGTACATGAAATAGGACAGGCTCTCGGTCGCCGCATAGGTCAGCCATTCGTCAATGGTCAGCCCGTTGCCCTTCGACTTCGAGATCTTCTGCCCGTGTTCGTCCAGAAACAGCTCATAACTGAAATGGTTCGGCTTTCTGCCCCCCAGAACCTCGCAGATCCCGTCGTAGATCGGAGTATTGGTGGAATGGTCCTTGCCATACATCTCGAAGTCCACGTCCAGCGCCGCCCAGCGCGCGCCGAAATCCGGCTTCCACTGCAACTTCACATGTCCGCCCGTGACCGGCAGCGTCCACTCGCGGCCCGTCTCGTCGTCGAAGGTGATCGTGCCATCCTTGGCATTCACCTCCTTCATCGGCACATATAGCACCCGCCCGGTTTCGGGGTGGATCGGCAGGAAGCAGGAATAGGTCTGCTGCCGTTCCTCGCGCAGGGATGCCAGCATGATCGCCATGATCGCGTCATAGCGTTCCGCGCACAGCCGCAGCGTGTCGTCAAACCGGCCCGACTTGTAGAACTCGGTGGCCGAGATGAACTCGTATTCAAAGCCGAACGTGTCAAGGAACCGCCGCAGCATCGCGTTGTTGTGGTGACCGAAGCTTTCGTATTCGCCGTAAGGGTCCGGCACAGAGGTCAGCGGCAACTGCATATGAGCCTTCAGCATCTCTTGCTGCGGCACATTCTCGGGAACCTTGCGCATCCCGTCCACGTCGTCGGAAAAGCAGATCAGCCGGGTCGGGATGTCGCTGATGATCTCGAAGGCGCGGCGGATCATGGTGGTGCGCGCCACCTCGCCGAAAGTGCCGATATGGGGCAGGCCCGACGGCCCGTATCCGGTCTCGAACATCACATGGCCCTTCGCCGGAACTTTTCCGCCAACGCGTTTCAGGATCGCGCGCGCCTCTTCAAAGGGCCAGGCCTTCGCATTCATCGCCGCGTCGCGCAAGCTGGTCATCGCATCGTCTCCCGAACCGCCCGCGACCCAATGCCCCGGACCAGCCGTCCTCTATTGCCCCCCTGCCCCCTCGTCAATAATCTGCCGCCCAAAGTCACAGGAGCCCCCATGCCCGAATCCGCCATGTCCCCGCAGGATGCGCTTGTCGCCGTCATGGTCGCCTGCTCCGCCTCCGACCAGGACGTCCGCACCGCCGAGCTTGTGGCGATCACCCGCATGGTCAACCACATGCCGATCTTCGGAAGTTACGACCCCGACCGCATCCAGCGCGTCAGCCGCATCGTCTTTGACCTGTTCGAAGAGGAAGACGGCCTCGACGCGCTCTTCGGCCTGATCCGCGAGGCCCTCCCCGAGCGTCTGTTCGAGACCGCCTATGCGCTGGCCTGCGACGTCGTCACCGCCGATGGGAGGCACTCCCAGGTCGAGCTGCGCATGCTGGAAGAGGTCCGCGAAGAGCTTCACGTCGACCGCCTGCACGCCGCGGCGATCGAATGGGGGGCGAGGGTGAGGCACCTGTTGCCATAGACCTGCCAGCTTGAACGCCTCTCATGAAGTGCTATCAATTTGACACAATATTCTGGGAACAGCGTCATACCCTTGGCGTCGCAGGCTCGGCCTGCAACGAAACGGGTTGTTTGT
>JANOER010000195.1:0-9983 GCA_031441285.1 Rhodobacterales bacterium
CAGAAGCCGGCCCCGTGCCGGATCCTGCCGCAGCCGGGCGATCAGCGTGGATCCGTAGCTGCGCCCGCCCCAGAACCCCAGCTGGTCCCCCGCGATCGCGCCAAGGGTCGCTGCGGCAAAGGCCTGCCACAGCACAAGATCGCCCGAGGCGGCAAAGCCTCCCGCCGCCATCATCAGGATCGAGGCCGGAAACGGCACGGCAAGGCAGGACAGGAAAGTGGTCACCGCCAGAAGCCAAAGCCCGTATTGCGGCACCAGCGCAAGCAGCCAGTCGGTCATGGAGTCCCGTCCGTTTCGCCGTGCGTTTCAGAGCCGGGGTCGGGCTGATCGGCCAGAAGCGTGTCGACCGCCGTCTCGACGGCGTCGATCACCGCCTCGACCGGCACGGCGCGATCCTTGGCGATCTCGCTTAGAGGTTGCGAATGGCCTTTCACATCTGGCGTGGGAAGTCCCGCCAAAGCGTCAATCTCGCGCGGGTCAAGCCCCCAGGACCGGGCGACGTAGCCCACGGTCATCCAGGGTTGCACGGGTTCCTCCTGATGCGAGGACCAGTAGACCGCCTGCACAACGAAGCGCACCGCGAAAAACAGCGTCAGCGCGCAGGCCAGCAGAAAGGCCGAGGTCAGAAGCGGCCGGTTGCGCCAAAGTCTGATCATCTGAGGTCCCGTATCCCTTGTGACAAGCCGTCCAGGGTCATCGGGACCATCCGGCCTTCGACAATCTCGGCGATCATCCGGGTGGAGTGTGTCTGGCCCCAGTGGTCCCTTGCAACCGGATTGATCCACAGATGGCGTGGCCATTGCGAAAGGATCCGCCGCAGCCAGTCGGCGCCCGGCTCGCGGTTCCAGTGTTCGTTGGCTCCGCCGGGATGGGTGATCTCGTAAGGGCTCATCGCGGCGTCGCCGACGATGATCAGCCGCCAGTCCGAGCCGTAGGTGCGGATCACGTCCCAGGTCGGGGTCTGGGCATCCCAGCGCCGGCGATTGTCGCGCCAAAGTCCGTCGTAAACGCAGTTGTGGAAGTAGAACACCTCCAGATGCCGGAATTCGGCGCGGGCAGCGGTGAACAGCTCTTCCATCACGCGGACATGTGGGTCCATCGAGCCGCCGATGTCCAGCAGCAGCAAGACCTTGACCGCATTGCGCCGCTCGGGCCTGGTCTGCACGTCCAGCCAGCCCTGAACTGCGGTGGCGCGGATGGTGCCGTCGAGGTCAAGCTCTTCGGCCGCGCCCTCGCGCGCCCAGCGGCGCAGGCGGCGCAGCGCCAGCTTGATCGTGCGGGTGCCGATTTCGGCGTCGCCGTCCAGATTGCGGAACTCGCGCCGGTCCCAGACCTTGACCGCGCGCTGGTGACGGCTTTGGTCCTGCCCGATCCGCACGCCTTCCGGGTTGTAGCCATAGGCGCCAAAGGGCGAAGTGCCGGCGGTGCCGATCCATTTCGACCCGCCCTGATGGCGGCCTTTCTGGTCGGCAAGGCGCTGCCGCAGCGTTTTCATCAGCGTGTCGAACCCGCCCAGAGCCGCAATCGCGGCGCGTTCTTCGGCCGAAAGATGGCGTTCGGCAAGCTTCTCCAGCCAGTCCGACGGCAGATCCAGCGCGGTCAGCACCTGATCGGCGCTGATCGCGTCCAGCCCGGAAAAGGCACGCGCAAAGGCGCGGTCGAAGCGGTCGATGTGGCGCTCGTCCTTGACCATCGCCGCGCGGGCAAGGTGGTAGAACCCGTCGGGATCGTAGGTCACCAGCCCGGCCGCCATCGCCTCCAGAAAGTCCAGAAATTCGCGGAGCGAGACCGGCACCCCTTCTTCCCGCAAGGTCTGGAAGAACGGCAGGAACATGCGCTCAGACCCCGGCTGTGGTGTGCGGGCAGTCCACGTCCGGTCAGCCCAACAACAGCCGGTCAAGACCGAGCGTGACGAAAAGCCCCAGAAGCCCGAAGGCAATGGCAAAGACCGCCGCCCATTGCGCGATGTCGGCCGCCTTGCCGCCGCGCTGCTGGGCAGCCCAACCGCCACCGATCGCCCCAAAGACCAGCCCGCCGATGACGATCATCCCGCCCCACTTTCAGGGCAAGCTGCCCTCGCTTCAGCCGCGTGACCCACGGTCGGCGACGGCGGCGATGTCGCGCATCCGTGCCTCGACCACGCTGTCCGGCCCGAAGCCATAGCGTGCCGAGGGCGCGCTGTCGAGCCGCAGCGCCGCCGCACCTGCGCTGTCGCCCATGCGGTCCAGCGCCTCGGCCTTCACCAGCATCAGCGTGGCCAGAAGGGCAGCATTGCCGTGCGACCGCACAACCGGGATCGCCCGGTCGGCGATGCGCGCGGCCTGTTCCGGCAGGCCGCCGGCCAAAGCCATCGCGGCAAGCTGCATGTCGACATGCGCCAGATGGATGCTTCCACCCGGCAGGCGCCGGTAGATCGCCGACGCCCGGTCAAAGGCGTCCAGCGCGCGGACCGGGTCGCTGCCGGCTGACAGTTTGCCGACGGCGAACCAGCTGAACGCGGTGCGGCTGTCCTGCCATCCCGCCGCCAGCGCGATGGCCAAGGCCCGGCTTGCCGCCGCCTGACGCAGCGCAAGCGCGGATTTTCGGCCCAATGCGGCCTCGATCTCGCGGGCCCAGTCGGCAGGTGTGGCCGACCGCGCGCCCGCCGTTGTGCCGAACAGCCGCGCCCCGACCTCAGCCTCGGTCATCCCGCTGACCACTTGTGGCGAGTAGGTCAGCCGCAGGACGGACATGTCGAACCCGGTCAGCACTGAATGGAAGTTGTCGTCGTTGAACACGCTGTCCGACAGCCGGTAGAGATCGTTCAGCGGGCCCAGAGCCTGGGCAAGTTCTTCGTGCAGGCAATCGCGCACTTCTTGCGGGCTGGTGTCGGTCGGGATGAAGATTGCCGCCTGCTCACGCGTGGTGACGCGGGCCCAGTCAACCTTGGCCGACCCGCGCAGCCGCCGGTAGTCCGACAGCGAGGACACGTTGGGCACGACAAAACAGGCGGCCGTCGGAGCAAGCCGTCGCAGGTCCGACCGGCTGGTGAATTCGATGGTGATTGTGGCCGGCCCGCCGGTCGCAGAGATGTCGATCCCGGCCTCGCTTCGCAGCCGGGCCAGAAGGTCGGCAAGGTCGCGGGGGGCCGCTGCGGGAACGTCGCCGGTCAACGCGACGCTGACCGGTCCCTCGAACCGGCTGAAGACGACAAGCCCCCGACCGCTTTCCATCGCGAAGGTCAGATCCATGAAGTCGCGCGCCATCGAACCGCTGCCGGCCGGTATCGCCGCGACTTGCATGGCGCCCGGCGTGCCGAAGCCCACGCCGGTTTCCGACAAGGGTTGGTTCTTCGACACCTGCGCGGTCGGCGCGCAGGCAGACACCGCGCAGAGCGCGAGGGCAAGAAAGGTTGGGCGCATCGGCAGATCCGCATGTGACAGCACCCCGGCAGATGGGGCTGCACGAGTGTCCGACCGCTACGGCCGCCGAGTCAATTCGCGAAAAATGGCGAATTTTCCGCGCACTATCCCTCGCGGTTGAAGTGCCGCCGGGGCCCAGATTTATCCACAGGCTTCACGATATGTTTCAGTCCGAGGGTGGATCTGCCGGTTGAAGTGATCCCCGAACCTGTCGGCCCCCCCTTTTGCCCGAACCGATTCGTCAACCTAGTCGTCCACGCGCCATGAACGCCAGACGCTCGAACAACTGCACATCCTGTTCGTTCTTCAACAGCGCGCCATGCAGCCGGGGCAGGCTGGACTTGGCGTCCTTGCGCAGATCCTCGGGGGCCAGATCCTCGGCCAGAAGGAGGCGGAGCCAGTCGAGAACCTCGCTGGTCGATGGCTTCTTCTTCAGCCCCGGCACCTCACGCAGCTCGAAGAACTGGGTCAGGGCGGCGCTAAGAAGCCGGTCCTTGATGTCGGGGAAATGCACCCGCACGATTGCCGCAAGCGTGTCCGCGTCAGGAAAGCGGATGTAGTGGAAAAAGCAGCGGCGCAGGAAGGCGTCGGGCAGCTCTTTCTCGTTGTTCGAGGTGATGATGACCACCGGGCGGTGCACGGCCCTGATCGTCTCGCCGGTCTCGTAGACGTGAAACTCCATCCGGTCGAGTTCCTGCAAGAGGTCGTTCGGAAACTCGATGTCGGCCTTGTCGATCTCGTCGATCAGCAGGACCACGCGAGCTTCGGCCTGAAACGCCTGCCAGAGCTTGCCCTTGCGGATGTAGTTTCGCACGTCGTTGACCCGCGCATCGCCCAGTTGGCTGTCGCGCAGCCGGCTGACCGCATCGTATTCGTACAGCCCCTGCTGGGCTTTGGTCGTCGACTTGATGTGCCACTCGATCAGCGGCAGGCCAAGCGCGCCTGCGACCTGGCGCGCAAGCTCGGTCTTGCCGGTGCCGGGTTCGCCCTTGACCAAAAGCGGGCGTTCAAGCGTTACCGCCGCGTTGACCGCGACAATCAGGTCATCGGTCGCGACATAGCCTGCGGTCGAGGTGAATTTCATAACGGTATCAACAGACTGTTCTTTGGACTTTCACAAACCCTACCTTCGCCCAGAAAATGTCGCAACCGCTAGTGACAATCCACTGGCCTTGGGATACATGCCCGCCAACAGGAGCATGTCCATGACAGAAGCCACCCTGTCGGACCGGTCCGGCGTCAAGGAGAGAGTTTCGATGAAGGCCGAAGTTTTCTTGCCAGATGATTACCGTCCTGCCGAGGACGAGCCCTTCATGAATGATCGCCAGCTGGAATATTTCCGCCGCAAGCTGCTGGTCTGGAAGCAGGAACTTCTGGATCAGTCGGCCGAAACCATCGACAGTCTGCAGGATTCGGGGCGCAATGTCCCCGACATCGCCGACCGCGCCTCCGAGGAAACCGATCGCGCGCTGGAACTGCGGACCCGTGACCGGCAGCGCAAGCTGGTGGGCAAGATCGACGCGGCGATCCGCCGGATCGAGAACGGCGAGTTTGGCATTTGCGAAGTGACGGGCGAGCCGATCAGCCTCAAGCGGCTCGACGCGCGTCCGATCGCGACGATGACCCTCGAAGCGCAGGAAAAGCATGAGCGCCGCGAAAAGGTGCATCGCGACGAATAAGGCCCGCGCGGCGATGGACGAAGCTTGCGCCGGGCCAGTGGTCCGGCGTTTTCGTTCGGAAGGGGTGAGATGAACCTGATCGGCCAAAGCGTGATCGTCATCGGGGCCGGGGTGGCGGGTCTGGCCGTCGCGCGGGCGCTGGCGTTGCGGGGCGCATCGGTCACGGTTCTGGAACAGGCGGACGCGGTGCGCGAAGTTGGTGCCGGGCTGCAGATCTCGCCAAACGGGGCCGGGGTGCTGCGCGCGCTCGGGCTGGACGGCGCGCTTGCAGCGGCCTCGATGCGGGCCGAAGCGGTGGACCTGCGCGACGGGCCGACCGGTGCGGCGGTTGCCTGGCTTGATCTTCTGCGCCTGCGGCCGGGGCAGGGCTATCACTTCCTGCACCGCGCCGACCTGATCGGCCTCCTTCTCGCCGGCGCGACCGAGGCCGGGGTTGCGGTGCGGCTTTTGTCCCACGTCGCCTCGGTCAATCTGTCCGGCAGCCGGCCCTCCGTCCAGTTGCAAGGCGGCGAAAGGCTGGAGGCGGCGCTTCTGATCGGCGCAGACGGGCTGCATTCGCCGACCCGCACGGCGCTGAACGGCGCCGGGCAGCCCTTCTTCACCGGTCAGGTCGCGTGGCGCGCACTGATCCCCTGTGACCCAGGCGCCGCCCCGGTGGCCGAGGTTCACATGGGCCCCGGTCGCCATCTGGTCAGCTATCCCCTGCGCGGCGGCACCCTGCGCAACATCGTGGCGGTGGAAGAGCGTGCGAAATGGGCCGAGGAAAGCTGGTCCCTGCGCGACGACAGCATGGACCTGCGGCTGGCCTTCGACGGCTTCTCACCGCGCGTCCGCGGCTGGCTGGCCCAGGTCGAGGATCCCTGGCTTTGGGGCCTGTTCCGGCACAAGGTGGCGGAAATCTGGGGCAAGGCCCTGCCCGCAGGCGCAGTCGCGATCCTGGGTGACGCGGCGCATCCGACGCTGCCCTTTCTTGCGCAAGGCGCGTCGATGGGACTTGAGGACGCCTGGGTTCTGGCCGAAGCGCTGGCGCAGCACGATACCACCGCCGCAGCCCTGCACGCCTATCAGGGCCTGCGCAAGCCCCGGACCACGCGGGTCGTGGCGGCCGCCACGGCCAATGCCCGCGCCTACCATCTGTCGGGCCTGCCAAGGGTCATCGGCCACGCCGGCCTGCGCGTTTTGGGCCGGCTGTCACCGGGGGCCATGCTTGCGCGCTACGACTGGCTTTACGGGCATGACGTGACCGCCGGGAGCCAAATTTCTTGAGGAAGAAATTTGTCAAAATCCTTGCTTAAGGATTTTGCACCTCAGGCCGCCAGCCGCACCCAGACCGGGACATGGTCCGACGGCTTTTCGCCGCCCCGCACCGCCTTGTCGATGCCGGCGTCCAGAAGCCGGTCGGCGGCCTGTGGCGACAGCAGAAGATGGTCGATGCGGATACCGTTGTTGCGCTCCCACGCGCCGGCCTGATAGTCCCAGAACGTGTAGACGCCCGGCCCCGGGATCCTTGCGCGGATCGCTTCGGTCAGGCCAAGGTTCAGCATCCGGCGGTAGGCCTCGCGGGTTTGCGGCAGGAAAAGTGCGTCCGTTGTCCAGGACTCTTGTCGGGCCGCATCCAGCGCCTGCGGGATCACGTTGTAGTCGCCAAGGCAGACGAAAGGCGCTTCGCTGGCCAGAAGCTCGCGGACCCGCGTCTCCATCCGCGCCATCCAGGACAGCTTGTAATCATACTTCGGACCGGGCGCCGGGTTGCCGTTCGGCAGGTACAGCCCGCAGACCCGCAGCGGGCGCGGACTTTCGACCACCGCTTCGATCCAGCGCGCCTGCTCGTCGGAGTCGTCCCCGGCCAGGCCGCGCCGCAGGTCCAAAAGCGGCAGCTTCGACAGGATCGCCACCCCGTTGAAGCCCTTCTGGCCATGCGTCTCGACCCGGTAGCCCAGAGCTTCGATCTCGGCGCGGGGAAAGCCTTCGTCGACCGACTTGATCTCTTGCAGGCAGACGACATCGGGGCTGAAGGCGGCAAGCCAGGCCAGAAGCGCCTCGATCCGGGCCTTGATGCCGTTGATGTTGAAGGTTGCCAGAAGCATGACCCTTTGTTTCAGGCCCACCCCGCGCACGCAAGCCCCGGGTTCACGCCTTTTTCGCGCGGCGCGGGGCATTGGCCATGCTAGCCTGCCGCTGCGTCAACCAGAAGCGGTCCGCCGAAGATGACCTCACATCCGCAAAAGCCGGTGAAAAAGCAGCTGATCGTCGTGGTGCACGGGGTCGGGATCCGGTCGGCCGGCGAAAGCTCTGATCTGGTCGCGGCGGCGCTGAACACCCCGTCGGCCAGCGCAGGCGGCACCGGGGCTTCCGGATTTCGCCGCCGGGCCTCGGATGACTTTCTCTTGTTCGAGCATGAGGCCGGCAACCAAAGCCGTCTGGCGCAGCCTTACCCCGCGCGCCTGACCCGTTTCCGGCGCTTCGCCGGCCAATTCCCCACTGAGCAAAGCACCGAGCGGGTGATCTGCGACTTCTACTGGGGCGATGTCGGCGGGTTCGCCTCATCTGTGCCGTCGGTCGTGGTCGGGCTGGGGCGGATCATGCTGGGCCTGGCCCATGTCGTGCGCGAGAACGCGCTGACCGTGTTTCCCGACCTGACCTCGCGCCGCGACGCAGCCTGGCGCGGCCTGGCGCGCGGGACTGCGCTTGCCATTCACGGGCCGGTCTTTGCGGTCAACATCGCGCTCTTGATCGGGCTGGCCTTCATCGTCCTTTTTGGTGACCAGACGAATTGGGTGTCGGTCCTGACGGCACTGGTCTGCCTTCTGCTGGCCTGGCAGCTGCAGGTCCGAAGCCGGTCTTTCCTTTTGCGCCACATGGGGTCGTATCTGGGACTGGCGGGGCTTCTCCTCCTGGCCTTTTCCGCCCTGGACCTCTGGGCCGGGCGGCCGTTCGCGCTGCCGATCATCGATGCCCGATTCGGCGAGGCGCTGTGTTCGTGGAAGACCGAGGCGCTTGCCACGGACTGCGCGACCGCACATGCATCCGGGGCCTTCCTGCATGCCATGCGCCTGCAAGGGCTGATGGTCCTGATCTGGTGCTGGGTTGCCGTGGTCACGCTGATCTTCGGGCTGCGCTGGCTGGTCAGCCTTGCGCGGCGCGATCCGCGCAGCCGAAGCGACATCCTGATGCCGACGCTGTCTCTGATGACGCTGCTGTGGTTCTTGCTGATCGGCCTTGGCTGGGCCGGGATCGCGGCTCTCTACGGCCAGATCGGACCAGGCCTTCTGTCGGGCGCCACAGGTGCGGCGAAGGTGGCCTGCGGGCTTGCGGCCCTGCCCGAGCTTGTGCCTTGCGACGGCCAAGCAACCGGGTCGCAGCTTTTCACCACCTCCCTGCGCGGGATCTGGTCGGCGGTCGCGATGCTTGCGGTGCTGATCGTTGTCGGCACAGGGTTTCTTGTGTGGCGCCATCGGGCGCTGCGCAGCCTTTCCCCGGCCACCTACATGGCTGCGGCGGACCACAATGCCGACCGGGTCAGGATGGTTGTCGCCGGCTGCCTGCGGCTTTCGCTTCTGGTGATGCCGGCGCTGATCCTCGCCCTGATCGCGGCCAGTGCGTTCCTGCCGCATGACCTGTGCTTTAGCGCGGAAGCGGGCGGGCTCTTTTGCAGGCTCGAGACATCCATAGGACCGGTGCTTGCCACGTCAGTCGCCGTCATCGTCGCGGCCGCCCCGATCCTGTTGCGCCCGCTGAGCCTGGGCATCAACGTCGCCGGCGACGTGATCATCTATCTCAATGATTTCAATTGGCTGCGAAAGCCCGGTGCCGCACCAAGCCAGACCTTCGCCGAACTGGCCCTGCCGTCGCTGGCGGGGATGCGCCGCGCCGCGCCGCACCCGGCCCTGGGCTATGCGTTCCGGCTGCGGATCCAGAAGCGGCTGCGCAGCCTGGTGCAGGACCTGATCCTGACCGAAGAGCCGGACCGCATCGACTTTGTCTGCCACAGCCAGGGCACCGTCATCACGCTGAACGTGCTGGCCTCGAAGGCGGCATTCTGGGGCCGGACGCGCGAAGTGACGCTGGTCACCATGGGCTCACCCTGGCGGCACCTTTACCATCGCTACTTTGGCCAGGCCTTTGCCGACCTATCGGCCCCGCCCGACGGCGTCGACCGCTGGACGAACATCTTCCGCGTTGACGATTTCATCGGCACGCACGTGCGCTCCGCGTCGCCCGATGAACGGCCGGTCGGCCTTGGGGGGCATACCAACTACTGGCGCGACGCGCAGGTGCGCGAGATCCTGCAAGACCGGCTGGACTGCTGAGATCAGATCGAGAAGCTGGTTCCGCAGCCGCAGCTTGAGGTCGCGTTCGGGTTCTGCACGACAAAGCGCGCGCCGATCAGCTCGTCCGTGAAGTCGATCACCGCATTTTGCAGGAAGGGCAGGCTGATCGCATCGACCAGCACGCGCTGGCCGCCCTTTTCCAGCACGAGGTCATCGCTCGCCTGGTCGTCCAGCCGGATGTCATACTGGAACCCCGAACAGCCGCCGCCGTCGACCGCGACCCGCAGCGCGCGCGCATCGCCGGTCAGTTCGGCAATCTCGGCCAGGCGGGCAAAGGCCCGGTCGGTCACCTTGGGGGGAAGCGTCAGTTCCATGGCTGTTCCCGTATCCTTCCGCGTCTGGGGTGAATATATGTCACCCAACCGCTCTGAACAAGGCAAGGCCCCGATGCTGCACCCTTTCGCCTGCCAGCCCGAGGCATCGCGCGGCCGCCTCTGGCCCGAACGCCTGTCGTCCTTCCGCTCGCCCTTCCAGCGCGACCGCGACCGGATCATCCATTCCAGTGCCTTCCGGCGGCTGAAGCACAAGACCCAGGTCTTTGTCGAACACGAGGGCGACTACTACCGCACCCG
>JANOER010000196.1:0-13064 GCA_031441285.1 Rhodobacterales bacterium
ACCAGCCGGGTTCCGGCGGGAATGGTTGCGGGATCAACCTCGGTCGCGGTGCTTTCGGCGATCCTGGCGGCAGGCGCGGCCAGAGCCGCAGGCCCAGCACCGGCTGTGGGGCGGGCTTTCGGGCGGGGCGACACGGCGATCTCGCCTTCGGCCAGCGGTCCGGCGGCCAGGTCTTGCAGCACCGGCCCATCCGATGTGGCGTCTGGAAGGGGGGCCGCGCTGTTGTCAGCGGCCGCCACGGCAAGGGCTTCCGGGACCGCGGGTGCCAACCCCAAAGCTTCGGCAATGGCCGCGTCAACGGCCACGGCGGTTGGACTGGCGCTTTCGGTCGGCGGCGCAGCCGCGAGGGCGATGTCCGCAGCACCGGGGGCAACCACGCCGGGCGCGACGGCAAGGGTGGGGCCGATCGGGGCAAGACCCGCAAGGCCCGCGGCGTCTTCCTCGGCAAGATCCACCGGGCGGGGTGCCAGGACCAGACGCTCGGGCATGGGGGCGGCGACCCCGACGGCGGCCACGTCGTTCACCGCAAGCCCCTGATGGTCGGCGACCTCGCCGCCGGGATCTTCCGGGGCGATCCGCATCGGGCCGTCCAGCGCCTGGATCACCGGCACCCCCAGCACATCGCGCACCGCAAGCCGGTAGCCCCAGACCCCAAAGCCCACCACCAAGCCCAATGAGGCAAGCGCGCCCGCAAGTCGAAGATATTGCTGGGTTTTCGCAGCGGTCAGTCCTGCCGCGCCGTTGCGCTGCGAGCTGCCGCCACCAAGACCGTCATAGTCCGCATCCGCCATGTGCTGCCCCTGCCTGCGAGGCGGTTCGTCCGCCCCTGCATTCACGCCTCATCCCCGGCGGGGCGCTTCAGATCAGCGCATTTCCTCGACCGGAGTGACGCCAAGGATACCAAGACCTGCGGAAATGACAACGCCCACGGCCCGCGCGAGGGCGATTTTTGCCAGGGAAACGCCGCTGTCCGGTTGCAGGAAGCGCAGACTGTCGTCGTCGTTGCCACGGTTCCACAATCCGTGGAAGTCCGACGCCAGTTCATACAGGTAGAAGGCCACCCGGTGCGGCTCGTTGCCCTTTGCGGCAATCTCGACCAGCCTGGGCCATTCGCCCAGCTTGCGGATCACCGCAAGTTCGGCCTCGTGCCCGAGATGCGACAGGTCCGCGCCCGACAGGGCGGCATCGCTGACATCCATCCCCGCCTCGCCGCGCGCCTTGCGCAGGATCGAGTTCACCCGGGCATTGGCGTATTGCACGTAAAAGACCGGGTTGTCCTTTGACTGCTCGGTCACCTTGTCGAAGTCGAAATCCAGCGCCACGTCGTTCTTGCGCGTCAGCATGACGAAGCGCACCACATCGGCCCCAACCTCGTCGATCAGGTCGCGCAGGGTGACGAAGGTGCCGGCCCGCTTGGACATCTTGACGATCTGCCCGCCCTTCAAAAGCTTCACCAGCTGGATCAGCTTGACGTCAAGCGTCACCCGGTTTTCCGACAGCGCCCCGACGACCGCTTTCAGCCGCTTGACGTAGCCCGAGTGATCGGCCCCGAAGATGTCGATCAGCTCGTCAAAGCCGCGCTGCACCTTGTTGTAGTGATAGGCGATGTCGGGGGCGAAATAGGTCCAGCTGCCGTCAGCCTTCTGCACGGGGCGATCCTGGTCGTCGCCAAAGTCGGTCGAGCGAAACAGCGTCTGCTCGCGCGGTTCCCAATCTTCGGGCGCCTTTCCTTTCGGCGGTTCCAGCGTGCCGGTGTAGATCAGCCCAAGGGCGCGCAGGCGTTCGATCGCTGCCTCGATCTGCCCGGTGCCGTAAAGCGCCTTTTCGCTGGAATAGACCGTCATCCTGACCCCAAGGGCGGCAAGGTCCCCGCGGATCATTGCCATCATCATGTCGGTCGCAAAACTGCGGACATCGGCCAGCCAGTCACCTTCCGGCCGGTCAAGCAGGCTGGCGCCGTATTTGTCCTTCAGCGCCTTGCCGACCGGGATCAGGTAGTCACCGGGGTAAAGCCCCTCGGCAATTTCCGGGGACAAGCCATGCGCCTCGCGGTAGCGTTCATAGGCCGACCGGGCCAGCACATCGACCTGCCCGCCGCCGTCGTTGACGTAATACTCCCGCGTCACGTCCCAGCCGGCATAGGCCAGAAGGCTGGCCAGCGCGTCGCCGACCACAGCACCCCGGGCATGGGCCACATGCATTGGCCCCGTGGGATTGGCGCTGACGAACTCTACGTTAACCTTGCGCCCTGCACCAAGCCGGGACCGGCCAAAGCCGTCGCCATCGGTCAGGATGCCCCGGATCAGCCCTTGCCAGGCGCCGGGATTCAGACGCAGGTTCAGGAACCCCGGCCCGGCCACCTCGGCCCCGGTCACCCGCGGGTCCGCGAGCAACCTTGCCGCCAGCGCCTCGGCAATGACGCGGGGCTGCAGGCCCGAGGGCTTTGCAAGTACCATCGCCGCATTCGTCGCCATCTCGCCATGGCCGGCGTCACGCGGGGGCTCTACCGCCACGGCACCAAGGTCAAGGCCAGCCGGCAGGATGCCTTCGACCATCATGGCTTCAAGCTCGGCCCCCACAAGCGTACGAATATCGGCGAAGAGGTTCATTTGATCACATCCTTTCACCGCCAAGGCCATGCCAGAGGCCTTGGCATTGGTCAAGGATCGGTCACTCTCGCCGCCAGTCTTCCAGCGCCGGGTTGTCCTCGGCCGCCGGCGTCGCTGCGAAGGGCGAGACCACCCCGCGGGTGCGGAAGTAATGCGTCTCGCGCGCGCCGAAGTAGAAGGCGACAATCGCCCCCAGAAGCCACCACAGCGGCTCGGGCACCGCGTTCAGCCCGACCATCCGCTGGGCAAAGGCGACCGGGTCGACCATTGCATAGATGAACAGGCCAAGCGTGCCAAAGGCCAGAAGCGGGCGCGGCAAGCGGTTCAATCCGTTCACCATCCGGTCGAAGGCGCTGAGAGCCGGGTGCTGATATTCCTCTCCAAGCTGGCGCAAGGCGGCCATCTGCGCTTCGGCCGACAGTTCCATCCGCCGCGTGGCCGACGGCAGGAACACTTCGGCCACGCCTTGTGCCGCCTCTCCCAGCGCGGTCACCGCCGCCGGGCTGCCGATCAGCTTGCCGATCACCCCCATGCCGCCACCCGAGCCCGGTGCTGCGCCTCGGTCAGGTGATAGCGTGCCGAGATGAACTCTTCCGCCCGGAGGATCCAGCCGCCCTTGCCGCCACCCCGCCTGCGGGCGAATTTGCGGCTGGCGGGACGGCTGTCGGCCAGGGCGTAGTAGTAATTGCGCCGGGCGATCCCGTAGGCATCGGCCAGATGCGCGGGTGCCGCTTCATGCGCCATGGCGGCGGCGCGGATCGTCTGCGGGCCGATTGCGCCATCGGCGTCGCAGGGAAAGCCCATGTCGGTCAGCAGCCGCTGCAGGATCTTCACCGCATTGCCTCCGGCGTTGACCTGCATGTCGAAGACCGAGGCCTGCAGCGCCTCGGGCAAGGCCGCGATGCCGGGACGGGAGAAGTAATGCTCAAGGTAGATGTCGACCGCCTGCGCGCGGGTCAGCGCCTTCACATCGCTTTGGTCGATCCGCGTGTCGCGGTTCACGTCGAGCCCAAGCCGGCGCAAGGTGTGGATCGTGACCCCGTGATTGGTCGCCCCGCCCGGATCGTCGGGGTCGTTCACGAAGCCCCCTTCGCGGGCAACGATCTCTGCAGCGATCTGGCGCACATCCGGCATGAAGCCCCCCCAATTTTGCAGGAGAAGCGTCACAAACTTGCGTTAACCGAGGCCTGCCCGACCGGGCGCACCAGGAAAGCGATGATTTTTCTGCGAAAAATCAGGGGTGGTCTTCAGCTATCGGGGGCGGCTTTCGGATCCTTGTAGACACCCTGTTCCTTCAGGGCATCCACCACCTCTTTCGGCATGTAGGTCTCGTCATGCTTGGCCAGAACCTCGGTCGCAACGAAGGTATCTCCCTCCATGCGCCCCAGGGCGACAATCCCCTGGCCTTCGGCAAAAAGGTCGGGCAGCACGCCGGTATAGCGGACCGGAACAGTGGCATTGGTATCGGTCACCGCGAAAGCAACCGTCGCACCTTCGCCCCGGACGATCGACCCCGCGACGACCAGACCGCCGATGCGGAAGGTCTCGGCCGGGGACGGCGGCTCCGCCACCACCTGGGTCGGACTGCGAAAGAAGTTGATCCCGTCGCGCATCGCATAACCGATCAGCGCGGTCGACCCGATCAGCGCCAGCGTCGCCAGCGCGATGATCTGGATGCGGCGCTGTTTCTTCAGCCCCTTCATTCCGCGGAAGTCCTGTCTGGCCGTCATGCCTTGCGTCCCTGTCCGTTCGGATCCGTCACACTTACCCATGCTCAGATGGGGATGCCGTGGCTTCGGTCAAGGGAAGACCGGAGCCAGCATCAACCCGGTCGTCTCGTCGATCCCAAGCATCAGGTTCGCGTTCTGGATCGCCTGACCCGAGCTGCCCTTGGTCAGGTTGTCCAGCACCGCAACCACCAGGGCCCGCCCCGGAACACGGTCACCGATCACCCCCAGATGGCAGAAATTCGACCCGGTGATGTCGCGGGTCGAGGGAAGCGACCCAAAGGGCAAGACCTGCAAGAACGGTTCGGTTTCATACGCCTTTTCAAGCGCCTGGTGCACGATCTTCGCGTCGCCCTTCACATAGACCGATGCAAGGATCCCCCTGTTCATCGGCAGGAGATGCGGCGTGAAGCGCACATGGACCGGCCGCCCCGCGATCCGCGAGAATTCCTGGTCGAATTCGCCCAGATGCCGGTGACTGCCCCCGGCGGAATAGGCAAGCGTGCCGCCCGAAAGCTCGGCATGCAGAAGGTTCTCCTTTAACGACCGCCCCGCACCGGACACACCCGCCTTGAGGTCGATCAGGATGTCGTCCAGATCGATGCAGCCCGCCACGATCAGCGGGCAAAGCGCAAACTGTCCCGCAGCCGCGTTGCACCCCGTGCCCGCCACCAGACGGGCCTTGCGGATGTCGTCGCGGTAGAACTCGGTCAACCCATAGACCGCTTCCTTCTGCAGGCCGGGCTGGGTATGGGGCTGGCCATACCACTTTTCGTATTCCGCAGGGTCGCGCAGCCGGAAATCCGCGCTCAGATCGACAATCCTCAGATCGCGCGGCAGCCTTGCCACCACCTCTTGCGTCGTTGCATGAGGAAGCGCGCAGAAGCACAGGTCAACACTGGCAAAATCGATCTCGTCGATCCTCTGTAACGGTGGCAGGTCAAGATGGCGCAAGAAGGGAAACACCTCAGCCATCTGCATTCCGGCCTTGCGGTCTGCCGACAGCGCCACGATCCGCATCGCGGGATGCGCAGCAATCAGGCGGACCAGTTCCGCACCAGTATAGCCCGAGGCCCCGAGGATGGCGATGCGGTGGCTCATGGCGCGGCTCCCAAGCATTTAAAACGCGCTTTCTTTGCGCCCAAGCCCAAGGCTTTGCAAGGCCGGGCTGGCAGCCACTCTCCGCCTTTTGCCCTGCACCGACATCCTTTCTGCAAAAATATCCCCGCCGGAGGCACTTTGCAGCCCGGCGCTGCGATCAGGGAACCGGGGTCCAGACCACATCGTCGATCCGTGGCGCACCCGTGGCCAGCATGACGACCCGGTCAAAGCCCATGGCAATGCCTGCGGCCGCGGGCATGGAAGCAAGGGCCGCAAGGAAATCCTCATCCAGAGGATAACGTTCCCCGTAGACCCGGGCCTTTTCGTCCATCTCGGCCTCGAACCGCCGCCGCTGTTCGGCCGGATCGGTCAACTCGCCAAAGCCGTTGGCAAGTTCCACGCCGCAGGCATAGACTTCGAAGCGTTCTGCCACCCGCGCGTCGCCCGGGACCTTGCGGGCCAGTGCCGCCTCGGCCGCGGGATAGTGGTCAAGGATGGTGATCCGCCCCTGCCCCAGATGCGGCTCGACCCGGTCTGACAGTACCCGGCTCAGCATGTCGGACCAGGTGTCGTCGCCCGCGCGCCGCTGGCCGATACGGTCAAGTTCGGCCGCCAAAAGCGGGGCCGAGGTTGTTCCGTCAGCGTTGATCGTTGCCAGAAGATCGACCCCGGCAAAGGTCAGGAAGGCATCGGCCACCGTCAGACGCTGGGGTTCGGCGAAGGGATCGCAGGTCCGGTCGCGAAACCGGAGAAGCCCGGCCCCCGCCTCGCGCGCCGCAAGCCGCAGGACCGTGACGGTGTCGGCCATCAGCGCCTCATAGCCCTCTCCCACCCGGTACCATTCCAGCATGGTGAACTCGGGCGCATGCAGCGGGCCGCTTTCGCGGTTGCGCCAGACATGCGCGAAAGCGTGAATGCGCGTCTCGCCCGCCGCCAGCAGCTTTTTCATTGCGAATTCGGGCGAGGTGTGCAGATACATCGGCCGGGACAGGCCGTCGTTGCCGATGGCATCGGTGCGGAACCCATGCAGATGCGCCTCGTTGCCGGGGCTTGCGGCAAGGGCTGCGGGATCCACCTCGGTAAAGCCTTCGTCCGCCAGCCAGCCGCGGATCGCCGCCTGCACGCGGTTGCGGGTGATCAGAAGCGGCCGGCGATCGGCGTGGGTCGCGGGTCTCCACCAGGGATTGCCGGAAGGGGGGGCGGGATTCATCTGGAAATTCCGTTTCGGATAGGCTACGCCGCGCGGCGATGCCGGTCTAGGGGACCGGCGCGTCAACCACAAGGACCAGCCCGTGAAAGTGATCGCCTCCAGTCTTCGCAAGGGCAATGTCGTCGAGATGGACGGGCGGCTCTATGTCGTGCTGACCGCAGCGAACTTCCATCCCGGCAAGGGCACGCCGACGACAAGCGTGGACATGCGCCGGATTTCGGATGGCACCAAGGTCAGCGAACGCTGGCGCACCACCGAAATGGTCGAGAAGGCCACCGTGGACGAACGCGGGTATGATTTCCTTTACGAAGACGGCGAGGGCTTCCACTTCATGGAACCCACCACCTACGACCAGGTCGTCGTGACCGAAGACGTGCTGGGGGCCAACAAGGCATACCTCCAGGAAGGCATGCGCTGCTACGTCAAGACCTTCGACGGCGTGCCGATCGCGCTGGAAGTGCCGCCGCGCATCACGGTCGAGATCATCGAGACCGAGCCGGTGGTGAAAGGCCAGACCGCCTCGTCATCCTACAAGCCGGCGATGACGACAAACGGTCTGCGGATCATGGTTCCGCCGCATATCGGGCCGGGCACCAAGATCGAGATCAACACCGATGACGACAGCTATCAGGGCCGCGTCAAGGACTGATGCTGGACGGATCACCGGATCTCGGCCCCGATCCGCTGAAAGGCGTGGACAGGGGGGCCAAGGGCCTGAAACGCGATAAGGGGCACGCCACATGGCGTGCCTTTTCGCTTTGCGGCGGGCCGTAAACGGCTATTCTGCCCTGACCCGGAGAACCGCATGCCAGCAGACAGCCTTGACGCCCACAGACCCGCCGAGATCGCGGCGCTGATCGAGACGGCGGGCGTGGCCAAGGCAGCCCTTCCCCTGCACCGGATTGCAACGCTTGCCGTGCTGGCCGGAGCCTTCATCGGCTTTGGGTCGGCCTTCTGGTGCGTGGCCATGGCGGGCGCCGACCCCGGCTTCGGACCCGCACGGGTGCTGGGGGGCGCGGTCTTTGCGCTGGGGCTGATCCTTGTCGTCGTCGGCGGGGCCGAGCTTTTCACCGGCAACGCGCTGATGGTGATGGCGGCGGTCGACCGGCGGATCACGGTCGGGGCCCTGCTGCGGAACTGGGGGATTGTCTATGTCGGCAACCTGGTCGGCGCGGTCGGGCTGGCCATGGCTTTCCGGATGTCCGGCCTGCTGGATGGCCCGATGGGTGAGACGGCGGCGCGGGCGGCGTCGGCCAAGGCCGCTTTGGACCCGGTCGAGGCCCTTGTCCGGGGCGCGCTGTGCAATGCGTTGGTCTGCCTTGCGGTCTGGCTCAGCTTTGCCGCGCGCTCGGCGACGGACAAGATCCTGTGCGTGCTCTGGCCGGTCGCGGGCTTCGTGGCCCTTGGACTGGAACATTCGGTCGCCAACATGTTCCTGCTCCCCGCCGGAATCTGGGCCGGGGCCGAAGTTACGGCGGGCGCGGCAGTTGGAAACCTGTTCTGGGTCACACTTGGCAATATCATCGGCGGGGCTGGCGGCGTGGCGCTGGCCTACCGCTATGCCTTTGGCGCGATGCGGGATTGATCTGGTCCGCTTTTGGCGGGGCAAGCGCCCTACGCGGCTTCGAACGTGATCTTCCGGCGCAGGAACTGCGTGGCCTTGTTCGACACATATGCCGGGTCACCCGTCGTCAGGAACTTGCCTTTCACCCCGCTGCCAAGAAACTGCGGCCGGCGGGTCAGGTAGTCGGCCAGGCTTTCCGCCACCAGCGTCGCCTGGGAATAGACCTTGACCCCGGACCCAAGCGCCTCCTGAAACACCTTTTCCATCAGGGGATAATGCGTGCAGCCCAGGATCGCGGCCTCGGGGTGCGGCATCCGACGCTTCAGCGCCTCGACATGGGACCGGACCAGCGCTTCGGCCAGGGTCTCGTCGCCCTGTTCGATCGCGTCGACCACGCCGCCGCAGGGCTGCGCTTCGACATCCACGCCAATCGCGCGGTAGGCCAGTTCGCGCTGAAAGGCGCGCGAGGCCACGGTCGCCGGGGTGGCGAACAGGGCAACATGCTTGACCTCGACCTCGCGCGGGGGGGAATTGTCGCCCCACTGCCGTTCAGTCAAGGCCTCGATCAGCGGCACGAACACGCCAAGCACCCGCTTGTCGCGCGGCACCCAGGTTTCCTGCATCCGCTTCAGCGCGGCGGCCGAGGCGGTATTGCAGGCCAGCACGACCAGATCGCAGCCCTCGTCCCACAGCCGCGTGGTGGCCGAGGTGGTGAGGTTGAAGATATCTTCCGGGGTGCGGACACCGTAGGGCGCATGGGCATTGTCGCCAAAATAAACGAAAGGAACATCCGGAAGGCGCTTTGTCACCGCATCAAGAACAGTTAGCCCGCCAAGCCCCGAATCGAAGATGCCAACCGCCATGCCTGCCCCTATGTCTTTTGTCGCCAAAGGACAGTGACGTCCCCTGAAGGATCATAGGACGGACGTTCTATCCGCGAAAGGCCCAAGCGGCAGGCCGCCACATCGCGTCTCGCGGGTTGTCATGCGAACGGGTTTCCCTATCTAGGAACTGGCATGCTAGGGTGCCGCGCGTTGCCGGGGGGGGCCGTTATGGATTGGGACAAGCTGAGGATCTTTCACGCGGTCGCCGAAAAGGGCAGCCTGACCCATGCTGGCGAGGTCCTGCACCTGTCGCAATCGGCGGTCAGCCGCCAGATCCGCGCACTGGAGGAAAGCCTGGCGGTCACGCTTTTTCACCGCCATGCGCGCGGGCTGATCCTGACCGAACAGGGGGAACTGCTGTTCGACGCGACGCAAGCGATGGTCAAGCGGCTGGATGCCACCGCCGCGCGGATCCGCGACAGCGAGGACGAGGTGTTCGGCGAGCTTCGGATCACCACGACCACCGGCTTCGGGACGCTGTGGCTTGCCCCGCGGCTGGCCCGGCTTTACGAAAAGTATCCGGCGCTGAAGATCGACCTCATGCTGGAAGAGCGGGTGCTTGACCTGCCGATGCGTGAGGCGGACGTGGCGATCCGCATGAAGGAGCCCAGCCAGGCCGACCTGATCCGCAAGCGCCTGATGAACATCAAGATGCGGCTGTACGCGACGCCCGAATACCTTGCGGCGCACGGCACGCCGATGACGATGGACGATTTCGGCCAGCACCGGCTGATCAGCCAGCACGCCGGCACCCCGCAAGTGGCGGCGGGCGCGCTGATGGTGCAGGAGTTGATGACCCATGACATCCCGTCCACCCTGACGGTGAACAACTATTTCGGAGTGCTTCAAGCCGTGCTGAACCACCTGGGGATCGGGGTGATGCCGGACTACATCACCGAGGATTTCCCCAATCTGGTGCGGGTCCTGGAAGATGTGCAAAGCGCCGAAGTGCCGGTGTTCCTGGCCTATCCCGAGGAACTCCGCCACTCAAAGCGCGTCGCTGCCTTCCGGGATTTCGTGACCGACGAGATCATGACCTACCGGCGCCGGCAGCAGGAAGAGGCCGCCTGACCGCCCGTCGATGCCGCTATGCAGCAAGTGCATGGCGGCAATGCTGATTTCGCGGGCATTCCATACTTGTTTGCGCAACCATGCGGCACTAATTGGACTCATGAAGCGATGACGAGCGTGCTCTTGTTGCTTCGTACCTCCCTGTTGGACTTGGCCGAGCTTGATGCTCGGCCTTTTTTTTGGCTTCAGGACAGCAGCCGGTTGCGCCGCAAGCTTAGAAAAGCGGCGTCGGCGGGGGATGGCGCAAGGTCGATGGCGTGCGTGTAGGCCTGAAGCGCTTCGATGGTCCGGTGGTCGCGCGACAATAGCTCGGCGCAGGCGGCGTGATAGGGCTGGTAGTCGGCCAGCGGTTCCGCAAGGAGTGCCAGAAGCGCAAGGGCGGCGGCCATATCGCCCGCTTCGGCGATCGCGACCGCGTGGTTCAGCCGGATGACCGGCGTCGGCTCATGCGCGTGAAGCCCGGCGTAAAGTGCGGCGATCTGCGGCCAGTCGGGCGGGCTTTGGCTTTGGCAGGCGGCGATGGCGGCCTTGATCTGGAACGGACCGGGGGCGCTGCGGCCAAGCGCCAGATCCAGAAGCGCCAACCCCTCGGCCCGCATCGGCGCGTCCCAAAGCGCGCGATCCTGATCGGCAAGGGCCACGCTTACGCCATCCGCGCCGATCCGCGCCGCACGGCGGGCGTGGGTCAGAAGCAGAAGGGCAAGCGCGCCCTCGACCTCGGGCTCGGCGGGGCGCAAGTCGGCCAACATGCGGGCGAGGTAGATCGCCTCGTCACACAGGTCGCGGCCCGGGGAGGGACCGTTGCTGTAGCCGGCGTTGAAGATCAGGTAGACCACGGTCAGGACGGAATTCAGCCGCCCGGCCCAGTCTTCCGGCCCCGGCACCCGGAACGGGATCCCGGCGGCGGCGATCTTGGCCTTGGCGCGGGACAGGCGCTGACCCATCGTCGGTTCGGCGTCAAGAAAAGCGCGGGCAATCTCGGGCGTGGTCAGCCCGCCCAGGGTGCGCAGCGTCAGGGCCACCCGCGATTTCGCATCAAGCGCCGGGTGGCAGCAGGTGAAGATCAGGCGGAGGCGGTCATCGGCGATCATCTCGGGCTCGGTGTCCTCGGCTTCGTCGCGGGACAAAAGGGCAAGTTCGGCGGCCTTGCGACCCTCGCGGGTGCCGCCACGCAGCCGGTCGATCGCTTTCCTGAGCGCCACCTTCAGCAGCCAGCCCTGCGGCGAGGTCGGCAGCCCTGCCCTTTCCCAATGGGACAGCGCCGAGATCGCGGCCTCTTGCAGCGCCTCCTCGGCAAGCTGGAAATCGCGCAGCCTGGCGATCAGCGCAGCAAGAAGCCGCCCCCGGTCATTGCGCATCACCGTCTCAAGGGCGCGGGCTATGGCACTGGATTCGGGGGCGGACATGGATCAGGAGTAAACCATCACCGGGCGGACCTCGACCGTGCCGTAGGTCGCCGAGGGGATCATCGCGGCGTATTTCAGCGCGGCGTCCAGGTCGGGCACGTCGATGACATAGTAGCCGCCAAGATGTTCCTTGGTGGTGGCGAAGGGGCCGTCCATCGTCTCGACTTTCCCGCCCCGAACCCGCAGCGAGGTTGCCGTCTCGATCCCCTTCAGCGCCTCGCCGCCGCGCATCGCGCCGTCGTCGACCAGACGTTTGCTGAAGGTAGCGTAGCCGGCCATCATCTCGCCAAAGGCGGGCGTGCCGTATTGCGGTTCGACTTCGGGGGCGCCGTAGATCAAAAGCATGTACTGCATCGGTCTCTCCATCGGTTCAGGTTTCGGATCGTAGCCCAAGGACGTCCGCTCTTTGCCGATTTCGACAAAAGGCTCAAAATTTTTCGGCGAAAAATTTTCGCCCCCACCGCGGGCGCTTCCCCTGCCCGGCCGCATCGCCTATGAGGCTGGCCAAACGAACCGGAGGCCCGCCGATGTCCGACCCCGCGATCACGCCCGAGCTTGTCGCCGCCCACGGGCTGAAGCCGGATGAATACGACCGGCTTCTGGACATCATCGGGCGCGTGCCGTCCTTCACCGAACTGGGCATCTTTTCGGCGATGTGGAACGAGCATCGTTCCTACAAATCCTCGAAGAAATGGCTGCGCACGCTGCCGACGACCGGCCCGCAGGTGATCTGCGGTCCGGGCGAAAACGCGGGCGTGGTCGACATCGGTGACGGGCAAGCGGTCATCTTCAAGATGGAAAGCCACAACCACCCGTCCTACATCGAGCCCTACCAGGGGGCTGCGACCGGCGTGGGCGGGATCCTGCGCGATGTCTTCACCATGGGCGCCCGCCCGATTGCGGCGATGAACGCGCTAAGTTTCGGGGTGCCGTCGCATCCGAAGACGAAACACCTGGTCAAGGGCGTGGTCGAAGGGGTGGGCGGCTATGGCAACGCCTTCGGTGTGCCGACGGTGGGCGGCGAGGTGCGGTTCCATGCCAGCTACAACGGCAACTGTCTGGTGAATGCCTTTGCTGCGGGTCTCGCCGATGCGGACAAGATCTTCTACTCGGTGGCGTCCGGCGTCGGCATGCCCGTCGTCTATCTTGGCGCCAAGACCGGACGCGACGGGGTGGGCGGGGCGACCATGGCCAGCGCCGAGTTCGACGACACGATCGAGGAAAAGCGCCCCACGGTACAAGTCGGCGACCCCTTCACCGAAAAGCGCCTCTTGGAGGCGTGCCTGGAGCTCATGGCCTCGGGCGCGGTGATTTCCATTCAGGACATGGGGGCGGCGGGCCTGACCTGTTCAGCGGTCGAGATGGGCGACAAGGGCGGGCTTGGCATCCGGCTGCAGCTTGACGCCGTGCCGCAGCGCGAAACGGGCATGACCGCCTACGAGATGATGCTAAGCGAGTCGCAGGAACGCATGCTCATGGTCCTGAAACCCGC
>JANOER010000197.1:0-6992 GCA_031441285.1 Rhodobacterales bacterium
GCCCGTCACCAGCACCCGGTGCTGCGGCGAGACGACCATCGTCCGCTCTGGCCCCAGACCCGCCAGCGCCCCGCGCGCGATCCGCACCGGTTGCAGGTCGGGATCGGCCAGAAGCCGCAGCCGCGACAGGTGCTGCCGCCCAACCCAGCGCAGGGGCTGCAACCCGCTGTCCCGCGTCATCACCAGATCGCCCGCGACCAGCGCCTCGACCGCAACCTCGCCCCGGTCGGTCAGGATCATCGTGCCGGGGGTGAAGCAGCGGATGATGGTCTCGATGTTGTCAAAGTAGATCGTCGCGAGGACAATGCTCGGGTTCGTGGCGTCAAGGATCCGGATCACGCCGTCTTCGGGGTCAGCACCTGGCGTCAGGATGACCCGCGACCAGCCGTAAGTGGCGTAAAGCGCCTGAAGGTCCAGCGTGTCGTTGTCGAACGGGGCAGTTCCCACATCGCCGCCGCCGAAGATCGATTCCACGGCGCCGGTAAGTGTATCGCCGCCAACGGTTTCGACATCCGCCGTGGCAAGCGTGAAGACATCGTTGCCCGCATCGCCATACAGCGTGTCGCGGCCGGCCCCGCCGAAAACCGTATCATTGCCGGCCTCGCCACCGACGCTGTCATTGCCCGAGCCGCCAAACAGGCTGTCTTCGCCGATCCCGCCAAGCAGCGTGTCGTTCCCGATCCCGCCAAAAACCGAGTCATTGCCTTCGCCACCGGACAGCAAATCATTTTCGGCGACCGGGATCGCCTGGAAATGCACGTCCGAGACATGGACGTGCTGGCCGCCCCCAAGCATGTTGTCATACTGGATCTCGATCCGGGCGACCGGGCCGGCAATTCTGATCAGGATCGAACTGTCGGAATTGATTTCGTCTGAATTTCCGCCGTTGGCAGTAGACTGGACGGTATCGCCGAAGACTTCGAGGTCCGAGTCCGCCGACAAGACGAACTCGACCGGCACCCGGTTGCCTTCCGCGTCAAAGGCGATGATCGACAGGCGGTCGCGGTGGGTATTCTCGTCGATGTCCGAAATGCGGAACTGGACATTGCGGACTTCGTCATCGAAGCCTGCGTTGGGGGTGAAATTGATCGCAATTTCGGTCGGTTCGTCGGCCCCTCCACTGCGGGCGACATGGGCGCTGGACAGGCTGTCGAACGGTTCACCCGGCCCGACATAGATCCGGTCATCCGATTCCGTCCGGTTCGCCGCGCCGGCGGGCCCGTTGACGTAGGAAATGTCGACCCGAACCTCACCGGTGTCCTGGGTCATCTCCCGGCCAAGCGGGACCTGGTTGCCGAATGCGCCCCAGCTAAGGAATTCGCTTTGGACGCCCAGCGTCGAGACCGTCCCGCCGTCCGGGCCGCCGTAAATCACGTCATTGCCGGCGCCGCCATCGGCGGTGTCGTTTCCGGCCCCACCGAACACGGTGTCGTCGCCACCTGCGGCATTGATCGAATCGTTGCCGTCGTCGCCTTCGATCAGGTTGACACTGTCATTGCCGGTCAGCGAGTCGTTGAACGACGACCCGGTCAGGTTCTCGAAACCGGTCGCGCTGTCGGTGCCTTCGCCGGTTGCCGTCCCCGTGGCAAGATTCGCATTGACCCCCGCGGCCGAGTTGAACCCGGTGTTGGCACCGCGGAAAGACCAGGTGTCGGTGCCAGTGCCGCCTTGCAGCGAGTCATTGCCCAACCCGCCTTCGACCGTGTCACTGCCATCGCCGGCAAAGATCGAGAGTTGCCTGCGCCCCCGACCAGGCGGTTGCCGACAGAATCTCCCGTGATGTTGTCGGCCCCGTAGCCGCCGAAGACATCTTCGATCTGGGACAGCGTGTCCGTGCCCGCGTCTCCGCCCGACAGACCGGACACCAGGCTTACGGTCACCGCGCCGTTGGCGTTTGCGTAGGACGCGGCATCAATACCGCCGCCGCCAATGAGGGAGTCGTTGCCGAAGCCGCCAAGCAGCGTGTCGTTGTCGTCGCCGCCAAGCAGCGAGTCGTTTCCATCGCCGCCAAAAAGCTGATCCGCGCCGGCATCGCCCACCAGACGGTCCGTGCCGATACCGCCGTAAAGCCGGTCTTCGCCGTTGCCGCCTTCCATCGTATCCGCGCCCGACGCCCCGTAGGTGACGTCGTTGCCGTTCCCGCCATAAAGGCTGTCGTTGCCATCGCGCCCATACAGGAAGTCGTTGCCGTCTTCGCCCTGCAGGCGGTTGGCGGAAGCATCGCCGTTGATCGTGTCGCCGAACCCTGAACCGAACAGATCCTCGATCTCGGCCAGATTGTCGCCCTGCGCGTCACCGCCGGACCCGGTCCCGTTGACGGACACCGACACTGCCCCGGTCGATCCGGCATAGCTGACCGTATCACGGCTGCCACCGCCGCCACCGACAATGCTGTCCGCCCCGGCACCGCCGTTCAGCAGGTCCGACCCGTTGCCGCCGAACAGGGAATCGTTGCCGGCATCACCGAACAGGCTGTCGCTGTCGTTGCCCCCGAACAGGCTGTCATTGTCGTCACCACCGAAAATGGTGTCGTTGCCGTTGCCCCCGAACAATGAGTCATTGGCGCCAACACCCGTGATCGAGTCGTTGGCGTTGCCAGGCCCTGGGCCCAGATTGTCGGGTCCGGGCGTGCCGGGAAAATCTTGCATCGTGGTCAGCCTCTCGTCTCAGTCCCGCAACCTTGCCCGCACACAATGACCCAAATTGGTCCAAATCCGGGTTCTTTCAGGCCAGTCACCTGCCCCGCTTGCCCAAACCCGGTCTACAATTCTTGTGTAGTTCAATGTGTCAGCATTGGCGAGCCGCAAGCGCCCTTGGCTAAAATGCGCTTTCGGCTGCTTCCCTTGCGGTCATCGTCTGGCGGGCCGCACCATAGGCCGCGCGGCCTGCATCGGTCTTGAGTTCCGGGAAAATCTCGTAAATTTCAAGCCGTTGGGCATTGCCGATGCTTTTCAGCGAATGGTCGTCGGGCTGGAAGCTTTCGGTCCAGATCCCGTCCGCCAGAACCACCTCATGCCGGTCGCAGATGAAATGGATGTAGGTGGTGCCGCTGGACTGCACCGTGTGCACGCCCTGCACCGACAGGTGCTTTGCGGCCACAAGAACCTCGCGGTCGGCAAAGCGCAGGCTGGTGCGTTCGTTCGCCACCAGGATCCGGTGGTTCGGAGACACCATCATGTCACGCTCGGGCATGCCCTTGCCAAGCGAGCCCTGCCGGATGAACACCGGCAGAAGATGCGGCTCCGCCTGGAAATCCTGCAGGAACATCTGGGACTTGCCCACCCAGCGCACCGGCTGGATGCCGTTGTCGCGGGTGACGACCCGGTCACCGGCCTCGAGGTGCTGGATCGGAAGCTCGCCCCGCTGGGTCGTGATCATGGTCCCGGGTGTAAAACACGGGCTGCAGCGTTGCACGGTTTCGGCCTGAGCGCCGGCGAAACCATCGCCTGTTTGAAGCTGAACCGACACCATACCACTTATCCCCAACCCGGAAAATTACCCCTGATGGACCGATGACTAGCCACGATTTCCCGGTCAGGGAAAGCAAAAATTCCTGCTGTCGGTGCAGGCAGGTGGCGGGATTTCGCCCGGAACGTGCAGGGCTGTCGGTGGTGGGAAACTGCCCGGAAACAGACTTGTGCCGACCACGGCAGAATACCGGTTGAAGAAACGGTGGCAGGCGTCTGGCTCACTTGGATTTTCCAGCGTTTCGGGTTTGGGTTTCCCGGGGCGAACCGCGACCGAAGCCTGACAACTTTCAACCTGAGGCCGAACCCAAGTTTCTGCCGGCCAAGGGCTTCTTTCGCGCCCGCCGGGACTGCTCGTTTGCCGGGAACGAAACGATCACCAAAAAACCGTTACACTGAAGCGTGGCGGGCTTCGGTATCCGGCGAATCGGACATTGCGATCCCAATTCGGGCGCTGGACTGTTCGCGTTGGTGCCCGAGGCGAGACTCGAACTCGCAAGCCTTACGGCGGAGGATTTTGAGTCCCCTGCGTCTACCATTCCACCACTCGGGCCACCGGACGTCCGTGTAATGGATGCGCCTTTCCGCGTCAATGCGGGGAAAGGCTCACAGATCGTCGGTCTGGAACGTATCGCAATCAGCCAGTTTGCCGGATTTCAGCCCCGCCATGAACCAGCGCGACCGCTGCTCCGAGGTGCCGTGGGTAAAGGTGTGCGGCATCGGGCGCTGGCCGGCATTTCTTTGCAACGTGTCGTCGCCGATCTGGCGGGCGGCGTTCACCGCTTCCTCAAGATCGCCCGCCTCGACCACACCCAAGGTCTCAGAGGCCTCGCGCGCCCAGATACCCGAAAGGCAATCGGCCTGAAGTTCGACCCGGACCGAGATCGCATTCGACTCTGCCTGGCTCACTTGCTGGCGGACGCGATTGGCCTCGCCCAGGATGCCAAGCTCGTTCTGGATGTGGTGACCGATTTCATGCGCGACGACATAGGCTGCGGCAAAATCCCCACTTGCACCCAGGCGCTGCGACAGCGTGGTGAAAAAGCCGGTGTCGAGATAGACCTTGCGGTCGGCCGGGCAGTAGAACGGACCTGTCGCCTCGGACGCGCCACCGCAGGCCGACCGGGTCGCGTCCTTGAAAAGGACCAGCGTGGCGGGGCGGTAGGCCTCGCCCAACTGCTCGCGGAAGACCCGGGTCCAGATTTCCTCGGTGTCGGCCAGCACGACAGACACGAAGTCGCCCGCCGCCCGGTCTTCGGCGGTGATCTCGGCTGGCGCAGAGGACCCGGGTGGGCCGCCGGCCCCGTCGGTGCCAAGAAGCTGGCTTGGATCAACGCCAAGAAACATTGCCAGCAACAACACGATGATGATCCCCGCCCCGCCGATCCCACCGACACCTGCCGCATTGCGGCCCCGGCCCGGGCCGGCGCCACCGCCACCCTGGCCGCGCCGGTCCTCGATGTTGTTGCTGCCGCGGCGACCTCTCCAGTCCATCTGTCCCCCTCGAACGGGCCTTTGCCGTTCGCCTGACCTGAAAATCAAACTTCCGTCTTGGTGCAAGTCTAGCTTCAAGTGGCCAGTGCCGAAAGCGGCAATCGGGTGTCCGGCACGGCGGGAACAAGCGCGTGAGCGTTCAATGCCCCCACTTCCGGCCACCGACGTCGCGGGTTAAGGTCGGGTCAGGTTCTCCCGGCAAGGTCAAAGACCGATGACACTGACCCGTATGCAGCTGACGCTGGCAGCGACCCTCGGGTCGGCGGCCCTTCTGGGAGGGGCCTTCGCTTTCCAGTACCTCGGCGGTCTTGAGCCCTGCGCGCTGTGCCTTTGGCAACGCTGGCCCCATGCGGCGGCGATCGTGATTGGCCTTGTGGTTCTGGTCACCGGCTGGCGCGGTCTTGCCTGGCTGGGGGCGCTGGCGGCTCTGGCAACTGCCGGAATCGGGCTGTTCCATGTCGGGGTCGAACAGCTGTGGTGGGAAGGTCTGGCCACCTGCACCGCCGGGTCGATTGCCGGCATCTCGACCGCGGACCTGCTGAACCCTGCCGCCGATGTCGCGGCTCCGGTGCGCTGCGACGCGATCGCCTGGTCGATGCTGGGCATCTCGATGGCGGGCTGGAACATGATCGCCTCGCTGGGACTGGCAGCACTCTGGGTCACCGCAGCGCGCAAGAGCTGAGCCGGCGGCCGCCCTGCCCGGCCCCGGCGGGCATTCTGCCCCCGGACCCCCTGAGAGTATTTGCAAAAGAGCAATCGCATTTGCTCCTTGCCCAAATACTCCCGCCGGAGGCGACGCGTCGGTGATCCCCGACCTTTCGGGTGAAGAATCAGCCGCAAAGCCGCTGGTGTTCCTGGATCGCGAAGCGGTCGGTCATGCCGGCGACATAGTCTGCGACCACGCGGGCGAGATCGGCTTCTTCGCGGGCGGCGTGAACATCGGCATGCCATTCCGGCGGCAGAAGGTCGGGACTGCGCAGGAACAGGGGAAAGAGGTCGTCCAGCTTTGCCGTCACCTCGGCCCGCACCGCCATGACCGAGGGCGCGCGGTACATCCGGGTGAAGAGAAACCCGCGCACCGCTTTCAGTTCCTGAAAAAGCGGCTTCGAGAAGCGGATCACCGTCGTGCCAAGGGCGCGGATATCCTCGGCGGATTTCGGCTGGGCGCTGGCCAGCCGGTTCTGCGCGACGGCGATCACGTCCTCGACCATGCGGCCAAAGACCCGGCGCAGCGCCTCGTGCCGGCGACGCATCTTCTCAAGGCCGGGATAAAGCCGGTCGACTTCCTCGAAGGCGGGGCCGGTCACCGGCAGGTCCATCAGGTCGGCTTCGGTGAAAAGGCCGGACCGCAGGCCGTCATGCAGGTCGTGGTGCGAATAGGCGACGTCATCGGCGATGGCGGCGACCTGGGCCTCGGCGCTGGCATGGGTGTGCAGGTCAAGATCCCATTGGGCGTTCACTTCGGCCAGCGCATAGGGCAAGGGGCCCCCGCCGTCAGACTGGGCGTGTTTCGCAGCGGCATTGGGGCCGGTCACTGGGCCATTGTGCTTGGCGATCCCTTCCAGCGTCTCCCAGGTCAGGTTCAGCCCGTCAAAATCGGCGTAGTGCCGTTCCAGCCGCGTCACGATCCGCAAGGCCTGCGCGTTGTGGTCGAACCCGCCATAGGGCGCCATCAGCCGCTCCATCGCGTCTTCGCCGGTATGGCCGAAGGGGGTGTGGCCAAGGTCATGCGCCAGGGCCACCGCTTCCGCCAGGTCGGTGTTCAGGCCAAGCACCCCGGCGATGGTGCGCGCGACCTGCGCCACCTCGATCGTGTGGGTCAGCCGGGTGCGGTAGTAGTCGCCCTCGTGTTCGACAAAGACCTGCGTCTTGTGCTTCAGCCGCCGAAAGGCCGACGAATGAATGATCCGGTCGCGGTCGCGCTGGAAGGGCGAGCGGAAGGATCCTTCCCCCTGTGGGGAGGGTAGGAGTTGGGGGGCAGCGCAGCGCTTCGAGATACCAGCCACCACCCCGGCCGCGGCAAGGCCCCCC
>JANOER010000198.1:0-2105 GCA_031441285.1 Rhodobacterales bacterium
TCTCGTCCGCGACCTGATCGACCGCCACCAGATGCCGGTCACCCTACGCCCCGGCGTCGCCCATGCCTGCTATACGGGCGCCGAGGTCAACCACGCCCGCGCCTATGCCGAACGGCTGGCGCGCAACTACGGCTATGATCAGATCCAGCCGCTTGACCGCGCCGGCATCCGGGGCCTGATCGGCTCGGACCGCTTTGCTGGCGGCGAGGTTGACCGGGGCGCAGGCCATCTCCACCCGCTGAACTTCGCGATCGGTCTGGCGAAGGCTGCCGCCGCCACGGGTGCCCGCATCCATGAGAACAGCGAAGTGCTGTCCTTCACCCCCGGCCCCAAAGCCACGCTCAGGACCGCCCAGGGCCAGGTCATCGCCGACCAGGTGATCCTTGCCGGTAACGGCTATATCGGCGGATTGGAGCCGAGCTACCCGTCGCGGGTCATGCCGATCAACAACTTCATCATCGCGACCGAGCCTCTGGGCGCGCGCGCGAAAGAGATCCTGTCGGACCCCGTCGCGGTGGCCGACAGCAGCTTCGTGGTGAACTACTGGCGGCTTTCGGACGACAATCGGCTCCTCTTTGGCGGCGGGGAAAGCTATGGCTACCGCTTCCCCGATATCCTAAAGGCCGTGCGCGCACCGATGCTGAAGATCTACCCGCAAATGGCCGACGTGAAAATTACCCACGCCTGGGGCGGCACGCTGGCTATCACCATGAACCGGATGCCGGCGCTGATGCGCCCGCATCCAAACGTGCTGGCTGGCTCCGCTTGTTCGGGCCAAGGCGTCGCGCTTTCGACCCTCACCGGCAAGCTTCTGGCCGAGACGGTCACCGGCGACGCACAGGGTTTCGATATCCTTGCGTCCATCCCTCAGCCCCGCTTCCCCGGCGGCGCCACCTTTCGTTGGCCGCTTCTGGTGCTGGCCATGACCTGGTACTCGATGCGGGATCGGCTGGGCCTGTGACCAACCGCCGGGGGCCAGCCCCCGGACCCCCGGGATATTTGCGCAAAGATGAAAGCGAAATGGTGTAAGCATTTCATCTTTGCAAAAGTATCCTCTGGGGGTCCGGGGGGCGAAGCGCCCCCGGGGGCTGCACAAGGCGCGCGTTCTGCTATAACGGCCCCATGTCCCTGCCATCCGGATTCCTTGACGAGCTGCGCACCCGCCTCACGCTTTCTTCCATCGTGGGGAAGAAGGTCGTCTGGGACATGCGCAAGTCGAACCTGGCCAAGGGCGACTTCTGGGCGCCTTGCCCGTTCCATCAGGAAAAGTCCGCCAGCTTCCACGTCGATGACCGCAAGGGGTTTTACTACTGCTTCGGCTGCCATGCGAAGGGCGACGCGGTCACCTTCGTGAAGGAGATCGAGAACCTCGGCTTCATGGAGGCGGTCGAGACCCTTTCCCGCGAGGCCGGGATGCAGATGCCCGCCCGCGACCCGCAGGCCGCCGAGCGGGCCGACCGCCGCACGCAGCTGGCGCAGGTGATGGATGAGGCGGTGAAATTCTACCGGCTGCAGCTGAAAACCGGTGCTGGGGCCGAAGCGCGCGCCTATCTGTCGCAAAAACGCCGTCTGAACGAGGCTGCCTGGGACCGTTGGGACATTGGCTGGGCCCCGAACAGCCGCACCGCATTGATCGGCCACCTTTCGGCAAAAGGCATCCCGCCCGACCTGATGGTCGCCTCGGGCCTCATCGCTAAGGCCGACGATGGCAGCCTATACGACCGCTTCCGCGCTCGGATCATCTTTCCGATCAAGGACACGCGCGGCCGGCCGATCTCGCTCGGCGGCCGGTCCCTTGACCCAAACGCGCAGGCGAAATACCTCAACGGCCCTGAGACCGAGCTTTTCGACAAGGGTCGCTCCATCTTCAACCACGCCCCCGCGCGCGAGGCGGCCGGCAAGGGCAAGCCCCTGATCGTGGCCGAAGGCTACATGGACGTGATCGCGCTGTCCGAAGCCGGTTTCACCGCCGCCGTAGCCCCGCTTGGCACCGCCGTCACCGAAGATCAACTGCGCCTGATCTGGCGGATCGCCGACGAACCGATCATCGCGCTGGACGGCGATACGGCCGGCGTGCGCGCGGCACAGCGGGTGATCGACCTTGC
>JANOER010000199.1:0-12827 GCA_031441285.1 Rhodobacterales bacterium
GGCTGATCGACGGATCGCTGACCGACGCCATGCGCCGCTACCGCGACGCGATCAACGCGGGTCTGCTGAAGATCATGTCAAAGATGGGCATCTCGGTGATTTCGTCCTATCGCGGCGGGCTGAACTTCGAGGCGGTGGGGCTTTCGCGCGCCATGGTCGCGGAATACTTCCCCGGCATGCAAAGCCGGATTTCCGGCATCGGTCTGACGGGCGTGGAGCAGAAGCTGGAGGAGGTCCACCGCAAGGGCTGGCTGGGCGGCGCGGATGTGCTGCCGATCGGCGGGTTCTACAAGGCGCGGCGGTCGGGCGAAAAGCACGCCTGGGAAGCGCAGACGATGCACATGCTGCAATCGGCCTGTGACCGGGCGAGTTATGATTTGTGGAAGCAGTATTCCGCCGCGATGCGGGCCAACCCGCCGATCCATCTGCGGGACTTGCTGGACATCAAGACCCTGGGCAAGCCGGTGCCGATCGAGGAGGTGGAAAGCATCACCTCGATCCGCAAACGGTTCGTGACGCCGGGCATGTCGCTGGGGGCGCTGTCGCCCGAGGCGCACAAGACACTGAACGTGGCGATGAACCGGATCGGCGCGAAGTCTGACAGCGGTGAAGGCGGTGAAGACCCGGCGCATTTCACGCCGGAGCCGAACGGGGACAACCCGTCCGCCAAGATCAAGCAGGTGGCATCGGGGCGCTTTGGCGTGACGGCGGAATACCTGAACGCTTGCGAAGAGCTGGAGATCAAGGTCGCGCAGGGCGCCAAGCCCGGCGAGGGTGGGCAGTTGCCGGGGATGAAGGTCACGGCGCTGATTGCACGGCTGAGGCATTCGACGCCGGGGGTGACGCTGATCAGCCCGCCGCCGCACCATGATATCTACTCCATCGAGGATCTTGCGCAGCTGATCTACGACCTGAAGCAGATCAACCCGCGCGCCAAGGTGACGGTGAAGCTGGTCAGCCAGTCGGGCGTCGGCACGATTGCCGCTGGCGTGGCCAAGGCCAAGGCGGATGTGATCCTGATCAGCGGCCACAATGGCGGCACCGGGGCGTCTCCGGCGACATCCATCAAATACGCGGGCCTGCCGTGGGAGATGGGTCTGACCGAAGCGCATCAGGTGCTGGCGATGAACAACCTGCGCGAGCGGGTGACCCTGCGCACCGACGGGGGCCTGCGCACGGGCCGCGATATCGTCATGGCCGCGATGCTGGGGGCCGAGGAATACGGCATCGGCACGGCGGCCCTGATTGCCATGGGCTGCATCATGGTGCGCCAGTGCCAGTCAAACACCTGCCCGGTCGGCGTCTGCACGCAGAACGAGGCCTTGCGGGCCAAGTTCACCGGATCGGCAGAGAAGGTCGTCAATCTGATCACCTTCTACGCGCAGGAAGTTCGGGAAATCCTTGCCTCGATCGGCGCGCGGTCGATGGACGAGATCATCGGGCGGGCCGATCTGCTGACGCAGGTTTCCCGGGGTGCGGCGAACCTGGATGACCTGGACCTGAACCCGCTCTTGATCAACGTCGATGGCGCGCGGGCGATCACCTATGACCGCACGAAGCCGCGCAATGCGGTACCGGACACGTTGGACGCCGACATCATCCGCGACGGGCACCGGTTCTTTGAGGATGGCGAAAAGATGCAGCTGTCCTATGCGGTGCGCAACACGCACCGGACCATCGGGACGCGGGCCAGCAGTCACATCGTCCGGAAGTTCGGGATGCGCAATGCGTTGCAACCCGACCATCTGACGGTGAAGCTGACCGGATCCTGCGGGCAGTCGCTGGGCGCTTTCAGCGTGCGCGGGATCAAGCTGGAAGTGCAGGGCGATGCCAACGACTATGTCGGCAAGGGGTTGTCGGGCGGCACGATCACCGTGCGGCCGCTGATGTCGTCGCCGCTGACGGCCTCGGAGAATACCATCATCGGCAACACCGTGCTTTACGGCGCGACCGACGGGTTCCTGTTCGCCAGCGGTCGGGCGGGGGAGCGTTTCGCGGTGCGGAACTCGGGCGCTTCGGTGGTGGTCGAAGGCTGCGGGTCGAACGGGTGCGAATACATGACCGGCGGCGTGGCGGTGATCCTTGGACGGATCGGTGCGAACTTCGGGGCGGGGATGACGGGCGGCATGGCCTATGTCCACGATCCCGAGGGTGTGGCCGAGGATTTCATGAACGCGGAATCCATCCTGACCAGCGCCGTTGCGCATCCGCACTGGGAAATGCAGCTGAAAGGCCTGATTTCCCGGCATCACGAGGAAACCGGCAGCCGCATCGCCGAGCGGATCCTGGCGAACTGGGAAACCGAGCGGCGGAATTTCGTGCAGGTCTGCCCGAAAGAGATGCTGGACCGGCTGGCCCACCCCTTAAGCGACGAAGTGGCGAAGGTTCCGGCGGAATAGACCCGACCGCGCAGGAATCGTCTGCCCAAACCGCTTTGGATATGCTAGGTCCGGGCCGTCGCAGCTGTGCGGCGGCCCTTCTTGCTGGAGTTATCCCATGTCCGACCTGATCATCGTGGCTTTTGAGGACGAGGCGACAGCCCTTGCAGCGGGCGCGGCGCTTGTGCAGTTGCAGAAGAAATACCTGATCGAAATGGAAGACGTGGTCGTCGTCACCCGCGACTCGGACGGCCGGGTCACCCTGAACCAGTCGGTCAATCTGGTAACCGGCGGGGCGATCGGCGGCGGGCTGTGGGGCACGCTGATCGGGATGCTGTTCCTGAACCCGGTGCTTGGTGCAGCCGTGGGCGCAGGCGCGGGCGCTTTGGCCGGCAAGTTCAGCGACATGGGGATCAACGACGACTTTCTGCGCGACGTCGGCCACAGCCTGGACAAGGGCGGTGCAGCGGTCGGGCTTCTGGTGCGCAAGATGACGGCGGACAAGGTGCTGGACGGGCTGGAGCCGTTCCGCGAGAAGGGCCGCGTGATCCACACCTCGCTGAGCCACGAAGCCGAGGCGAACCTGAGGCAGTTCCTTGAAAAGGTTCCCCCGATGCACCTGCCGCAAGATCAGCTGGGCGGCGGGCGGACGTAGGCTGCCCCCCTTGACGGGCCGACGCGCGCGGCGTCTAACCTCGGCCCCATGACCGACAAGGGCGCAGACAAACCGGCCGCGCGCAAACGCAAGCCGAAGCCGGACGAGGCGCCTGCCGCGAAGCCGCGCCGGTGGCGGATCGCGGCGAAATGGGCGCTGCGGGGGCTTGGCGGGGTCGCGGCGGTCTACGGCGTCCTGATCCTTCTGTTCAGCTTCCTGCCGCCTCCGATCAACCTGTATCAGGCGGGCGAGGCCTGGCGGCTGGGCGGGATCGACAAGGACTGGGTCGGCTGGGACGAGATCGCTCCGGTGATGGGCCGGTCGGCGGTCGCGGCCGAGGACGCGAATTTCTGCGGCCATTGGGGTTTTGACATGGCCGCGATCCGTGAGGCGATCGAAAAGGGCGGCAATCGCGGCGCCAGCACCATCAGCCAGCAGGTGGTGAAGAACGTGTTCCTCTGGCATGGCCGCAGCTACCTGCGCAAGGCAATGGAGGCGGTGCTGACCCCGGTGGTCGAGCTGCTGTGGTCCAAGCAGCGCGTGCTGGAGGTCTATCTGAACGTGGCCGAGTTCGACGAGGGCGTGTTCGGCGTGCAGGCGGCGGCGCAGCATCACTTCGGGGTGGACGCGAAGGATCTGACGGCGGTGCAGGCGGCGCGGCTGGCAGCGGTGCTGCCCAACCCGAAGGACTATAGCGCCAGCGATCCGTCAAGCTTTGTCCGCAGCCGGACCCGCAGCATCATCAGTGGCGCCGAGACGATTGCGGCGGACGGGCGATCTGGTTGTTTCGAAGACTGATCCGGCAACAGATTTCCCGGCGGATCTGTCAGAGCGCCTGATTTCCCCTGCCGTCTGGCCATCAAGGATGACAAGACACGCGCGGACCCGCTGAGCGAGATCAGGGCGGACGGCGATCTCCTTGCCTCGATGAGCGGGGATCACGGATCGATCTATCTGACCGGGATTCAGCGGCTGACGCTGACCGAGAACCGGGCCGCGCCGCCGCAGGTGGTGGACGAGCGGCTGCGCCATGCCGGCCTGCGCCCTGGTCCGGTTCCGGCAGCGGCGGGTTTTGCAAAAGCTTGCAAAGCGCGGCGATCATGGCGCCGCCTGGCCGGACTGTGTGGCAGCCGTTGAGAGCGGTCGCGCGGGCGAGGATCTGATCCGCTGGGTCGGCTGGGTCAACCAGAACCCGCTCCCCTTGTTGCAGGGGCAATTGGCCCGGATGCCGAAGGATCACTACTCCTGGGCGGCATTGCCGGCGGTTTGCTGCAGGGATGAAAGGTGGTGGCCGGATCTGTTCCCGTTCCTGCATGATGTAGCGATCGGATACCTGCCTGCTGCCGGAGATACCGAGATGAACAGAATGGACATCCGCCACGCCGTCAGAGGGCTGATCCTGATGGATCGGCGCGATCTGGCCGCTGACGTGCGTGGCCGCATCGACTGGCCCCTGGTCTCGGAGATGCCCAAATGGGCGGAAAATCGTGCGGCGCTAACCAGTTACCGTGATCTGATGGCCAAACTGCCGGATCTGCCACCGGGCCGCTGACGGTAGCGCGTCATTGATCCTGCCGTTTGGGCCTTGTATCAGGGGCCATTCCGTAAAGGCTTGCCCGATGAACCGTCTGTACCATGTTCCCCTCTCGCCCTTCTGCCGCAAGGTGCGCCTTACGCTGGCGGAGAAGAAGATCGAGGTGGAGCTGGTCGAGGAACGCTATTGGGAGCCGTCGCCCGATTTCCTGCGCCGCAATCCGGCCGGCAAGGTGCCGATCCTGAAGATGGGCGCCCGGACCATGAGCGAAAGCCAGGCGATCTGCGAGTATCTGGAAGACGTCGCCCCGGACCCGCCGCTGATGCCGAAAGGCGCCGATGGCCGCTATGAGGTGCGACGGATCTGCGCCTGGTTCGACGACAAGTTCCACAACGAGGTGACCTCGAAGCTCTTGTACGAGAGGGTGAACAAGAAGGTCACCGGGCAGGGCTATCCGGATTCCAAGAACGTCAAGCTGGGGTCGACCCGGATCAAGTATCATCTGGATTACATGGCCTGGCTTCTGGACCAGCGCCGGTGGCTGGCTGGAAACGAGATGACGCTGGCCGATTTCACCGCCGCCGCACATCTGAGCTGCCTGGACTATATCAGCGACGTGGACTGGCATCGGCATGCGGTCCTGAAGGACTGGTATGCCAAGATAAAGTCGCGGCCGAGCTTCCGGCCCTTGCTGGCGGACCAGATCAGTGGCTTTCCACCGGCGGCCCATTATGCCGATCTGGATTTCTGATCCTGACCGTGGCGGGGGGTTTCACACCCCCCGCACCCCCCGTGGGATATTTGTGCAGAAAGGATGAGCAGGGTGAAGGAGCGGCTGATAGCGCGCGCCCTGGAAGAGGGATTCGTCAAGGTGGGGATCTGCCGGCCCGATGCCGTGCCGGAAGCGGCGGGGCGGTTGCGGGCGTTCCTGGCCGAGGGGCGGCACGGGCAGATGGGCTGGATGGCCGAGCGCGAGGCATGGCGCGGAAATCCGGCCGCCCTGTGGCCAGAGGCGCGGTCGGTGATCATGCTGGCCGAGGCGTATACTCCGGACGGTGACCCGATGGCGGGGCTGGCGCGAAAGGACCGCGGGGTGGTGTCGGTCTATGCGCAGGGCAAGGACTATCATGATCTGGTGAAGAAGCGGCTGAAGCGGCTGGGGCGCTGGCTGATCGATGCCGGCGGCGGCGAGATCAAGGTCTTCGTCGACACCGCTCCGGTGATGGAGAAGCCTTTGGCGCAGGCGGCGGGCCTGGGCTGGCAGGGCAAGCATACCAACCTTCTGGGCCGCGATCTGGGAAACTGGGTGTTCCTGGGGGCGATCTTCACCACGCTGGACCTGGAGCCGGACACCCCGGAAGTTGACCATTGCGGGACGTGTCGCGCCTGTCTGGACATCTGTCCGACCGGGGCGTTTCCGGCGGCCTATCAGCTGGATGCGCGACGCTGCATTTCCTACCTCACGATCGAGCACAAGGGGCCGGTGGACCCGGAGCTGCGGGGGCTGATGGGAAACCGGATCTATGGCTGCGATGACTGTCTTGCCGTCTGCCCCTGGAACAAGTTCGCCGTGGCGGGCCGCGAGATCGGCTATCAGCCGCGCGTCGGCCTGCCGGAACTGGCCGAGCTTGCGGCGCTGGACGATGCCGGGTTCCGGGCGCGCTTTGCCGGCAGCCCGATCAAACGGATCGGGCGCGACAGGTTTGTGCGCAACGTGCTTTATGCCATCGGGAATTCGGGGCTGCCGGGCCTTCGGCAGGCGGCAGCCGGATTGCTGGAGGATGCAGATCCGGCGGTGGCCGATGCCGCGCGCTGGGCGCTGGGACGGCTTTAAGGGGGCGGAGATGGACAGACTGAAGGGCAAGACCGCGATCATCTCGGGCGGGGCGACGGGGATGGGCGCGGCTTCGGCGCGGCTATTTGCGGCCGAAGGGGCGGCGGTCGGGGTGATCGACCGCAATCGGGACGCAGGCGAGGCGCTGGTGGCCGAGCTGCGGGCGGCCGGGCATCGGGCGCATTTCGCGCAAGCCGATGTATCCCTGAAGATCGAGGTCGAGGCGGCCGTCGCCTCGGTGACAGCGGCGCTGGGGCCGGCCAACGTGCTGTTCAACCACGCCGGCACCATCGTCATCAAGCCGTTCCTTGAGACCGAGGAGGCCGACTGGGACTTCCTGTTCGATGTGAACGTCAAGTCGATGTATCTGATGACCCGCGCCGTGCTGCCCCTGATGCTGGCGCAGGGCGGCGGGGCGATTGTCTGCACTTCGTCGATCTCGGCGGTCTATGCCACGCCGAACGAGGTGCTGTACGACGCGACCAAGGGCGCCTGCCACATGTTCGCGCGCGCCATCGCGGTCGAGTTCCGCGACCGGGGCATCCGCTGCAATGCGGTCTGTCCGGGGTTCATCGAGACTCCGCACGGCAACCGCGAAGTGGAAGCCCTGGCACAGTTGGGAGTCGACGTGTCGGATGCTGCGATCAAGGCGGCGCAGGGGCGGATGGGCAAGCCCGAGGACGTGGCGCGGGCGGCGCTGTATCTGGCGTCGGACGAGGCAGAGTTCGTGAACGGCGTGCAGCTTTTCGTCGACAACGGCTTTTCGGCGGTTTGACGCGGGCGCGGGTGCAAGCCGGTGGCGTCCGGGTCGATTCGGGCGCATCCTCTGGGCCATCACAACCATGGGAGGATTATCATGAGCCGTCATCTTGCGGATCATCGGAAGGCCACCACGGGCGGTCGGGTCAGGCATTTCCTGCGGTTGTCGCGGACCCCGCGCGAAACCTGGCTGCGGCCGCGCGGGGCGGCCGGGTCGGGGCGGCTGCGTCAGTTCCTGCGGATCGAGCGGGGGCGGACGACCTGACGGACCGCGTCAGGTCGGGCCTTGCGCCGGGCCTGAAAACCGAATTGTCTGGCGGCGCCGGCCTGGTCGGCGCCTGAGACAGGGAATATCGTGCAGCCGGACACTTCACCTTTGGCCGAAGCGGATGGCCGGCCGCCGGACCGCAAGCCTCTGCTGACATTGACCTATATCGTCGATCTGCCCGACTATCAGCACATGGCCTGCTATCTGCTGGCGTCGATCCGCGACCAGTTCCCGGCGGATGTCCGGGTCATCGGCTACTGTCCCGAACACAAGATGGCGGACATCGACCCCGGCGTGATCCGGGCGCATGAGCTGATGGGGGCCGAGATCCGGCCGATGCGCACCGAGGGTCGCTGGGATCCGGAATATCCGCACGGCAACAAGATCCTTGCGGCGGTCGAACCGCGCGACAGCGAATATTCGGCCTTCATCGACAGCGACGTGCTGTTCCTGCGGCCAAACCGGGTCGAGGCGCTGATCAGCCCCGGCAAGGTAAGCTGTTCGGTCGCGGCCTCGATGCAATGGGGCGAGCAGTCGGTCTGGGACCAGATTTATGGCGTCTTCGACATGCCGGTGCCGACCGAACGCGTGCGGCTGATGCGGCGGTCGCCGGGACCGGTGGTGCCTTACTTCAGCGCGGGGCTGGTGGTGTTTCCGGAGGGGCCGGTCAACGGCAGGCGGTTCGCCGATGTCTGGTACGAGACCGCAACCGAGATCGACCGCAAGACCGACCTGCCGGCGCGCAGGCCCTATCTGGACCAGATGTCCCTGCCGCTGGCGATTCGGAGGGCGGGGCTGGACTGGAACATCCTGCCGGAAGAGCAGCACTATATCCTGGGCGGAATCCTGCGGGGCAAGCCGCTGCCCACGGACCGCGAGATCTTTACCATCCACTACCGGGGGCTGAAGATCCTGAAAGAGCTGGGCCTGATGCCGAAGGTCCGCAAAATGCTGCGGCGGCACGCCGGGTCGGGATGGATCGGCAACCTGCGCGACCCATTGCCCGACAGTCAGCCCGAAACCCGGGAGGAGCCCGCCAGTGACTGACGGTGCAGATGGTCCGGAACCCTTGGCCGCGCCCGCGCCGCGCCTGTCCGACGCGCCAATCCTGGTGGTCACCCGCTTTGCGTTTCTGGGCGCCTCCGGCTGGCAAAGTGAATCGTCGCGGAATGCCGAGATGCTGTTCGACCCGGACCGCCTTCGGTTGCGGCTTGAGCTTTTCCGAAGGATCGCGATGCCGTCGCTTGCGGCGCAGACCGATCAGGACTTCCGCCATGTGGTGCTGACCAGCACGCAGCTTCCGGCCTGGGCGAAAGCGGAGCTGGGCGAGGCCTGCGCCGCGGCACATGGCAACCCGGATCGCTTTGCCATCGTTGCCGGGCGCCCCGGACCGACGCGCAAGCTGTTGCGGCTTTACCTTGAGAAGACCTATCCGGATCCGGTTGTGGCCCAGATGATCCTTGACGACGACGATGGGCTTGCCCGCGACTTTGTTGCCACGGTCCGCGACCAACTTGCCGCCATGGACGCAACGGGACAGCCGGCAGCGCCAGACGGACCAGCCTATGTCAGCTTCTCGGACGGATATGGTCTTGTGCTTGACCTGACCGACGACGGAGAGACCGCGGCCCGGCTATACCGGCACCGCTATCCCTTCATCAATTGCGGCCTTACCCTGGTAGGAAGGCCGTCCGGAAAGAACGTCCTGGGAATCAGCCACCAGAAAGACCCGCGCGTGGTTGGCGCGGTTTCGATCACCGGACCGAGGATGTTTGTGCGAAGTGTCCACGGTTCCAACGATTCACGCGTTGCGCCGACCGGGCGGTGGCATCTGATGGACAACTGGCGCGACGACCCCGACATCCGCGCCCGGTTTGCCTGGCTGCTGGATGACGGGGCGTTCTGGAACGTCTGCTGATCCCGGCGGACTGCGCTTAGGCGCGGACCAGCGCTTCGTATTCCGTCGCAACCCGCCTGGTCAGGTCGCCGACCTCGAAATTGTAATCGCCGATCTGGCCGACAGGCGTGACCTCGGCGGCGGTGCCGGTCAGCCAGCACTGCTGGAAGCCTTCCAGCTCCTCGGGCATGATGTGGCGTTCGTGGACCTTGATCTGCATGTCGCGCAGCATGCCGATGACGGTCTGCCGGGTGATGCCGTTCAGGAAGGCATCGGCCTTTGGGGTATGCACTTCGCCGTCCTTGACGAAGAAGATGTTCGCCCCGGTCGCTTCGGCCACATATCCGCGATAGTCGAACATCATGGCGTCGGAACAGCCCTTCGCTTCGGCCGCGTGCTTGGACATGGTGCAGATCATGTAAAGCCCGGCGGCCTTGGCTTCATGCGGGATGGTTTCGGGGCTGGGGCGTTTCCACTTGGCGATGTCAAGTTTCGCGCCCTTGAACTTGGCGTCGCCGTAGTAGTTGCCCCAGGTCCAGACGGCCACGGCCATGCGGATCGGGTTCTTGTTGGCCGCGACCCCCATCATCTCGCCCGCACCGCGCCAGGCGATGGCGCGCACGTAGGCGTCCGTGAGGTTGTTGGCCTTCAACGTGGCCACTTTCGCCGCGTCGATCTCGGCCGCGCTGTAGGGCAGCGGCATGTCCAGAAGCGCGCCCGACCGGCGCAGGCGTTCGGAGTGTTCGGTCATCTTGAAGATGCGGCCGTTGTAGCAGCGTTCACCCTCGAACACGGACGAGGCATAATGCAGCGCATGGGTCAGGATGTGGACATTCGCTGATCGCCAGTCCACCAGCTTGCCATCCATCCAGATGAACCCGTCACGATCGTCATAGCCAGCCATCCAAGCCTCCCGCCTTTGCGCCCGAACTTTGCGAATGTTGCGCCAGAAAGGTCCGCTTCGGACAGATTCTTGCGCGAAATCGGAGTGGAGTTACGGGTTCGTGCTTGGAAAGTCAACAAGGCTGACGTAAATTCCGACGAAAGAGGAGAGACCGATGGCTGATGCGCCGGGTGGCGAGGGCCTGCTGTTCCTGACGGACGAGCAGGTGCGCAAGGGGATCGAGGCGATGTTCTTCGCCTATCGCGGCTTTACCGCCGATCCTGACCGGATTCTGGACGGGATGAACTATGGTCGCGCACATCACCGGGCGATCCACTTTGTCCACCGCAGCCCCGGAACCACCGTGTCGAACCTGCTGTCGATCCTTGGTGTTACAAAGCAATCCCTCAATCGTGTGTTGCGCAGTCTGATCGAGGATGGCCTTGTGCGAAGCGAAAAAGGCAAGGCGGATGCGCGGGAACGGCATCTGTACTTGACGGAAAAGGGACAGATGCTGGAACGCGAGCTTTCCGACGCACAGCGGGCACGGATGCGGGCGGCCTACCGCGCGGCGGGACCGGTCGCGGTGACCGGGTTCCGGCAGGTGCTGGAAGCAATGATGGACCCCGACATGCGCCGCCATTACACCCGCCTGAAGGAGGGCGGCTGATGCAGGCTTCTGACGCGCATTTGCTGATTGTCGACGATGACGAACGGATCCGGGGGCTGTTGCAGAAGTTCCTGATGCGGAACGGCTATCTGGTATCGACCGCGCGCGATGCGGCTCAGGCGCGGCGGATCCTGGGCGGACTGGAATTCGATCTGATCGTGCTTGACGTGATGATGCCGGGCGAGGACGGGATCGCACTGACCCGTGACCTGCGCAAGCGTCTGACGACTCCGATCTTGCTGCTGACCGCGCGGGGCGAGACGGCGAACCGGATCGAGGGGCTGGAGGCGGGGGCGGATGACTACCTGGTGAAGCCGTTCGAGCCGAAAGAGCTGTTGCTGCGGATCAACGCGATCCTGCGCCGCGTGCCTCAGGCCAGGGCAGCCGAGCCGGTGCGCCAGGTGATGCATATGGGCGATGTGCGCTATGACCTTGACCGGGGCGAGATGTGGCGCGGTGACAGCCCGGTGCGCCTGACCGCGACCGAGGCGCAGCTGATGCGGATCTTCGCGGCGCAACCCGGAACGCCCCTCAGCCGTGACCGGCTGGTGGCCGAGGCCGCACGCGGCGATGCCGCCCAGGAACGCGCGGTGGACGTGCAGATCACCCGCCTGCGCCGCAAGATCGAGAGCGATCCGAAGGCTCCGCGCTATCTGCAGACCGTGCGCGGCGAAGGCTATATGCTGCAGCCGGATTGACTGCGGCTGACCGCCGGGGCGCTGCCCCGGACCCCGGGATACTTGAGCAAAGATGAAAGGGCTTGCACGATGCTTGTGTTCACGGACACGGCCTTTTCCCGGCATTTGACCCCTCCCGGCCATGCCGAGAGGGTAGAACGGTTGGCGGCAGTAGAGCAGGGATTGGCAGGTCTTGCGGTGAACCGGCGCGCGTGTCCGCCGGGGGCGGAGGCGGATGTGTTGCGCTGTCATCCGGCGTCCTATCTGGCGCGGATCTGCGCGGCGGTGCCGGCAGAGGGTTGGGCGCAGCTGGACCCGGATACCTTCCTGTCGCCGGGATCGCTGGACGCAGCGCTGCGGGCCGTCGGCGGGATCTGCGCGGCCGTGGATGCGGTGGTGACGGGTGAGGCGAAGACGGCTTTTGTCGCCGGGCGGCCACCCGGCCATCATGCCGAGCGCGACGTCGCGATGGGGTTCTGCGTCTTTGGAACGGTGGCGATCGGGGCGAAGCGGGCGCTGGACCATCATGGACTGTCCCGCGTGGCGATCGTGGATTTCGATGTGCATCACGGCAACGGCACGCAAGACCTGCTGTGGGACGAGGCGCAGTGCCTGTTCATTTCCAGCCACCAGATGCCGCTGTATCCGGGCACGGGAAGGCCGGAGGAGACCGGCGCGCACGGGCAGATCCTGAACCTGCCGCTGCGCGCGGGGTCGGGCGGGAAAGAGATGCGCAGGCTTTACGAGCGCGTGGTCTTTCCGGCACTGGAGGCGTGGAAACCCGAGCTTCTGCTGATCTCGGCCGGGTTCGATGCCCATGCGGATGATCCGCTGGCGGGCCTTGAGTGGCAGGCCGAGGACTATGCCTGGCTGACGCGCCATTTGTGCGATTTCGCCGGGGGGCGGGTGGTGTCGACGCTGGAGGGCGGCTATGATCTCGAGGCGCTGGCGGCTTCGGTTGCCGCGCATGTGGGCGTGTTGGAGGAGCGGGGCCGATGAGCGACAAGGCGGTTGAGACGATGAGCTTCGAAGAGGCGATGGCCGCGCTGGAGCAGGTCGTCGGCGCGCTGGAGCGGGGCGAAGTGCCGCTGGATCAGTCGATTGCGCTTTACGAGCGCGGCGCGGCGCTGAAGGCGGTCTGCGCGAAGAAACTTTCCGAAGCTGAAGAAAAGGTCGAACTGATCCGCGCGCAGGAAGGCCGGGCTGTCGGCACCACTCCGGCGGAGGGGATGTGACCTTCGCGGAACGGCTGGCTGCGGATGCCGGGCTGAT
>JANOER010000200.1:0-22501 GCA_031441285.1 Rhodobacterales bacterium
ACGCCCAACCCTGCAGGTCCTGCGGCAGTCCGATGAACGCCGGTCCGCAATCGGCGGGATCGAGCATCGTCGCCAGCGCCGCGGGCAGCGACTGGAGGATCTGGGCGGGATGGGTGATCCGGTCCCAAAAGCGGCTCACGGACTTGAACGCGTCGTTGAGCCCGAAGGTCGGATCCCCGAAATGCTCGATCTGCTGGAGCACCGGATCGGGCAGCCGCGTCAGGAAGGTGTCCCCGCACAGCAGCAGCATCGGCAGCCGGTTGGCGTGCGCCAGCGCCGCCGAGGTCAGCAGGTTCGCCGTCCCCGGCCCGGCGGAGGCGGTGCAGAACATGAACCGGCGCCGCAGGTGGGCCTTGGCGTAGGCCGCCGCCGCGAAACCCATGCCCTGCTCGTGCTGGCCGCGATAGAGCGGGAGCTCTGCGCGGCGCTCGTACAGCGCCTCGCCGAGACAGGGCGCGTTGCCGTGCCCGAAGATCGCGAAGCCGCCGCCGCAGACGCGCAGCCGTGCGCCGCCGATCTCGATGAACTGGTTGGCGAGGAATGCCACGATCGCCTGCGCCACCGTCAGCCGGATGGTGTCGTCCTGCCGGTCCAATCCGTCCCCCCGCCGCGCACAGGGCGGCTTCGCTCGTTCGGCGCGCGTGGCGCAAATGCGGTTGACCGCGCCCTTGCTCTCACGATACTTGCTTTGCAACCGGTTGCAAACAGATTTTGCGCACCGCCCCAGACCTAAAACCACGGGCCCCGCGACGGCCCGGGACGCACCGCCTACCTCCGAGGACCGCCCCATGACCATCCGGATCGGCAACGCCCCTTGTTCCTGGGGCGTCGAATTCGCAGACGACCCGCGCAACCCGAGCTGGGAGTCCGTGCTCGCCGACTGCGCCGCCGCGGGCTACGCGGGCATCGAGCTCGGCCCTATCGGCTTCGCCCCCGAAGACCCGGCCGTGCTCGGCGAGGCGCTGGCGCGCCATGGCCTCACCCTGACCGGCGGCGTGGTGTTTCGCCCGTTCCACGACCCGGGCGCCTGGGACGACGTGCTCGACGCGGCGCACCGCACCTGCCGCGCCCTCGCCGCCCACGGGGCGCGGCATCTGGTGCTGATCGATTCGATCTCGCCGCGGCGCGCCCCCACTGCCGGCCGCGCGCAGGACGCCGAGGTGATGGACGCCACCGAATGGACCGGGTTCGTCGACCGCCTCCGAACCGTGGCGCGCATCGGCGCGGAAGACTACGGCCTGACCGTGGGGGTGCACGCCCATGCGGCGGGGTTCATGGACTTCGAGCCGGAACTGGAGCGCCTGCTCGGTGAAATCGACGAGGGCACCCTCAAGATCTGCTTCGACACCGGCCACCATTCCTATGCGGGCTTCGATCCGGTCGCCTTCATGCGCCGCCACATCGGCCGCATCTCCTACATGCACTTCAAGGACATCGACCCGGTCGTGAAGGCCCGCGTCATCCGCGACGGCGTCGGGTTCTACGACGCCTGCGCCGAGGGCGTCTTCTGCAACCTCGGCCAGGGCGACGTCAATTTCGCCTCGGTCCGCCAGGTTCTGCTCGACGCTGGGTTCACCGGCTGGTGCACGGTCGAGCAGGATTGCGACCCGACGCTGGACGTCCGCCCGATGGACGACGCGCGGGCCAACCGCGAATACCTTGAATCAATCGGCTTCAAGTAAGGGATGACCAGGATGGCAAAGCTGAAATGGGGCATGATCGGTGGTGGCGAAGGCAGCCAGATCGGCCCGGCACACCGCTTGGGTGCCTTGGCCGACGGGCATTTCGATCTGGTCGCGGGCGCGCTTGACCACCGGCCCGACGCGGGCCGGGACTATGCCACGCGTCTGGGCGTGGCCAGCGACCGGGCTTACGGCGACTGGAAAGAGATGCTGGCCGGCGAGAAGAACCGCGCCGACCGGGTGGATCTTGTGACGGTGGCCACCCCAAATTCCACCCATTTCGAGATCTCGAAAGCCTTTCTCGAAGCCGGGTTCAACGTGCTGTGCGAAAAGCCGATGACCGTGACGGTCGAGGAAGGCGAAGAGCTTGTCCGCCTTGCTGCGAAGGCCGGCAAGGTCTGCGCGGTGAACTACTGCTATTCGGCCTATCCGATGATCCGGCAGGCGCGCGCGATGGTGCGGGCGGGCGATATCGGCCGCGTCCGGCTGGTGGTGACAAGCTTCAGTCACGGCCACCACGGCGACGCGACAGACGCCGACAACCCGCGCGTCCGCTGGCGCTATGATCCGGCGATGGCGGGGGTCTCGGGGCAGTTCGCTGACTGCGGCATCCACGCGCTGCACATGGCCAGCTTCATCTGTGACGACGAGGTGGAAAAGCTGTCGGCCGATTTCGCCTCGACCATCCCCAGCCGGGTGCTGGAGGATGACGCGATGGTCAACTTCCGCATGGTCGGCGGCACGGTTGGGCGGCTATGGACCTCGTCCGTCGCGATCGGGCGGCAGCACGGCTTCGACATTCAGGTCTTCGGCGAAACCGGCGGCTTCCGCTGGGCGTCCGAGCAGCCGAACCAGCTGGTCTACACGCCCGTAGGGGGCCGGACCCAGATAATGGAGAAGGGCGAAAGCGCCCTCTATGACGAGGCCAAACGCATGAGCCGGGTGGCAATCGCCCATCCGGAAGGCTTTCCGATGGCGGTTGCCAACATCTATTGCGATCTCGCCGATACCATTCGCGGCACCCTGCGCGACGGATTGCCGACGGCGGCGGCCGGGGTCAGGTCTATCGCGGCGGTGCATGCGGCGGTGGCTTCTGCCAAGGCGGGCGGGTCCTGGGTCGAGGCCCGGCCGCCGATGTTCCGCTGATCTGAACCGCCCGCTCATCAAGCCCTTGCAGGCTTTCTTCGCTGAGGTGGAACGAAGAAAGCCTGCAAGGGCTTGATGAGTGTCTGCTTCAAAGACGAGGCCTCAGGGTCCCGCGTTCGACGATGCTGCAGCCGAACAGCCGGGCTTCGGCCGGCTGGTCCGGGTCGTTCAGCGACGACACCACCAGATCGATGCTTGACGCAATGATGTCCGCGATCGGTTGGCGCACCGTGGTCAGGTTGATGCCGGCCCAGCGGGCCATTTCCATGTCGTTCAGGCCAAGGATGCCAACGTCGCCTGGAACATCCAGCCCGGCATCCGCAAGCGCGCTGAGCGCCCCGATCGACAGGACATCATCGCCGCAAAAATACGCCTGCGCCGGCGGTCCTGCGCCAAGCAGGCGCTGCATTTCGGCACGACCGGCGTCAAAGGAATAGGCTGCGGCGAAACTGCTTGTGACCTGTGCTTCCTGCCGGGTGTTCGCCACTTCCAGAAAGCCCGCCAGACGATCCTGGGTCGAACTGGCGCTGTCCGGCCCGCCAAGAAACGCGATCCGGCGGTAGCCACGGGCGAAAAGCGTGCCCGCAGCCAGCCGTCCGGCGGCGCGGTTGTCGATCCCCACGATATTGACCTCGGGCCGGGCCGACCAGCGGCCGAACGAGTGCACGACTGGCAGTCCGGCTTCCAGAAACTTGCGGGCATAGTCGGGTGGCAAAGTTGAACTGGCGAAGATCACGCCGTCGACCGAATAGCGCCGCAACATCTGCACCGCATCCGCCAGCGCCATGTCGCCCGACAGATTGACCAGAAGCGGGCGCAGACCACGGTCCTGAAGGCCGCGCGTGAACTGGTCGAACACCTCAAGGAAGATCGGGTTGTGAAAGTTGTTCGACACGAGGCCGATCATCTTGGTGCGGCCGGTCGTCAGGGCCGAGGCCAGAACGGACGGGCTGTAACCAAGTTCGGAAGCCGCAAGCTCGATCGCGGCCCGCTTTTGGGCGGAAACCGATGCCCCGGGCGTGAAAGCGCGCGACACCGCCGATGGCGAGACCCCGGCGCGACGGGCCACCTCGCGCAGCGTGACCGGTGATGTCCGCTTCACCGGGCCAGTCCCGTGGCCCACCGTCTCACCCATGTCCGCGCCCACCGTGTGTTGGTTGCCCGATCCGCCGGCAAGGCGGTAGTCTGGCGGTCCGGGCGGTACATGGCAACCGGTTGCAGTGACTTGATCCAGCAAATCCGCGCGGAGGGTCGCCCGTGGCGGCAACCCGGTCCGCGCAGCAGAAGCAAAGCCTTGCCGGGCGACAGAAGGCTGGCTAGCCATGCAGCAAGGGAGGCACCCGATGGCACGAGGATCGACCAAGCAACCACGCGCCTGGCAGCGGATGCTGTCGGGACGACGACTGGACCTTCTGGACCCGACCCCGATGGACATCGAGGTCGAGGACATCGCGCATGGCCTGGCCTTCGTCGCGCGCTGGAACGGCCAGACACGGGGCGACTGGCCCTATTCGGTGGCCGAACACTCGCTTCTGGTCGAAGAAATCCTGACCCGTGCCAATCCCGGCATCGCCCCGCGCTGGCGGCTGGCGGCGGTGCTGCACGACGCGCCGGAATATGTGATCGGCGACATGATCAGCCCGGTGAAAGCGGCCGTCGGGCCGGGCTACGAGGCGCTTGACGAAAGGCTGACAGCGGCGATCCACCGGCGGTTCGGTCTGCCCGCAGTGCTGCCAGCGCCGGTGAAGGCGGCGATCAAGGCGGCGGACCGGGTCTCGGCCTGGCTGGAGGCGGTGCGGATTGCCGGGTTTCGCGAAGAAGAGGCCGACAAGCTTTTCAGCAGACCGGGGCCGGAGATGCTGGCCCGGCTGGAAATCAGACTTCGTCCGCCCGCAGAGGTGCGGGCGGATTACGTGGCAACGGTCGCGCGGCTGCTTTCGGCCTGCGATTGACAGGGTCCGGTCAGGCCCGGCATCAGCGGCCCAAAGTTCGCAGCCGGTCGGCGACGTTCAGTCCTTCGATGTCCTGAAACTCACGCGGGGTGCGGCGCAGGGACGGATGTGTCTCATCGGGCAACCGGCCCAACCGGGTGGCGATCAACAGGGCGTCTGCGAAGATATTCAACATTTTCTTGCTCCTTCGTTCAACTGAACAAGGACCTTTTCCCATAAATCGTTCGGTGATACGACTCAGAAACCCTGACGGTATGTTAGCTGGGCTATCATATGGCAATCGACTGGCGGACTCTGCCTTCCCTGACCGCGCTGCGCGCCTTCGCAGCGACGGCCGACTTTCGCAGCTTTTCGCAGGCCGCGCGGGCGCTGAACGTCACGCATGCAGCGGTGGCGCAACAGGTCCGCGCGCTGGAGGACCAGCTGGGCCGGGCACTGGTGCAGCGCGACGGCCGCGGCGTCAGCCTGACCGCCGACGGCGAGCAGTTGGCCGAGGCACTGGCCGAAGGTTTCGCCGCGATGTTGCGCGGGGTCGAGGCCCTGAAGGCCGGAGAGGTGGATCGTCCGGTTCGGGTGACGCTGACGGCCAGTTTCGCGGCACAATGGCTGATGCCGCGCCTGAAGGGCTTTTGGGAACTGCATCCCGACATCGGCCTGTCGCTGCACCCCGATGCCCGTGTCGTCGACCTGCACCGCGAACGGATGGACCTGGCCATCCGCTACGGCGTCGGCGACTGGCCGGGGGTCGAGGCAACCTATCTCGCCTCGGCCCGGCTGGTCATCGCGGGGGCGCCGTCCCTGCTTGGCGACAGGGAGGCCCTGACGCCAGACGAGATGCGGCAGATGGACTGGATCCTGCAACGGACCTGGCCGGAACAGGACGCCTATCTGCGCCAGCTGGGGCTGGAGCCGGGCGCGCTGAGCAGCACGGATCTGAGCGGCGAGGATCTGGTCATCGCAGCGGCGCGGCAAGGTCTGGGGCTGGTGGTGGAAAGCCTGGCGCTGATCGAAGCCGACGTAGCCGAGGGCCGTCTGCGCGTCGTGCATGAAAGCCGCGAAAAGTTGCCGGCCTATTTCGTTGTGACGCTGCCCGGGCCGCAGCGGGCCGCTGCCCGGGCATTTCTGAAATGGTTGAAAACCCAGGCCTGAGGCCGGGCGTCAGATCGCCATCGACTCGGGCTTCTTGCCCTTTGCCAGCGCCTCGGAGAACCAGCGCGGCTTGCGCCCGCGACCAGACCAAGTGTCGGCCTTGTTGGCCGGGTTCGCGTATTTCGCCACCGAAGGCGACCGCTTCCGGGTCGGCGCAGCACCAGTAAGTTCGGCCAGCGAAAAACCCTTGGCCCTGGCAATTTCTTCCAGCTCTGCCAAAGCTTCACGCTTGCGACGATCTTCGAAACCCGAAATCGCCTTTGCTACCTGCGATTGCAAGTCCTTCAGCTCTTTCAAGGAAAGTGTATTCAAATCCATGGCCAAATCGATCCCCCCATATTTTGCCTCTCTATTCAATAGGCGCATAATCAGGGATTGGCAACAATTCTGATTTATTTCGGGCTTCGCTTGGCCAGGATCCGCTGCAAGGTCCTGCGGTGCATGGAAAGCCGCCGCGCGGTTTCACTGACATTGCGATCACACATTTCGTAGACCCGCTGGATATGCTCCCACCGGACGCGATCGGCGGACATCGGGTTTTCCGGCGGAAGCGGCATCACCTCGCCTTTTGCCAGCAGCGCATGGGTCACGTCATTGGCATCGGCGGGCTTGGACAAATAGTCCACCGCGCCGATCTTGACGGCGGCAACGGCCGTGGCAATCGCGCCGTATCCGGTCAGCACCACGATCCGGCAATCGGGACGGCGTTCGCGCAAGATCTCGATCACGTCAAGCCCGTTGCCGTCCTCCAGCCGGAGATCGACCACGGCATAAGCTGGAGGATGCGCCTGCGCCTTGGCGCGGCCTTCGGCCACGCTTTGCGCGGTATCGGCAAGAAAACCGCGCTTTTCCATTGCCTTGGCCAGACGCTTTACAAATGGTTCGTCGTCATCGACCAAAAGTAGCGAGCGGTCCAGTCCAAGGTCTGCGCCAAGATCTTCAGCCATTCTTCAGTTCCCAAATTGCGCCATTCCGGTCAGCTGCCAGTGTCGCCCGCCTTTACAAAGCAGGCAACACTTTCAGCCATCTGTACGGATGTAAGCTCGCGGCGAAAGAAGTCCACAAAGCCGGTGCCGGGCAGCATCAGATAGGTGAAGGTCGAATGATCCATGAGATAGTATTCGTCATCCGACGGCTGCTTGCGGAAATAGGTCTTGTAGGCCTGGCTTGCCGCCTTGACCTGTTCGGCGCTGCCGGTCAGGGCGACCAGCGCGGGGTGCATGTTTTCGGCGTAGTCGGCCAGTGCTTTGGGCGTGTCGCGATCCGGGTCGATCGAGATGAACACGGGCGTCACCTCGATCCCGCGCTGGGCCAGAAGATCCACCGCCTCGACGTTGCGAGCCATGTCGAAGGGGCAGACATCGGGGCAGAAGGTATAGCCGAAGTAGACCAGCGACGGCCTGGTCAGCACCTCGGCATCGGTCACGGCCTGCCCGGCGGTGTTGACGAGGGTGAACGGGCCGCCAATGTCTCCGCCGGCGATCTGGCCCTGACGGCATTCGGCGAAGGCATCGTCGGACCGGTTGATCTGGACATAGGCGAACAGGCCGCCCAGCAGGGCCAGTGTCGCAGCGACAGCAGTTGTGGCGTAAAGTCTGGTCATGGCTGCGCCTTTCCGGTCGATCCCGCCGCATTGATCCCAGATGAGGGCGGCCTTAACAATGGTCAACACCTATCAGGAGGCATCGGGTCACAGCATGGTTACGGCAAGCATCACGCTTCCCGAACGCGAAGCGCAGGCCGACTGGGTGCGCCTGCGCACGTTGATCGTCTTGCGCTGGACGGCGATCGCGGGCCAGCTGGCGGCAATCACGGTCGCCCAGCAGGCCTTCGCCATGCAACTGCCGCTAGGGCTTTGCTTCATTGCCGTCGGAACTGCGGTGATGGCGAACCTCTTTTCGATCACGCTTTTCCCCGAGAACAAGCGGCTTGGCGAAAGCGAGGCCTTCCTCACGCTCCTGTTCGACCTTTCACAGCTGTCCTTCCTGATCCTGCTGACCGGCGGGCTGACCAACCCTTTCGCGCTTCTGGTGCTGGCCCCGGTCACTATCTCGGCCAGCGCGCTGCGGCTGCGTTCGACCGTGCTGCTGGGATCGGCTGCGATCCTTTTGATCTCGGTCGCGGCGTTCTGGCATCTGCCGTTGCGCTTTGTGGACGGCACAGAGCTGAAGATCCCCGGAATTTTCGAATTCGGTTTCTGGCTGTCGATCGTGATCGGCATCCTGTTCCTTGGGCTGTACTCGCGCCGGGTCGCAACCGAAATGCGCGCCATGTCGCGCGCGCTTCTGGCGACGCAGATGGCGCTGGCGCGGGAACAGAAGCTGACCGACCTTGGCGGCGTGGTGGCGGCGGCGGCGCACGAGCTGGGCACCCCGCTTGCCACGATCAAGCTGGTCAGCACCGAACTGATGCACGAGCTGAAGGACCAGCCCGACCTGTTGGAGGATGCGCAGCTGATCCGCGACCAGGCCGACCGCTGCCGCGACATCCTGCGCAACATGGGACGGGCCGGAAAGGACGATCTGCACCTGCGGCAGGCCCCCTTGTCGGCAGCCCTGCGCGAGGCCGCCGAGCCGCATCTGGCGCGCGGCAAGCGGGTCGAATTCACCTTCGGCCCGGTCGAGGGCAGTCCCGATCGCCAGCCAACCATCCTGCGCCGCCCCGAGATCATCCACGGCTTGCGCAATCTGGTGCAGAATGCGGTGGACTTCGCCCGCTCCACGGTCTGGATCGAGGGCGAATGGACCGACCGCACCCTCACGGTGCGAATCGTCGATGACGGCGACGGGTTCCCTCCGAACGCCATCGGCCGGATCGGCGACCCGTTCGTGCGCTTTCGCCGGGCCGACACCGTGGTGGCCCAGCGGCCGGGCTATGACGGCATGGGCCTTGGTCTGTTCATCGCGAAAACGCTGCTGGAAAGGTCGGGGGCTGACTTGACCTTCGCCAACGCGACCGATCCTTTCCTTGCGCCGGAGGATCGGCCCGAACGCTGTGGCGCGGTCGTCGAGGCGGTCTGGAGCCTTGCCGACATCGCCGCCCCCGAAGGTGCGGCTCTGGGCGAAAACCGGCGGATCGAAAGCTGACACCCGGGTCGGACGGGATCGGCCAAGCGGACTCGGCCAATCGGGTTTGTGCTTAACGCTTGCTTAAGGAATTGCGCCCTAGGGTTGCGGAACCGACGGAGTTGGTGGTTTTGCATGACCGCTTTCTGGATCTCTGCCCTTGGACTGGTGCTTTGCGCCGCGTTTGTCGCCGCGACCCTGCTTGCGCTTGTCCTCGCCTGGTCCATGCGCCGGCCAATGGCCGCAGGCAGCATCTTTGCCGACGATCGGCCTGGCACAGCCTTTCTGTTCCACGGTGACCACCTGCTTGAGGCGACGCCCCTTGCGCACGCGATCCTGCCCGAGGGTGAGGCGTCGCAGGCCTGGCCAAGGCTGCTTGCTCGGCTTGGCCCGATCTTTCCCGGCGTGGCGGACGCGGTTCATGCGCTGTCGCGCACCGGGCAGGTGACGATCGCCTCGGCTCCGGATGTCCGCCCGCCGGTTCTGCTGCGGGGCGAACATCTGCAAGGCCTGACCCGACTGACCATGGAGATCGCCGGGTCCGACGCGGGCGCAAGCGACCCGGGTGGTGCGGGCGCGGCGGTTCATGCGGCCTTGCAGCATGAGGTGCAGGCGCAGCGCGCGGTCCTCGCGCGGTCGCCGGTCCTGATGTGGAAGCTTGGGGCGGGCGGCGATATCGTCTGGGCCAATCACGCCTACCTGATCCGCGCAGCCGAACTTCTGCCAGATGGCGAGGATCTCTCCTGGCCGCTGCCCCGGCTTTTCAGCCAGACCGATCCCGCCGCCCGACGTCCGCCCCGGGTCAAGCTGGACATGCGCGGCAAGGCGGAATGGTTCGAACTGTCCCATGTGCCGGCCGGGGACGAGGTGCTGAATTACGCCATACCGGCCAATGCCACGGTCGAGGCTGAAACCGCCCTGCGCGAATTCATGCAGACCCTGACCAAGACCTTCGCCGACTTGCCGATCGGTCTTGCGATCTTCGACCGCTCGCGCATCCTGCAACTGTTCAATCCCGCATTGGCCGACCTGACTTCGCTGCCGCCGGATTTCCTGATCTCGCGCCCGACGCTGGGCGCCGTGCTTGACGCGATGCGCGCCAAGGCGATGATCCCCGAGCCGAAGGATTACCGCAGCTGGCGCAAGCAACTGTCGAAGGTCGAGGAAGAGGCATCCTCGGGGCATTTCGAGGAAACCTGGAACCTGCCGGGCGGCCAGACCTACCGGGTGATCGGACGCCCGCATCCGAACGGCGCGCTGGCCTTCATGTTCGAGGACATTTCGACCGAAATGACCCGTACCCGGCGCTATCGGGCCGATCTTGAACTGGGCCAGTCGGTGATAGACGCGGTGGATGACGGCGTGGCGGTCTTCTCGCAGGCGGGTCAGCTGGTCATGTCGAACCAGGCCTATGCCCAGCTTTGGCGGCACGACCCCGCCGTGCTGTTGTCGGACGCGGGAATTGGCACCCTGTGCGCCTGGTGGCGCGAAAACACCGCTCCAAGCCTTCTGTGGGACGATGCGACCAGCTTCGTGACCTCTCTTGGCGACCGCGCCTCCTGGGAAGGCGAGGCGCGGATGCTGGACGGCAGGATGGTGACCTGCAGGTTCCGCTCGCTGACCGGCGGCGCTTCGCTGATCACCTTCGGCGGGCTGCCCTCGGCGTCGCAGGCGATCCGGCTGGAAGATGCGGATCTTGGACGGCGCAGCGCTTGACGGCTCAGGCTTGGCCTTGCGGTGGCGGACGGGGCCGGTAGACTTGGCTGACCCATGACCCAGACCAAGCTCCCACTCCATGACATCGTGCTGTCCCTGCCGACCGAGGCTGAGACGGCGGCACTTGGGGTTCGGCTGGCGGCTTTGGCCCGGCCGGGGGATTGCATCCTGCTGGACGGGCCGATCGGAGCGGGAAAAAGCCACCTTGCGCGCGCCTTCATCCGCGCGCGCCTCGGGTTCAGCGAGGATGTGCCATCACCCACATTCACCCTCGTGCAGGTCTATGAGGCGGACGGAATCGAGATCTGGCACACCGACCTTTACCGCCTTTCGCATCCCGACGAGCTTTGGGAGCTGGGCCTGGACGACGCGTTCGGCAAGGCGATCTGCCTGATCGAATGGCCCGACCGCCTGGGGAACCACCTGCCGCCCCGCGCGCTTTGGCTGCGCCTGGAACAGGCGGGCGAAGGGCGCCGGGCGATCCTGTCCGGCGGGCGCGCCGACCTTCTGCGGGCGCTGGCGGATGGCTGACCGGGCGGCGGGCATCGCCGGGTTCCTTGCAACCGCCGGCTGGGCGTCCGCTGCGCGGAGGCATCTGGCTGGCGATGCGTCGGACCGCCGCTACGAACGGCTGCGGCTGGGGGGGGCGACTGCGGTGCTGATGGACAGCCCGCCCGGCGGCGCGGACGATCCGGCGGCCTTCGTCGCGATGGCCGCGCATCTGCGGGGGCTTGGCCTGTCCGCACCGGCTGTGCTGGCGGCCGATTTGCCCAACGGATTCCTGCTTCTGGAGGATCTGGGGGACGACCTTTTCGCCCGACTTCTGGAGGTCGAACCGGGACGGGAACTGCCGCTTTACGACGCGGCGGTCGACGTGCTTTTGCACCTGCAGCGGGCGGACGCGCTGCCGGGATTGACCAACCTTTCCGCGACGGACTGGGCCGAAGCCGCCGCCGTCGCGCTGGAGTGGTATTCGGGTGCTGCCACAGGCACCCGGCCCGATGCCGGGGCGTTCAAGTCCGTGTTGGGGGCGGCAATTTCCACCCATGCCGACGGGCCCAGAGTGTTGATCCTGCGCGATTTTCACGCGGAGAACCTCCTTTGGCTACCCGGACGCGCCGGCTTTGGCCGGGTCGGGCTTCTGGATTTTCAGCTGGGGCAGATGGGCCAGCCGGGCTACGATCTCGTGTCGCTTTTGCAAGATGCACGGCGCGATGTGGACCAGGCGACGGAAGCGGCACTGGTCGCGCGCTGTGCTGCGGCCAACGGCGTTGATCCCACGGCCTTCGCCGCGCATTATGCCGTTCTGGGCGCACAGCGGGCGCTGCGGATTCTGGGCGTGTTCGCGCGGCTGTGCCTTGTGGCCGGAAAACCCGGCTACCTGCGCCTTTTGCCCCGGGTCTGGGACCAGTTGCAGCGAAACCTTGCCCATCCGGCACTGGCCGAACTGCGCGCGGTCTGCGACAAGGTTCTGCCGCCCCCGACCCCGGACATCCTGCAGCGGATCGAAAGCCAATGCCCGACTTCCCCTTCCCGCTGATGATCTTCGCCGCCGGGTTTGGCACCCGGATGGGGCGGCTGACCGCCGACCGGCCAAAGCCGCTGATCCCGGTCGCCGGGCGGGCGTTGATCGACCACGCTCTGGACAGCGCGCAAGGAGCCGGGGCAAGCCGGATCGTGGTCAACACGCATTACCGCGCCGACCAGATTGCGGCACATCTGGCGGGCAAAGGGGTGACAATCAGCCATGAGGCCGGCCCGATCCTTGAAACCGGTGGCGGACTGCGGGCGGCGCTGCCGCTGCTTGGTCCCGGACCGGTGGCGATCCTGAACAGCGACGGAATCTGGACCGGGCAGAACCCGCTGGGTCGGCTCGTCCAGGCCTGGGACGGCAACCGGATGGAGGCGCTTTTGCTGCTGCTTCCGGTCTCGAACGTGCAAGGGCGCGAACCGCCCGGCGACTTCTGCCTTGACGCCGAAGGGCGTCTGTCGCGCGGTACGGGGAGCGAGGATCACGTCTACATCGGGGCCTCGATCATCGACCCGGCGCGGCTGGCGGTGGCGACAGAAACGGCATTCTCGCTCAACTTCGTCTGGAACCGGATGATCGCAGCCGGCACGGCCTATGGCATCGTTCATCGCGGCGGGTGGTGCGACGTCGGCCACCCGGAGGGCATTGCGGCGGCCGAACTCCTGCTCGCCGGAGCGGCCAATGGCTGAGACCACCGCCAACCTTTACGCCCTGCCCCCCGGCGCGGATTTCCCGGCCGAGCTGGTGGCGGGCCTAATGCAGCGGATGGCTGCGCACCCGCCCGAGGCGATGGCCCGCGTCACGCTGATCCTGAACACCCAGCGGATGCGTCGCCGCGTGACCGACTGCCTGACCCGGCACGGTGCGCGGTTTCTGCCCCGGCTTTTGCTGGTGACCGAAGTGGCGGCTGCCCTGGGCCCGGCACCCTTGCCCGTCCCCCTGCCCCCCCTGCGGCGCAAGCTGGAGCTTTCGGTGCTGCTGGACGGCCTTCTTCGGACAGGAACCACCGCATTCCCGCGCGCAGCACTTTACGATCTGGCCGACAGCCTTGCCCGTCTCATGGACGAGATGCAGGGCGAGGGCGTCGCGCCCGACCGGATCGCGGCGCTGGACGTGGCCGAACACTCGGCGCATTGGGCGCGCACGCAGGCGTTTCTGGGCATCGTGACCGAGGCCCTGTCAACCGAAAGTCTGGACGGCGAGGCGCGGTCCCGGCAGGCGATCGAGGCTTTGGCGGACCTGTGGCAGTCCCGGCCACCCGCCGATCCGGTGATCGTCGCGGGGTCAACCGGGTCACGCGGGACGACGGCGCTGTTGATCCGTGCGGTGGCCGGGCTGAACGGAGGCGCCGTGGTGCTTCCGGGGTTCGACTTCGACCAGCCGTTTGCGGTCTGGGCCGGCATGGATGACGCCCTGACCGCCGAAGATCACCCGCAGTTCCGCTTTCGCCGCGTCATGGACCTGCTGGGCGTCGGCCCCGACGCGGTGAAGCCCTGGACCGACGCGGCGCCCCCCGCCCCCGATCGGAACCGCCTGATCTCGCTTTCGCTGCGGCCGGCGCCGATCACCGACCAGTGGCTGGTCGAGGGGCCGGGCCTGCCGGATCTGGTGGCAGCGACCGACGGCATGACCCTGATCGAGGCTCCGACCGAACGGACCGAGGCGCTGGCCGTGGCGCTGGTCCTGCGCGAGGCGGCGGAAACCGGCGTCCGGGCTGCGCTGGTGACGCCCGACCGCACGCTGGCGCGGCGGGTGACGGCGGCGCTGGACCGCTGGGGCATCCGGCCCGACGATTCCGCCGGGCGTCCGCTGGCCCTGTCGGCTCCGGGGCGGCTTTTGCGGCAGGTGGCGGGGCTGTTCGGGCGCAGGCTGACGGTCGATGCCCTGCTTGCGGTTCTCAAGCACCCGCTGGTTTTCACCGGCGCGTGCGAATTGGGCGTGGGCGATTTCGGGCGGGGGCAACACCTGATCCTGACCCGTGAATTCGAGCTTCGGGCCCGTCGCGACGGCCCGGCCTTTCCGACCGCGGAAAGCCTTGCCCATTGGGCCGCCGGGTCAGGGATCGACGGGGCGGACGGCTGGGCCGCCGTTCTGGCCGAGACGCTGTGCGGCCTTGACGACCTGGGCGAGAAGCCGCTGGCAGAGGTCGTCACCCGGCATCTGGCGATCGTGGAACGGCTGGCCCGCGGCTTTGCCGAAGCGGGCGCGGGCGCGCTGTGGGACCGCGACGCGGGCATCGCCGCGCGGGCCGCGATGGACGAGATGCAGGCCGAGGCCGGGTCGGGCGGCCCGGTGACGCCAGCCGATTACGGCGGCCTTCTGCGGTCGCATCTGGCCGGCCGCGAGGTGCGCGAGACCGAGGCGGCACATCCCGGCGTGATGATCCGCGGCACGCTGGAAGCCCGGGTTCAGGGCGCCGACCTGGTGATCCTCGGCGCGCTGACCGAAGGCGTCTGGCCGGCGCAGGCCCCGCCCGACCCCTGGCTGAACCGGGCCATGCGCAAGACGGCGGGGCTTTTGCTGCCGGAGCGGCAGATCGGGCTGTCGGCCCATGACTATCAGCAGGCCGTCGCCGCCCCGCGCGTGGTGCTGTCGCGGTCGCTGCGCGGGGCCGAAGCCGAGACGGTGCCCTCGCGCTGGCTGAACCGGCTGGTGAACCTGATGGAGGGCCTGCCCGACCGGCAAGGCCCCAAGGCGCTGGCGCGGATGCGCGGGCGCGGGCAGGACTGGCTGGACATGGCCGCGGCCTTCGACCGGCCCCCCGGACTTGCGAAGGCCGCCAGCCGCCCCTCGCCCCGGCCGCCGGTCGCAGCCCGCCCGAAGCGGCTGTCGCTGACCGAAATCTCGCGCCTCGTGCGCGACCCTTACGCGATCTATGCCCGGCATGTGCTGGGTCTGCGCCCGCTGGACCCCTTGCGCCCTGAAGCAGACCCGCGTCTGCGCGGCGTCGTTCTGCACGCGATCCTTGAGGATTTCGTGCGGACGGGCGCCAGGGACCGCGACGCGCTGATGCGGATCGCGGCTGCAGTGCTTGAAGAACGGGTCGCCTGGCCCCTTGCGCGTGCGGTCTGGCTGGCCCGGATCGACCGGGCAGCGGATGCCTTCATCCGCTTTTCCGATGGAACCGGCGGGGCTCCGGTGCTGATCGAGGAAAAGGGCGCCCTGCGGCTGAAGGGGCTGGACTTCACCCTGACCGGCAAGCCCGACCGGATCGACCGGCTGCCGGACGGGCGGCTGCACCTGATCGACTACAAGACCGGCACGCCTCCGTCCGAAAAGCAGCAAAAGGCCTATGACAAGCAGCTTTTGCTGGCGGCAGCGATGGCCGAAGCGGGCGGCTTTCCCGGCCTGGATCCGGCCGAGGTGGCGGTGCTGACTTATGTCGGGGTCAAGGGTGACCTGAAAGAGGTCGTCACGACGCTGGAGCCGGGAGAGATCGCGAAGATTTGGGCCGAGTTCGAGACGCTGATCGCCAGCTATGCCCAGCCCGGTCAGGGCTATACCGCCCGGCGCGCGCCGCATGACAAGGACTATGCGTCCGACTATGACCACCTGTCGCGCTTTGGCGAATGGGACATGACCGCCGACCCGGTGGCCGAGGATCTGGCATGACGATCACCCCGGCAGGATTGGCGCAGATCGCGGCGGCGAACCCCGCCCGCAACACCTGGCTGTCGGCCAATGCCGGGTCGGGCAAGACCCGGGTGCTGACCGACCGGGTGGCGCGGCTGTTGCTGAACGGGGTCGAACCGCAGCGGATCCTGTGCCTGACCTACACCAAGGCTGCGGCCTCCGAGATGCAGAACCGGCTGTTCCGGCGTCTGGGTGACTGGGCGATGAAACCCGATGCCGACCTGCGGGCCGAGCTTGTAGACCTGGGCGAGGAGAAGCTTTCCGCCCAAAGGCTGGACCGCGCCCGCCAGCTTTTCGCCCGCGCGATCGAAACGCCCGGCGGGCTGCGCATCCAGACGATCCACAGCTTCTGCGCCAGCCTCTTGCGCCGCTTTCCGCTTGAGGCTGGCGTCCCGCCCGGCTTTGCCGAGATGGACGACCGCACCTCCCGCCAGATGCGCGGCGAGATTGTCGAGGAAATGGCGGACCGCCTTGCTCCGGACGTGGTGCGCCGCGTGACCGAGGTTCATGCCGGCGAAGATTTCGCGGCACTGGTCGACCAGATCGCGCGCCAGAGGGCCAGCTTTGACCCGCCGCTGACGCAGGCTCAGGTCTGGGGGATGTTCGGTCTGCCCAATCCGCTTCCGGCTGATTTCATTCAGTCCCGCGTTTTCCGGGGCGACGAGGCGAACCTTTTTTCGCAGGCGGTTCCGCTCTTGATGGCGGCAAGCCCGACTATGCAGGATCTTGGCCGGATGCTTGCCGGTATCGACCTTGCCACACCCGACCCCGCTTGCCTTGGTCCGCTCTACGAGGCGTTTCTTTACAAGGACAAAGGCAAACCGATCCCATCGGCAAAATTCACAAGCGTTCCGACGAAGACCGCCCGCAAGGCGATGCAGCCCTTCATTGAGGATTTCGACGCTTTCATGCAGCGCGTCGCCGATGCTCGCGATGGTGAACTTGCCCTTGCCGCCGCCGAAAAGACCGCAGCACTGCACCTGCTTGCCGCCGCTTTCCTGCCGATTTACGCGGCGCGAAAGGCCGCGCGGGGGCTTCTGGACTTTGACGACCTGATCGGCCGGGCGCGCGGGCTTCTGACCGATGCCTCGCTTGCGGCCTGGGTGCTTTACCGGCTGGACGGCGGGATCGACCATATCCTCGTGGACGAAGCCCAGGACACCAGCCCCGAACAATGGGACCTGATCCAATGCCTTGCGGCCGAGCTTTCCTCGGGCGAGGGGGCGAACACCCGGCCGCGGACGCTGTTTGTCGTCGGCGACAAGAAGCAGTCGATCTATTCCTTCCAGGGCGCAGATGTCGCGGCCTTCGACCGGATGCAGGGCCATTTCGCCGCCCAGCTGTCGGGTGGCAACGCGCTGGCCTTGCGGTCGCTGGAACATTCCTTCCGGTCCTCTCCGGCGATCCTTTCGGTGGTGGACCACACCTTTGCCGGCGGTCAGCTGGCGGCGCTTGGTGGCGGCTCGAAGCACAGCGCCTTTCGCGAAAGGCTTGCCGGTCGGGTGGACATCTGGCCAAGGGTCGAGAAGCCCGAAGCCGAGGATGGTGGCGCCTGGAATGATCCGGTGGATCAGCCCAGCCCGGAAAACCCGATGGTGGTGCTGGCCGGCCAAATCGCCGGCCAGATCCGCGACATGCTGGTCAACGGAGTGCAGATCCCGCAGGCGGGGGGCGACGGCAAACCGCTGGCCCGCCCGGTGCATCCCGGAGATTTCCTGATCCTGGTGCAGCGCCGGTCGCTGATCTTTCACGAGATCATCCGGGCTTGCAAGGCGCTGGACCTGCCGATCGCCGGGGCGGACCGGCTGAAGCTGGGCGGCGAACTGGCCGTCCGCGACCTGGCCGCGCTGCTGGCGTTTCTGGACACGCCCGAGGACGACCTGTCGCTGGCGGCGGTGCTGCGCTCGCCACTTGGCGGCTGGTCCGAAGCTGACCTTTACCGGCTTGCACATGGCCGCAAGGGCTATCTCTGGGAAGCGCTGCGCCGCGGTCCGGAACAGTCCGGGACCCTTGCCTTCCTTGATGACCTGCGCGGGCAGGCCGATTTCCTGCGCCCCTATGACCTGATCGAACGGGTGCTGACCCGCCACGACGGGCGGCGCAAGCTTCTAGACCGGCTTGGCCCGGAAGCCGAGGACGGGATCGACGAGCTTCTGGGTCAGGCGCTCGCCTATGAGACGGCCGAAGTGCCCAGCCTGACCGGGTTTCTGGTCTGGATGCAGACCGATGATGTCGAGGTGAAGCGCCAGCTTGACGGCGAGGGTCGGCGGATCCGGGTGATGACGGTCCACGGCGCCAAGGGTCTGGAAGCCGAAATCGTGATCCTGCCCGACACCGGCGACCGCAGGCCAAGCGAGAAGGACGAGCTCTACCGCCTGCCCGGTGGTGCTGCGGTCTGGAAAGTGCCGATGGCGGAAAGCCCGGCGCTGATCGCGGCGGAACGCGCGGCTCGGCGCGTGCGCGAGGCCGAGGAACGGCTGCGGCTCCTGTATGTCGCGATGACTCGGGCGCGGTGCTGGCTGATTGCGGCGGTCGCAGCCGAGGTGACGCAGCCCGACTGCTGGTACGCCTTGATGCAGGCCGGGGTCGAACGCGCGCAGGCTGTCGCTGCGGGTGACGGCATCCGCCGCCACCAGTTCGGCGACTGGCCCGAACCGCTTTTGCGCGCAAAGGAAACCGTCCCGTCCACCCCGCCGCCGGATTGGGTGTCGCGCCCGGCGCCTGTGCCCCCGCCGGCCCCCGCTTTGCTGTCCCCCTCCGACCTTGGCGGCTCCAAGGCGCTACCGGGAGAGCCGATCCTGCCCGAAGCCGACGGTCTTTTGCGCGGCACCGGCTTGCACCTCCTGCTGGAGCGGTTGCCGACACTGGACCCGGCAAGCTGGGCCGCCCACGCGCCCGGACTGATCGGCGATCCCGGGCGGGCTGCCGATCTTCTGGCCGAAGCGCGCCGGGTGCTGGAAGATGCGTCGCTTGCGCCGCTGTTCGCGCCCGGAACCCTGCCCGAGGTTGCCCTTGCAGGGGATTGGGGTGCCGGGCGCCTGATCGGCTCGATCGACCGGCTGGTGATCGAGCCTGACCGGGTGCTGATCGTCGATTACAAGTCGAACGCGGTTATCCCATCTGGACCGGATCAGGTGCCCGAGGGGATCCTGCGCCAGCTTGGGGCCTATGCGTATCTGGTCGGCCAGATCTACCCGGACCGGCGGATCGAGACGGCGATCCTGTGGACCAAGGGCCCGATCCTGATGCCGATTGATCCCGAGATCGTGAGGTTGGCCCTGTCGCGTGCCGCTATCCCTTGACGCGGGCGTGCGGCGTTCTTAACTTTCTAACCCAAATCATTCTCAAGGAGACAGGATCATGGGCGCTGCAACGGTTGCCGTGTCGGACGCCACTTTTGACGCCGAAGTCCGCAATTCGGCCATCCCGGTCGTGGTGGACTTCTGGGCCGAATGGTGCGGCCCCTGCCGCCAGATCGGCCCGGCGCTTGAGGAACTGGCGATTCAATACGCCGGGAAAGTCAAGATCGTGAAGGTCAACGTGGACGAAAACCCCGAAAGCCCGGCGGTTCTTGGTGTGCGCGGCATTCCGGCGCTGTTCATGTTCAAGGATGGCCAGGTCGTGTCGAACAAGGTCGGCGCCGCCCCCAAGGCCGCGCTGGAAAGCTGGATCAAGTCGGCGATCTGAGGGCTGGCGTCCCTTGCAAGCCCGGTCGCGCCAGCCGCGCCGGGCTTTCTTTTGCGCTGCGATCAGCCGCACCTTGCCGGACACCAAAGGCCGGACAGGCGTCAGGTCGCTGCGGGCCTTTCTGCCTCAGCAGCATTGCTTGCAGCGGTCTCGGCAAACAAGGTGTCGGCAAATTTGCGAAACTCCACTCCGCTCCGGTTAGAGACGAGTGACCAGACGTGGGGTATGTCGGGCCGGCTGCAGCCGCTGCGCATGTCGCCGACGATCGCATCCCAGTCTGCATCTTTAAGGATGCCCAGCTTGTGCTGCAAACAGGCATTCTCGTAAATTTTCATGTAGGCCATGATCTGCATCCTGACCCGGGCCTTTTCCACCCGTGTCATGCTGTGAAACTCTTCGCCGCCGCGCAGCCCGAGATCCATGAAGTCATTGCTCAACGCAAGCTGCATCCACATGTTGACAAGGGTCAGATTGATGTTGTGGTTCGCGGCCGCGCGCATCGTGATCGTGCTGCGCCGGATCTGTAGGCCTGCAAAGGTGATCGAGGCGATCACCCCAAGGCCGCCTGGGATCTGCAAGATTTCCTGGAACGACATGGCCAGCCTTCGCGTTGAACCTGTTGGCCTGGTCACGCCAGGCGATCCTGCCTGTCGGAACCAGTCCCGCGGCCGGACCGTGAAAACGTCTTCGCTTTCCATCCTCCCGCTTTTCCTGTAAGGCCCCCGCCATCTGTGACGTGAGGCCCGCCCCCGGGGCCCGTGCGAAGGATCTGGGGGATGGGCGGCAATGGGGCCGCCATATGCGAGGGCACCGGCAGGGGTCGGGTCCTCAGAGGAAATGATACATGTTCAATGTGACCAAGAAATCGATCCAGTGGGGCAGCGAAACGCTGACCCTGGAAACCGGAAAAGTTGCGCGCCAGGCCGATGGGTCGGTGATCGCGACGCTGGGTGAAACCCAGGTGATGGCCAACGTGACCTTTGCGCGGGCCGCAAAGCCGGGTCAGGACTTCTTCCCCCTGACCGTGCACTACCAGGAAAAATACTATGCCGCGGGCAAGGTTCCCGGCGGCTTCTTCAAGCGTGAGGCGCGTCCGAGCGAAAAGGAAACGCTGACCTCGCGTCTGATCGACCGGCCGATCCGCCCGCTGTTCGTGGACGGCTTCCGCAACGAAGTGCTGGTGATGGCGACCGTGCTGTCCTGCGACCTTGTGAACGATCCCGACGTCGTGGCGATGATCGCGGCCTCGGCTGCGCTGACCGTGTCGGGCGTTCCGTTCATGGGTCCGATCGCCGCCGCGCGCGTCGGCTTTGTCGATGGCGCTTATGTGCTGAACCCGGCCATGGACGACATGACGCAACTGCGCCTGAAGCCCGAGCAGCGTCTGGACCTGGTCATCGCCGGCACCAAAGATGCCGTGATGATGGTCGAATCGGAGGCCTACGAGCTGACCGAAGAGGAAATGCTGGGTGCCGTGGTCTTCGGCCATGAACAGATGCAGCCGGTGATCGACCTGATCATGGACTTCGCCGAGGATTCGGCGAAAGAGCCGTTCGAGTTCACGCCGCCCGACTACTCGGCGCTTTTCGCCAAGGTCAAGAAGGCCGGCGAAAAGCAGATGCGCGCTGCGTTCGCGATCCGCGACAAGCAGGACCGCACGACCGCCATCGAGGCCGCTGTCGACGCGATCAAGGCGGCGATGTCGGATGAAGACCGTGCCGATGCGAACCTTTATCCGGCGATCAAGCAGCTGGAATCGGCGGTTCTGCGCGGTGACGTGGTCAAGCACGGCACCCGGATCGACGGGCGCGACACCAAGACCGTCCGCCCGATCGTTTGCGAAACCGGCATCCTGCCGCGCACGCACGGGTCGGCGCTGTTTACCCGCGGCGAGACGCAGGGCCTTGTGGTGACCACGCTTGGCACCGGCGAGGATGAGCAGATCATCGACGCGCTGAACGGCAACTACCGGTCGAACTTCATGCTGCACTACAACTTCCCTCCCTACTCGGTGGGTGAAGTTGGCCGCGTGGGTTCCCCCGGCCGCCGCGAAATCGGCCATGGCAAGCTTGCCTGGCGCGCGCTGCAGGCGGTTCTGCCGGCCGCGACCGATTTCCCCTACACGATCCGCGTCGTGTCCGAGATCACCGAATCGAACGGCTCGTCGTCGATGGCGTCGGTCTGCGGTGGCTCGCTGTCGATGATGGACGCCGGCGTTCCGCTGAAGGCCCCTGTTGCTGGTGTGGCAATGGGCCTGATCCTGGAAGATGACGGCAAATGGGCGGTCCTGACCGACATCCTTGGCGACGAGGATCACCTTGGCGACATGGACTTCAAGGTTGCCGGCACCGCTGCCGGGATCACCAGCCTGCAGATGGACATCAAGATCGCCGGCATCACGCCCGCGATCATGAAGCAGGCTCTCGCTCAGGCGAAAGACGGCCGTCTGCACATCCTGGGCGAAATGGCCAAGGCGCTGACCTCGGCACAGGCGTTCAGCGAATACGCCCCGAAGATCGAGACGATGACCATCCCGACCGACAAGATCCGTGAAGTGATCGGGTCCGGCGGCAAGGTCATCCGCGAGATCGTCGAGGTTTCGGGTGCCAAGGTCGACATCAACGACGACGGCATGATCAAGATCGCCTCGAACGACCAGAAGGCCATCAAGAAAGCCTATGACATGATCTGGTCGATCGTGGCCGAACCGGAAGAGGGCCAGGTTTACACCGGCAAGGTGGTAAAACTGGTCGATTTCGGTGCCTTCGTGAACTTCTTCGGCAAGCGCGACGGTCTGGTCCACGTCTCACAGATGTCGCTCGAGCGGGGTGTGAACCCGAAGGATGTCGTCAAGGAAGGCCAGGAAGTGAAGGTCAAGCTGATGGGCTTCGATGAGCGCGGCAAGACCAAGCTGTCCATGAAGGTGGTCGATCAGACCAC
>JANOER010000201.1:0-12185 GCA_031441285.1 Rhodobacterales bacterium
GCGCTGAACTCGATCAACCAGCTTGTCGAATGGACCCCGGCAACCGGGCGCAACCGGCTGCACTCGATGATCGAGGCGCGGCCCGACTGGGTGCTGTCGCGCCAGCGCGCCTGGGGCGTGCCGCTGACCTGTTTCGTGAAGAAGGGCGCCAAGCCGACCGATCCTGACTTTCTCTTGCGCAACCCGCAGGTGAATGCCCGGATCATCGCCGCCTTCGAGGCTGAAAGCGCGGATGTCTGGTTTGTGCAAGGATTCAAGGAACGCGTGCTGGATGGCATCGTCGATCCGTCCGATTATGTCAAAGTCGATGACGTGCTGGATGTCTGGTTCGATTCAGGCTCCACTCATGCTTTCGTTCTGCGCGACCGCAAGGATGGCGTCCCGGACGGGATTGCGGACCTCTATCTGGAAGGCACCGACCAGCATCGCGGCTGGTTCCATTCCTCGATGTTGCAGGCCTGTGGCACCAAGGGCCGCGCGCCCTATCGGGGGGTGCTGACCCACGGCTTCACGCTGGACGAGAAGGGCATGAAGATGTCCAAATCGCTGGGCAACACCACCGCGCCGCAGACGGTCATCGATGAGTATGGCGCCGATATCCTGCGGCTTTGGGTGGCGCAGTCGGACTACACGGTCGACCTGCGCATCGGGAAGGAAATCCTGAAAGGCGTCGCCGACAGCTACCGCCGCCTGCGCAACACCCTGCGCTACTTGCTGGGTGCGCTGGCGGGGTTCACCGAGGCTGAACGGGTGGAACCGGCCAAGATGCCGGAACTGGAACGCTGGGTGCTGCACCGGCTGGCCGAACTGGACGGCGAGGTCCGCGAGGGCTATGCCAAGTATGACTTCCAGGGCGTGTTCCAGAAGCTGTTCGCCTTTTGCACGACCGACCTCAGCGCCGTCTATTTCGACATCCGCAAGGATGCGCTGTACTGCGACGCGGCCAGCAGCCTGCGCCGCCGGGCCTGCCGGACGGTGCTGGACATTCTGTTCCAACGGTTGACGACCTGGCTAGCGCCGGTGCTGGTCTTCACCATGGAAGAGGTCTGGCTGGAGCGGTTCCCGGGCGACAAAAGCTCGGTCCACCTGCTGGACTTTCCCGAAACGCCAAAGGCCTGGCGGGATGAGGCGCTGGCGGCGAAGTGGGACACGCTGCGCGAGGCGCGGCGGGTGGTCACGGGCGCGCTGGAAGTGCAGCGCACCGCCAAGGTGATCGGGGCCAGTCTTGAGGCGGCGCCGCAGGTCTTTGTCTCGGCCAGGGTGGCGGGCCTTCTGGGGGGCGTCGATCTGGCCGAGCTTTGCATCACCTCGGACCTGTCGCTGTCCACCACCTCCGCGCCGGATGGGGCCTTCGCACTGGCGGATGTGCCGGATGTCGCGGTTGTCTTCCGTCCGGCACCGGGCGCGAAATGCGAACGCTGCTGGCGCGTCCTGCCCGAGGTTGGCAGGCACAAACACGCCGGCACCTGCGGGCGCTGCTCCGATGCGCTGGGCTGACCGCCCCCCGGCCCTGGCTGGCCGCTTCGCCAAGCGATGACCGCCCGCAAGGAAGGGAAAAGCGGCGTGGTGGAGACCCCGTTCGGGCCGGTCACGCCCGTTGCGCGGGACGGGGTTCTGGTGCGCCTCCTGTGGTCGGCCGAGCCTGGTGAAGTCTCGCCCCTTGTGGACGAAGCCGCGCGCCAGTTGCAGGCTTACTTCGCGGGTCGGCTCTCCCGTTTCGACCTTCCGCTGGACTGGGGCCACGGCTTGAACGCCGCCGTGCGCCGGGCGATGGCGGCGATCCCGATAGGCCAGACCCGGACCTATGGCGCGATCGCCAAGCTGGTTGGCGCGCCCGCGCAGGCGGTGGGGCAGGCCTGCGGCGCGAACCCGCTGCCGATCCTCATTCCCTGTCACCGGGTCACCGGGACCGACTGGTTTGGCGGCTTCTCGGCGCCGGGAGGGGTGGAAACCAAGGCCGCCCTGCTGCGCCATGAAGGCGCGCTGCTGATCTGAGCCCATCGAAACCGCCGGTCTGGACCTATCCCGCCGCTTGTGCCGACCCGCGCCGGGGCTTAGCCATATGCAGCGGTTTCATGACGGGTGCGCGGTTGGGCCTTGGCATCTTTCTGGCGGTCCTTGGTGCTGCCTTCCTGCACGCGCTGTGGAATGCGCTGATCAAGCTTGGCACCTCGAAGGTCGGCGGGATGGTGATCCTGTCGATTGTCGAAGTGCCGATCGGGCTGGCGGTGATCGCGGTCGCAGCACCCATCGACCGGGCGGCGATCCCCTGGGTCATCGCGGCGGGCTGCACGCATTTCGCCTACAAGTTCTTCCTGAGCTATGCCTACGACCGGGGTGACCTGAGCCGCGTCTACCCGATCGCGCGCGGGGCGGCGCCGATGGGGGTGGCGCTGGTCGGGGCGGTCTTGCTTGCAGATGCAGTCAGCGGGCGGCAGTATCTGGCGATCGCGGTGCTGGCCGGGGGCATTCTTCTGATGGCGCGCGGAGTCTTTGCATCCGGCGAGGATAGGCAGCTTCTGCCATTCGCGCTTGGCTCGGCGCTGGCCACGGCGACCTACACGCTGATTGACGGCATGGGCGCGCGGGTGTCGGGGTCGCCGGCGGCCTATGTGGCCTGGGTTTTTGTGGCGGACGGGACGTTCTTCACCGTTGGCATGATCGCCCTGCGCGGTTGGAACGTGATCCCTTCCGGCCGGCGCGCCTGGACGCTTGGAGCCTTCGCCTCGACCGCCAGCTACGGGGCCTACGCGGTCTCGATCTGGGCGATGACGCTTGCCCCGATCGCAGTCGTGGCGGCGCTGCGCGAAACGTCGATCCTGTTCGCGGTGCTGATCGGCTGGCTGGTCTTCGGCGAAAGAATGACCGGCGAAAAGGCGGTGGCTTCGCTGGTCATCGTCGCCGGGGTACTGCTCTTGCGGCTGTGAAAGGGGCAAATCTTTTCGAAAAGATTTGCAAGTTCCTTCGAAGGAATTTGGATCCTACCGGACCCGGCGGATGCCTTCTGGAACCACTTGCTGCGCGATGCCGGCAAGGACCAGGTAAAGCGACGTCAGCACCAGAAGCCATTTCGCAACCGGGCCTTCTTGAAAGTCCCACCATGCCGCCCAGCCCGCAAGCGCAATCCAGCCGACGCAGACGACCAGGGACAGGGTGTTCCAGCGCGGGGTCCGGGTCGGGTGAATGAACTTGAAGTTGGTGAACATCGTCACGGTCAGAAGGATCACGACAAGAAGGATCACCATCTCTCCCGGGCGGGTGGCGAAGAGGACCAGAACGACCATGTTCCAGCACGCCGGGAAGCCGGCAAAGCTTTTGTCCTTCGTTTTCATCCGCGTGTCGACGAAATAGATCACGGACCCGTAGCAGATCACGATGATGGCAAGCCAGCCGGTCCAGCCCGGCAGAAGGCCCGACTTAAACAGCGCGAAGGCCGGGATGAACACATAGGTCAGGTAGTCGATGATGAGGTCCATCATCACGCCGTCATAGGTCGGCCAGTACTTATGCACGTCGTATTTGTGCGCCAGCGGGCCGTCGATCCCGTCCACGATCAGCGCGACGACCAGCCACAGGAACATCAGGCTCCATTCCTCTTGCACCGCGGCCAGCATCGCGAACATCGCGAGCACCGCCCCGGTGGCGGTAAGGAGATGGACGGCAAGGGCGTTCAGGCGCGGGGTCATCCCGGATTGATGCCGGAGAACCGGACTAGGTGCAACAGGCTCCCGGCCCAAATCGCCCGGCAACCTCAGGCCCGCGGGTGCGCTTTTTCGTAGACTTCCATCAGGCGGGCGGTATCTACGGCGGTATAGGCCTGGGTCGTGGAGAGCGAGGCATGGCCCAGAAGCTCTTGAATGGTGCGCAGATCCCCGCCTGCCGACAAGAGATGGGTCGCAAAGCTGTGGCGCAGCGCATGGGGCGTGGCCGTGGCGGGAAGGCCCAGCCGCAGCCGTGCGCGCTCCATCGCGCTTTGGATCAGGCGCGGGTTCACCGGGCCGCCGCGCGCGCCCCGGAAAAGCGCGGCGTCAACTGCGGGCGGAAAGGGGCAAAGTGCTACATAGGCTGCGACCGCCTTTGCTGCGGCGGGCAGCACCGGGACGATCCGGATCTTTCCGCCCTTGCCGGTGATCCGCAGCACCGGGGGCAGGGGAAGGTCGGCGCCGGTCAGCGCAAGGGCCTCCGAGATCCGCAGGCCAAGGCCGTAAAGCAGGGTCAGCACGGCGGTGTCGCGGGCGGCAATCCAGTCTTCGCGCGCGTCGTCGCCGATGCCGGCAAGAATCGCCACGGCACCGTCCTCGCTGATCGGGCGCGGCAGCTTGCGGCGGAACTTCGGCCCCCGCGCTGAAAGGACGGTGCTGGCGTCGGCGCCGGTCCGGTCGGCAGCCCAGGCGGTGAAGCCCTTTACCGCCGAAAGCGCCCGTGCAAGCGACCGGGCAGAGAGGCCCCGGCCGCGTTCTCCGGCCATCCAGGCGCGCAGGTCCGCCTGCGTGGTCAGCGCCACGCGCGCCAGCCCCTCGGCCCCGCCCCGGTGCTGCGCAAGAAAGGCAAGATAGCGCGACACATCGCGCCCATAGGCCGCCACGGTGTTGGCCGCAGCCCCGTTCAGCGCACGCAGATGCGACAGCCATTCGGTCAGCGCCGCCCCGACCGCCGGGGCAAGAAAGGGGGTCAGCCCAGCCACCGCCGCATCAGCCGTTCAAAGGCACCGGCGAAAAAGGCCAGCAGGTCAGTGCCGTGCATGGTCTTGAACTGGTGCGGATCTTCGGAGCCAAAGACCAGAAGGGCAGGCAGCCGCCCCTTGCCGAAATCAAGCTTCATCAACGCTTCCGAGCGGATGTCGTCAGCCCTCGGCCCATAGACCGTTGCTGCAAGCGGGGTGACGGGGCGCAAGACCACCGGGCGCGGCGCAAGGTCGCGTCCGTTCGTCATGTAGCGGCCGACAAATCCGCGCGGCGCGACCTGCAGGATGGATCCCAGCTTCTGGATCGCGGGATCGGTGACGCCGTCCTCTTGCACGGTTTCAAGCACCAGGTGAACCACGTCCACGCGCAGGGTCTGCGCCACCTCGCCCGAGAGGGCGGCCATGAAGGACTCGAAGCTTGGCGGATCAAGCAGTTGCAGGATCGCCCGGTGGATCTGGTTGGTGCCGGCAAGGTTGTCATAGGCGGCCGCAATGACCGACCGGTGGGTGTCCTCCAGCCGGTCGAGACGGGTTTCCAGCCGCTGCATGGCGATCCCGCGAAGGTCAACGATGTTTGACCCCATCGCGCGTTCGCTGGCGGCGACCAGCGCGCTCATCACGTCGCGGTCGTCCAGAAGGCGTTCGGGTTTGGCCAGGATCAGGTCGCGCAGGTCGGGTTCGATCATCAAAGGCTTGCCTAGCAGTTTTAGGTCACGAATTCCGCGCACTATAGGCGAATGTTAATCCGTTTGGCGACAGGTTTCGCGGCGAAGCGGGTCCGGGGCTTGCGTTCCTGCAACAGGCCGGGCCGCACCACCCCGCGCCGGACCCCGCACGCCCCGTAAACCCTGGGCTTCAGGCCCGGTTCGCGGCGTCTTTCCCCGGTCTTCTTTGCGTCTTCCTTCCGTCTCTACGCGCGCCGGCTTGCGGGGCTGTTAACCTGTCGGCGGGATGCTTCGGGCAGTAACGGAGCCGCCATGCCAGACCTGAAGAACCAGACCCCCCGCCAGCGCGGACACATGACCTACATGATGGACGTGATGCGGCGCCTGGAGTGGGACCTGCACAACACCATCGAGCTGACCGGGCGCATCCCGGAGGACTGGCACGAGATCGCCACCGCCACGCCCCGCAGCGCCCGAGTGAAGGTGAACCTTGGGCTGGAGGCGGATGTGGTGAAGTTCTTCAAGTCGATGGGCGAGGGCTATGGTCCGCGGATCAACGACGTGCTGCGCAGCTACATGCACGCGCGGCTGGCCGGGGTGATCCGGGGGGCCGAGACGGTGGCCCACTTCCGGCACCGGGCGGAAGTGCATGACGGGCCGAAGCCCGCGTTCGGGGACGTGGCGCGGGAGGTGGGGGAGGAAGGGGAGGACGAGGGGCCGGGGGTGGTGCAGGGGTCGCGGGCGAAGATGCAGGAGGTGCTGCAGCGGCGGTATGGGGCGGAGGGGGTGCCGGTGGGGGAGGGGGTGGTGCCGCTGGTGAGGTGAGGGGGGGCTACAAAGTAAGCGCAAGGTTTCGGCTGCCCTTCAAGGGTTGCAAACGGCAGCAATGCGGGACGAAGCGTCCCTCAGGCAGGAGCATAGCACCGTCCGCTTCAGGCAAAGGTTGCAGAACGTGGTCGTTTTGGCCGAAGTTAAAAACGTACGGGTTCTGAACCGTCGCCGATAACAGGCAATGGCAGTGCCAGACCTATTCTATCCGGTAGGCGACCAGCTTGTTGTTAAGCATCATCGGAACGATCAACAGAGATTGGTCAGGAGTGTATTCGAGGTCAGCGCTGCCCATGTCGAGGTCAAGAAGCAACTCTTTCCCCCCGTCATCGGCGATGCGGTAAACGGCTCCAGCGATCCAGTCCGATACAATCCAGTTGCCCTTGCCGTCGGGCTCTAGCCCGTCGAGGTTGCCTACCGCCGCGCCAGAGCCAAGGGGGGCCACGGCTCTGCTTTCGAGATCAACGGTAATCAGATGCCCGCCGGTTGTGGTGGTGAAATCCGGCTGCAGGCCGACGCCCCAGGGTGCGACCAGCAGTTTGCCGTCAAGGATGTTCAAACCGTTGGGGTGCTGCAGTGCGTCGCCCTCGGCCAGGACCGACAAGGTGCCATCGGCCAGAACGTGGATCTTCTGCGCAATCATGTCCGAGACATAGACCCGGCCCCCGGCATCAATCGCCGTGTCGTTCAGAAAGATCGCGCCTTCAGCCGGCCATGTGCCAGAAACCTCGCCCGAGGCGATGTCGATTGCGACCAGCCGGTCGATGTCGCTGACGTACAGGGTGGCGCCATCGCTGACGAGTCCTTTAGGTGCGTCAAGCCCGCTGATCCATTGTGCCTCGAGCATCTCTCCGGTGGGACTGACGCGCGAGATGAAACCGTTGCCGTCCTTGGCCGTCGGCTCGCCATTGACGTTGGAGACGTATAGAACGTTGCGCGCCTCGTCAAAATAGGCGCTCTCGGGTGCCTGCAGCCCGTCGAGCGTCCAGACGATGTCCTGTGCAACCGCGACCGAACCAATAAGAAGTCCTGCGGCAGTGGTGGCCGTCGTTGAAAAAATTTTCACGATGATTCTCCCATGGGTTCCACAGCGATAGTACACGCCGGGGCGTCAATTAGCTGAATTCTTCTTAAGACACTGAAAATAAACGCCGTTCTCTACATGGCAGAACATGGCTGGAACGGTCTCAAGGCCGACGAAGGAAAGGTTGGTGAGGTGGTGCGCAAGCGCACCATACGACTCTTGCGATTGCTCAAGGGCCTCCCGCCACCCCCGGCCCTTCCCCACGAGGGGGAGGGGCGGCGTGGGCGCTTGGTGGTGGGAACGTGGTGCGACGGAATGCGCACCTTACGGGACTTGGGATGAAGCCCGACCTACGGGGTGCGGGAGAGTCGGGGCACGCCCCGACCTACGTTTGGTGGGTTGGCACCCACCCTACGCGGGGTCGGTGGCCGTCGCTTACAGGATCTTCTGGCCGGTTTTCGCCCAATCCTTCATGAACTGCTCCAGCCCCTTGTCGGTCAGGACGTGGCTCGCCAAAGCCTTGATCACCGACGGCGGGGCGGTCACCACGTCGGCTCCGATCAGGGCGCAATCCTTGACGTGGTTGGCGTTGCGGATCGACGCCGCGAGGATCTGGGTCTTGAAGTCGTAGGTGTCATAGATCGTGCGGATGTCGCCGATCAGGTCCAGCCCATCAAGGTTGATGTCGTCGAGCCGCCCGATGAAGGGGGAGATGAAGGTTGCCCCGGCTTTGGCCGCCAGAAGCGCCTGATTGGCGGAAAAGCAGAGGGTGACGTTGACCATGAAACCCTCACCGCTCAGGGTCTTGCAGGTTTTCAGGCCGTCCCAGGTCAGCGGGACTTTCACGGCGATGTTCGGGGCGATGGCGGCCAGCTTGCGACCCTCGGCGATCATTTCGGGTGCTGTCAGGGCGACGACCTCGGCAGAGACGGGGCCTTTGACGAAGGAGCAGATCTCACGCGTGACCTCGATGATGTCGCGGCCGGATTTCAGGATGAGGGACGGGTTGGTGGTCACGCCGTCGACCATGCCGAGGTCGTGAAGCTCACGGATGGCATCCACGTCGGCGGTGTCGATGAAGAATTTCATGGGGGCGGTCCTTCGCAAAGGGTTGTGTGGGGTTGGGCCGGGGTTTACCCCAAACGAAAGCTTAGGGGAAGGTTGCAGGTTGGCAGAGCAGGTCTATCGGCCAGGCGATCTGGTGGGGGTCCTGACAACAGAACCTTTGGGCCGGGTGCTGGACTACCGCGCGCCGGAGGGGGGCTGCGGGGACGGCGATTTCGTCGAGGTGCCCTTGGGTCCGCGCCGGGTGCTGGGCGTGGTCTGGGGACCGGGCGAGGGGCGGTTCGATCCGGCGAAGATCAGGCCGGTGGGGCGGGTGCTGGAGGCCCGACCGATGCGGGCCGAGTTGCGGGCGCTGCTTGTGCGGGCGGCGGAGTACACGCTGACGCCGTTGCCGGCGATGCTGCGGCTGGCGACGCGCACGCCGGGTCTGGGGGAGCCTGCTTCGGTGCGGCGGGTCTACCGGCTGACGGGCGTGGTGCCGAACCAGCTGACCGACGCGCGCCACCGGGTGGTCGAGGCTCTGCGCGGTTTTGGCGCCGATCCGGTGACGCTGGGAGAGCTGACCGAGGCTGCGGGTTGCGGGGCCTCGGTCGTCAAGGGGCTGGTGACGCTGGGTGTGGTGGCCGAAACGGAGGCGCCGCGCGATCTGCCCTATCCGCGCCTGCGTGCCGACCGGACCTTCCGGCTGGAAGGCGAGCAGGTGGCGGCGGGCGACGCGCTGGTGGCTGCGGTGGCGCTGGGGGGCTATTCGGCGACTTTGCTGAAGGGGGTGACGGGGTCGGGCAAGACCGAGGTTTACCTTGAGGCAGTGGCGGAAACCCTGCGGGCGGGGCGGCAGGCGCTGGTCTTGTTGCCGGAGATCGCGCTGACGGCGGAGTTTCTGACCCGGGTCGAGGCGCGGTTCGGGGCGAAGCCGGCGGAATGGCACTCCGGCGTCACGATGACCGAGCGGCGGCGGCTGTGGAAGATGGCGGCAGCGGGCGAGGCGGGGCTGGTGGTCGGCGCGCGGTCGGCCCTGTTCCTGCCGTTTCAGGATCTTGGGCTGATTGTCGTCGATGAGGAGCACGACACCTCCTACAAGCAGGAGGAGGGCGTGCTTTACCACGCCCGCGACATGGCGGTCCTGCGCGCGTCGATTGTGGGGTGCCCGGTGGTGCTGGCTTCGGCCACGCCTTCGCTTGAGTCATGGGCGAATGTCGAGGCGGGCAAGTACCGGCGGCTGGATCTTGGCAGTCGCTTTGGTGCGGCGGACCTGCCGGAGATGCGCGCGATTGATATGCGGTCGGAACGGCTGGCGGGGGACAAATGGATCTCGCCGACGCTGGCGGCCAAGATCGACGCGGTGGTGGCGCGGGGCGAACAGGCGCTGCTGTTCCTGAACCGCCGGGGGTTCGCGCCGGTGACGCTGTGCCGGGCCTGCGGGCATCAGGTGGGCTGCGACCACTGCGATGCGCGGATGGTGGAGCACCGGTTTCAAAAGCGGCTGGTCTGCCACCAGTGCGGGGCGACGAAACCGGTGCCTCTGGCCTGTCCCTCGTGCGGGGTCGAAGGGCGGATGGCGGCGGTCGGGCCGGGGGTGGAGCGGCTGGGCGAGGAGGTTGCGGCACGGTTTCCGGCGGCGCGGGTGGCGGTGCTGTCGTCGGATCTGTTCGGAAGCGCTCGGGCGTTGAAGGAGGCGATTGCGGGGATTGCGGGGGGTGAGGCGGACATCATCATCGGCACGCAGATCGTGGCCAAGGGACACAACTTTCCGCTGCTCACGCTGGTTGGGGTGATTGACGCGGACCTTGGGCTGCAGGGGTCGGACCTCAGGGCGGCGGAGCGGACGTTCCAGCTGATGCGGCAGGTGGCGGGGCGGGCCGGGCGGACGGTTGAGCGGAAGGGCGAGGCGTGGCTCCAGACCCACCAGCCGGAGCATCCGGTGATCCGGGCGATCCTTGGCGGGGACGAGGAGGCGTTCTGGGCGGCGGAGGCCGGGGAGCGGCGGGCGGCGGGGGTGCCGCCCTATGGGCGGATGGCGGGGATCATCCTGTCCTCGACCGACGTGGCGCAGGTGTTCGATTTCGGGGCGGAGCTTGCGCGGCGGGATGGGCCGTTGAAGCGGATCGGGGCGGAGGTCTGGGGGCCTGCCCCGGCCCCGATTGCAAGGGTGCGAGGGCGGCACCGGGTGCGGCTGTTGGTGAAGGCGGAGAAGTCCGCGCCGTTGCAGGCGGCGCTGGCGGAGTGGCTGGCGGGGGTGAAGGTGCCGAGGGATTTGAGGGTCGCGGTGGACATCGATCCGCAGAGTTTCTTGTGAGGGGTGATGGGAGGTCTGGGCTGCGCGAACTTAAGCGGCCTTTTTTGCGGGCCGAGCAGACGTTCACCCTGGGAGCGCGGTTCTTGGTCACCATAGCAGCTTGGCCGACGTGGAGGGAGGCGGAAGTGCAGGTGTTTTCCTCTGGAAGCGGGCGTTCATTGGCTTCGCAGGTCTGGATCAAAAACCGGTGCCGCCCAATGCGCGTCATTGGCCCGGCGAGAGCTTCAGCGAAACGCGCCATGACGATTCGCCCTAGAGAAAGGTATTTTTTAGGCTGACCAAAGCGATGATCGTCGCAAGAACTGGCGTAGCGACTACAATACCATGCACGCAAACGCATCGAAGGATGCCGACCCCGACTTGATAGGTCGTTGTGTCGAGGACTTCGGTATCCGAAGTCGCTTAGCCTTCGCGGTAAGCGCTAGCACGAAGGCCGCTGACCAGCTACCAACAAAGAGGTACTGTCCGATTGGGGCAGTCCTGCAACCGAACAAGGAACAGCGCGTTGGGCCAAAATTTAGTGAATACCGCCCCGGAGTCTGATTTGACCGGCAAGGATCGCGATGCAGGCCAGATCGCCGTGACGCGAAGGGACGTCTTAGTCGGCTCGGTCGCGATCGGCGCAACAGTCGCCCTTCGTGGTCAAGTCGCCTCCGCCATGGACGGCAAGAAAACCTTCACGATCTTGCACACCAATGACCTGCACTCCAACCTGATCGGAATGGCGCCGGCGACTGACTTCTCGCCATTCACGCTGAACGATGACACAACGCGGGGCGGTTTTGCGAGGCTGGCCACGAAGATTGCCGAGCGCAAGTCGGCAGCTGAGACGCTTGGTCCGGTTCTCGTACTGGATGCGGGCGATTACAGCATGGGCACTGCATTTGCCGCTGCGATCCGGGAAACCGGAGCTGAGCTGCAACTTTTGGCGATGGTGGGGTGCGACGCGACGACCTTGGGGAATCATGACTTTGACCTTGGGCCGGATGGGACAGCTGCCGCCATCGCTGCAGCCGCCGCCGCCGGGCATGTCCCTGTCGTTCTTGCGGCCAATACCGATTTCAGCGCTGCCGAGCCGAAACTGGAAGGGCTGCAACAGCTTGCCGCAGAAGGGCTGATCCGCGACTATATCGTGATCGAACGCGGCGGGATGCGGTTCGGCATCTTTGGCGTGCAGGGCCGTGAGGCGTTTGGTTACAATGTCGGGGCGGCGCCCGCTAAATTTGCCGACCCAGTTGACACCGCACGCGTGATCGTGGGGATTCTTCGAGACACGGAAAGAGTCGATGTCGTGATTGCACTCAGTCATGGCGGGCTGCGCCGGAACCCGGACGGCAGTTTTACGGATGGGGCAGACGTGCGTCTTGCCGTGGAAGTGCCCGGGATTGATGTTGTGGTCGGCGGACACAGTCACACCGTGCTGACGAGCCCGATCATGGCAAATGGTCGAACCCCGGTCGTGCAGGCCGGTCACAATGGCCGAAGCCTTGGAGAACTGACCGTCACGATTGATGGCGATACTCTAATTGTTGACGCCTTTCAGACTCATCCGATCGACGACACCATTTCGGGTGACGCGGCGATTGCCGAACTTATCGAGGGTTTCAAGAAAACCGTGACTGA
>JANOER010000202.1:0-6674 GCA_031441285.1 Rhodobacterales bacterium
GCCGCAGGCGGCGGCGACGCCGAGGGTGCGCGCCTGGCCGATCCCGGGAACGCTGAAACCCCTGCACAACACCAGCCCGGCGCGGGGCGAGGTGTTCATGTCGATGTATACGCTCGATGGCGCCGCGATGACCTCGGACCCGCGCCACGCGCTGCGCGCCCAGGTTGACGCGCTGGCCGCCGAGGGCCTGCATCCCGCCGGGGCATTCGAGCTGGAATTCTTCCTTCTCGACCCCGAGCGCGGCCCGGACGGCAAGATGCAACCGGCGCGCGACGTGCTGGACGGGCGCAAGTCGGCCAAGACCGAGGTCTATTCCGTCGATCACCTGCACGGCATGCTGCCCCTGTTCAGCGACATCTATGCCGGCGCCGAAAAGGCGGGGATCAAGGCCGAGACGATGATCTCGGAATATGCCCCCGGCCAGTATGAACTGACGCTGCACTACCGGACCGATGTGATGCAGGCCGCCGACGACCTGATGCGGCTGAAGCGGATCGTCCGCGCCCAGGCCCGCGCGCATGGCGTGGTGGCCTGCTTCATGGCCAAGCCGAACGAGAACTACGCCGGCTCTGGCATGCACTTCCACGTCTCGATGCTGGACGGTGCCGGCAAGAACGTCTTCATCGAGGAGAGGGAGGGTCACTGGAACCCGCTGATCCTCAACGCCCTCGGTGGGCTCAAGCAGACGATGGCCGAATCCATGCTGGTCTTCGCCCCCCATGCCAACAGCTGGCGCCGCTTTGCCAGCCAGTCCTACGCACCGGTCAGTCCGACCTGGGGCGTGAACAACCGCTCGGTCGCGCTGCGCATTCCGGCCGGCGACATCAAGGCCCGGCGGATCGAACACCGCCCCGCCGGAGTTGACGCGAACCCCTATCTGGTGGCCGCGACCGTGCTTGCCGGCGTCCGCCACGGAATGCGCCACAAGATCGATCCCGGGCCGGAAACCACCGGCAACGGCTATGAAGACGAAAACGGCGCGTCGATCCCCACCGACTGGAAGTCGGCGATCGAGGCGGCAAAACGGTCGAATTTCCTGAAGGACGCGCTGGGTGAGGACATGCACCGCACCTTCACCGCGATCAAGGCGGCGGAATACGGGCGGGTCATGCGCACGGTCAGCGAGGTTGATTTCGATCTCTACCTCTACACAGTGTGACCGCCGGCACCAAAACTTCTTGAGCAAGAAATTTGGCAAAATCCTTGGCTAAGGATTTTGGGTCTTCGCCCAACGGCACGCCTGCCCGCACAAGGGCTGGCCCGTCGTGATCGCCGCCGCGATGATCTGCGGCACCAGCGGATCAAGACCGGCGGCGGGCAGGATGCGCCCCTGAAAGCCAGCCAGGGCCAGGGCCGCCGGTATGTCATCGCCGACATGTCCGCCCTCGGCGGCGAAGAACGGCAGGCAGACGGATCCCGCGCCGAACCCCGTGAGGCTGGCAAGCCGCGGCTCCTGGTCGATGAAGCCCGCCGCGACGCTTGCCCCGGTCCCGGCTTCGATCCGCTGGGCGACGTGCCTTGCGATATCGGAAGGTGCTGCGGATTTGAACGACCCATGCGCCGCCAGGATGACCTTGCTTGCCCCCGCCTCACGCACCAGCATCGCGCACAGTTCATGGACCGCAGGATCGCAGCCGAAGGGCTCAAGCACCTGCCACCCTGACGCCCCGGCCGAGGCCAGTCTGGCGGGGATCTGCACCCGGGCGAACCAGCCTCCGGCCATGAACATCGGATAGACAACACCGGATTTTTGTCCCGCGACGGCGCGCAGGATGGCGTCTGGCTCGGCCAGCGTCGCCGCGCGGATGTTCCAGTCGGGCATCAGCGCGGAAACCCGCGCCGCCAGCCCGTCCAGCGCGCGGGCGGCAGGCATGGGGTCGGATGGCTGGCCATGGGCCACGATCAGGGCTGTCCGGGTCATGCGCCATAGGTGCCTTGTGGGGCATCCGGGTCAAGGGCCGACCGGATGCCGCTGGACCGCAAATTCCTTCAAAGGAATTTGCAAGGATTTTCGAAAATCCTTGGCTCTTACGGCATCCGTCCCGCGATGTAGCGGGCGAAGTCATAGTTCGGCCGCTCCAGATGGCTCAGCGGTCCCGGCACCGACAGGCCGGCGCACAGCCCCTGATAGACCCGTTCGACGCAGCCCTTGTCCTCGACGTTCACGTCGTCGAGCAGCGCCTTCAGCGCGCCGAAATGTCGGTCGGCCTCGGGATCCTGCGCCCAATCCGGCGCCATCCCGCCGCCAAAGAGCACCTGCACCTGCCCCGCCCCCTTCGGTGTCAGACTGAGATACCAGAAATACCCCGGCGTCAGGGTGATCATCAGCGACGGATAGATCGACAACAGCCAGGTGATCCGCCGCTGGTCGCCCGTCAGCCGCGCATTCGACGGATGCGCCAGTGACAGCGGGATCGTGTCGTTCTTCATGATCCAGTGATAGTTGAACGCAGCCAGCCCCTCGGGGCAGGTCATCTGCATCAGGTCCACCGACCCGCCGATGGTGCCCTGATGGCAGACCGGCAGGTGGTAGCTTTCCATGAAATTCTCGGCCAACACCTTCCAGTTGGTGTCCCAGGTGAACTCTTCCCGGAACGCCTCGACGTAAGACCCCATGTCCAGATAGCCGACCAGCGCCTCGACCTCGGCCAGGGCCTGTGACGGCGGCGGGGCGTCGGGGTTCAGCGTGACGAGGATCCAGCCCTGCCAGTCCTCGACCCGGATGGCGGGCAGCCCGATATCCTCCTTGCAGAACCCTTCGTTCAGCCCCATCGCCGGGGCGCCGCGCAACGAGCCGTCAAGGTTGTAAGTCCAGGCGTGGTAGGGACAGACGATCGACCGCACGTTGCCCCGGCCTTCCAGCAGCGTGCTCATCCGATGGCGGCAGACGTTCGACATGCCGCGAAGGGCGCCCTGGCGGTCGCGCAGGATGATCACCGGCTCGCCCGCGATCTCCATCGTCAGATAGTCGCCGGGGTTCGGCAGCGCGTCCGCCCGGCCGGCGCAAAGCCAGTCTCTTGCGAAGATGTGGCGCGCCTCGGCCTCGGCGAAATCGGGCGAGGTGTAGACCGATTTCGGCATCGCGCGCGCGCTGGTGAAGGGCAACGCGACATTGGCGCGCAACTCGGCCAGGGCGGAACGGGCCGGAGCGGTCAGGGCGGGGTCGTGGCGAGTCATGCGGGCCTCCGTCAGATGACGCATCCTGCGGCAGGTTCTGTCGCGCGCAAAGCGGAAATCCCCCGGATCAGGGGAAATGCCGCCGGACCTGCGCCGCGAAGGCCTCGGCCAGCGCCGGGTTTGCAAGGGCGTCAAAGTGGATGCCGTCGATCATCGAGACCTCGACCACCGCGCCCGCATCGAAGAACGGCACCCCGACACGCAAGGCTGCCGCCCGCACCTCACCCGCCAGCGCCCGCGATTTCGGCGCCCCGCCGGCGAACATGCCCGCAAGGCATCCGGTCTCGACGATCGGCGGCGGGGCCACCAGAAGAACGCCCGGCGCGCCGCCCCCCGGTCCTGCGCCCGAGGCCAGGATCACCCGCACCAACCGCTCAAGCGACAGCGCGATGTCGCCGGCGTTGACCGAAAACCGTTCCTTCAGGTCATTGGTTCCCAGCATGACCAACACCACGTCCACCGGCCGGTGGCTTTCCAGAAGCGCCGGCAGCACGGTGAGCCCGTTGCGGTGCGCACCCTCGACCGGGTCGTCGTGCAGCGTGGTGCGGCCTGGATGCCCCTCGCAGATCACCTCCCAGTCCGGCAGAAGCCGGGCCAGCCGCCCGGCCCAGCGGTCCTCGCGGTCGAACCGGCCCGAAAGGCCAAGTTCCGCCACCGGCATCGTGCCATGGGTGTTGCTGTCCCCGAACAACAGAAGCGTGCGCATGGCTGTCCTCCCCCGGCGTCGCGCACAGGATGCACCAGCAAGCCCGCACGGGAAAGCCGTCTTGGACTGGCGCGGCCAGCGGCAAAGGCGGAATCCTGATTGACGCACCTCAGAGCGGCACCGATAGTCGCCAAAATGGCGGAAGGGGCGATCCGGTGCGGCCAACCGTGAATGACATCGCGCGCGAGGCCGGGGTTTCCCTGGCCACGGTGGACCGGGTGCTGAACACCCGGCCTGGAGTGCGGGCCAAAACCATCCGCGCGGTCAACGATGCCATTGACCGGCTGGGCTATGTCCGCAACGTTGCTGCCGCCAACCTGGCCCGGCAACGCCGCTACCGGTTCCTGTTCATCTTGCCGGCAGTCGAGACCCAGTTCCTGCACGGGCTGCATGCGGCCATCGCCGATGCCGCCCGCGGCCCCCTGGCCGAGGCCACCGACATCATCGTCGCCACCGTTCCGCAGCGCGATCCCCATGCCATCGTCACCGTGCTGGAGGATCAGGGCGACCAGCCGATCGACGGCTGCGTGATCATGGCGCATGAAACGCCGGACGTGCGCGACCTGATCATTCGCCTGAAAGCGCAGGGCACGGCTGTCGTGACCCTGATCACCGACCAGCCGCAGGCCCCGCGCGATCATTTCGTCGGCATCGACAACCATGCGGCCGGGCTTACGGCAGGCGTGCTGCTGGGCCGTTTCGTCGGGCCGCGACCTGGAAAGGTGGCCGTCGTGGTCGGCTCGATGCTTGCCCGCGACATGGTCGACCGCCGCCTTGGCTTCGACGAAGTTCTGGCAGCGCGGTATCCACATCTGCAGACGCTTCCCTCGCTTGAAGGCCACGATGACCGCGACCTAACCAGCCGGATCACCGCGGCCTGCCTTGCGTCGCATGACAACGTGGTGGCGATCTATGTCGCCGGGGCCGGGGCGCGCGGGGTGAACGAAGCCGTGCGCAAGGCTGGCCTTGCCGGCCGTCTGGTCGTCGTCGCGCACGAGCTGACCGGCCATACCCGCAGCGGGCTGGAGGATGGCAGCATCGACGCGGTGATCGCCCAGGACACCGGGCATCTTGCCCGCTCGGCCCTGCGCGTCCTGCGCGCCAAGGCCGACCGGCAGGCGATCGACTCAGGCCAGGAACAGATTCGCATCACGGTTCTTCTGCGCGAGAATCTGCTGCCCGCCCCGGCTGACTCTGCCCTGCCGGACCCCGCCGAAGCCGAGTGACTGAAGCCTTCAAAGCGCTTTGATCCTGGTGCCGTCCCGTTTTTGAGGTACGCACCTCAGAAATGCTTTACACGGACCGGCACTCGTGCCTATCGTAGGTTCAATCCAAGAAGACCCGGCGACCGCACGGGTCCGCAACAACCACATCGGGAGGACTGCATGACACGTATGACACTGGCCGCATCTGCGGCGCTTGCTCTGGTCTGGGGTGCCCAGGCGAATGCGCAAGCCACCGAACTGACCCTGTGCTGGGCCGCCTGGGATCCGGCAAACGCGCTTGTCGAGCTTTCCAAGGACTTCGAGGCCCAGTCCGGCGTGAAGATGAACTTCGAATTCGTTCCGTGGACCAACTTTGCCGACCGGATGCTGAACGAGCTGAACTCGGGCGGCAAGCTGTGCGACCTGATGATCGGCGACAGCCAGTGGATCGGCTCGGGTGCGGAAAGCGGACACTACATCAAGCTGAACGATTTCTTCGCGGCCAACGGCATCGACATGGCCGATTTCGTGCCGGCCACGGTGACCGGGTATGCCGAATGGCCGAAGGGCACTCCCAACTATTGGGCGATGCCGGCCTTCGGCGATGTCGTGGGATGGACCTATCGCCGCGACTGGTTCGAGCGGCCCGAAATCCAGACCGCCTTCAAGGAAAAGACCGGCCGCGACCTGACCCCGCCGGCAACCTTCGCTGAACTGAAAGAGATTGCCGAATTCTTCCAGGGCCGCGAGATCGACGGCAAGACGGTCTATGGCGCTTCGATCTACACCGAGCGCGGATCCGAAGGCATCACCATGGGCGCGATGGACGTGCTTTACAGCTTCGGCTTCAAGTACGACAACCCGGACAAACCCTATGACATGGCCGGCTTCGTCAACTCCGCCGGCGCTGTCGAGGGATTGGACTTTTACAAGGCGCTATATGACTGCTGCACGCCGCCCGGTGCGTCGAACAGCTACATGGGCGAAGGGATCGACGCCTACAAGTCGGGCCAGGTCGCGATGCAGATGAACTTCGCCTTTACCTGGCCGGGGTTCGAGGCGGACCCGAACGTCGGCGGCGGCAAGACCGGCTATCTGGTCAACCCGGCCGGACCGGGCGGCGAGCGTTTCGCGCAGCTTGGCGGGCAGGGGATCTCGGTGGTGTCCTATTCGGAAAAGCAGGACATGGCGCTGGAATACATCAAGTGGTTCGCCCAGCCCGAGGTGCAGCAGAAGTGGTGGACCATGGGCGGCTTCTCGGCGCTGCGCGCGGTTGTCGAGGATCCGGCATTTGCCGCCAGCCAGCCCTATGCTCAGACCTATCTGGACAGCATGGCAATCGTGAAGGACTTCTGGGCCGAGCCGTCCTACGCCTCGCTGTTGCAGGCGTCGCAGAAACGCTTTCATGATTTCGTCGTGGCGGGACAAGGCACCGCGCAAGAGGCGCTGGATGGTCTGGTTTCAGACTGGACCGAAGTCTTCGAGGACGAAGGCAAGCTCTGATCCAGCCGTCTAGGATCGGTGGGCGCCGGGGTAGGGGGGGCCAGTTGCGGGCGCCCGCCCCGCCCGGGGCCCACCAACAATGG
>JANOER010000203.1:0-7665 GCA_031441285.1 Rhodobacterales bacterium
ACCGATGACAGGCGTCTGGCTTTACCACAGTTGGGCCCCCGCTCCGTTCCTTGTGGCGGGCAGCTTCGCGCTGGTTCTTCTGGTGTCGTTCTGGGTCTTGCGCCTTGGCAACGGCAAGCAGATCACCCGGGCCAAGCGCCCCACGGTCAACCCTCTGGGCTATCTGAGCCGGTTCTTCAGCCAGCCCCGGCTGATTGCCGGCTGGATGTTCGCGGTGATGCGCAGCTGCGGCTGGTGGGTCTATGTGGTCTACCTGCCGATCTTCTGCATTGAGGCGGGCCTCGGCGACAAGGTGGGTGGCATCGCCTTGTCGGTCACCAACGCGCTTTTGTTCGCAGCCCCGGCGCTGAACCGGGCGGCACGCCGGCTTTCGGTGCGCTGGTCGGTGCGGGCGGCGTTCGGGACCTGCGGGCTTCTCTTCTGCGCGGCCGGCCTTCTGGCCTTTCTGCCTTGGGCGACGGTGGTTCTGGTCATGGGGGCGTCGGTGTTTCTGGTCGTGCTGGACGTCGTCGGGGGCCTGCCGTTCCTGATGTCGGTCAAGCCAAGCGAACGGACCGAAATGTCCGCCGTCTATTCCAGCTTCCGCGACGTCTCGGGTATCCTGACGCCGGGAATGGCCTGGCTGGTCCTGTGGGTGGCGCCCTTGCCGGCCATTTTCGTCGCGGCGGGGGTGGGGCTTCTGTCCGCCTGGGCGGTGGCAGGCAAGCTGCACCCCCGGCTGGGAACCCTGCGCCCCTCACGCGGCGGGGGCTGAGCCGGTCAGGCCCAGACCTTGCCGTGCTTGACCAGCCATTCTGCCGAGGCCATCAACGCAGCCTTGGGTGCCACAAATTCCATCCCCATCTCGCGCACGGCGCGGGCATTGGACACTTTGTCAGTTTTGCCAAGCCGCGGCAGAATGGCACGGACGCTGGGATCAAAGAGGCCAAGCAGACGGATCAGCACCTGTGGCGCCTCTCGCGTCGGGATGCGCCTTGTTGGCCAAGCCGCCTTGAGTGCGCGCGTGAGATCAACGAAGGCCATCGATCCTGCGCTGGCGATATAGCGTTTTCCCGCCGTCTCGGACCGCTGCAGCGCGCGCAGATGCATTTCGGCCACGTCGCGCACATCGACGATGCCAAAGCCGACCGGAGGCACCATCGGATCTTTCCCCTTCAGGAAGCGCTCGACCAGACCCAGGGACGACCCATAGTGTTCGTCAAGCGGCGGCCCAAGGACAAGGCTTGGGTTGATCGTCGTCAGGTCCAGCCCGCGCGCTTTGGCGATCTCCCAGCCGGCCCGTTCGGCAAGGGTTTTCGACTGGTCATACGGGGTGGCCGTGGCTTTGGACGGGTCACACCAATCTGCTTCGTCGTGCATGTGGTCGCTCTTGGTCAGGTCCAGCACGGCGGCAACCGAAGAGGTCAGGACGACCCGCTTGACCCCTGCTGTTGCGGCAGCCTCCAGCACGCGACGGGTGCCTTCGACCGCCGGCCGGATCAGGTCTTGCGGATCCTTCGGCTGGGCGATCGGGAAGGGCGAGGCGGTGTGAACAACTGCAGAGACCCCGGCCATCGCCTCGGCCCAGCCGGCGTCGGATTCAAGGTCGGCCTGTGCGAAGGTCAGCTGTCCGGTCTTGTCGCCAAGATGCGAAGCAAGGGCCGCGCGAACCTCGTCGCCACGGTCAAGGCGGCGGACGGTTCCGCGCACATCATATCCTGCGTTCAGAAGTTTCAGCGCGACGTGCTTGGCGATGAAGCCCGACACTCCGGTCAGAAGGACGGTTTCCGGCATGGCTCACCTCTGTCTTTACACTGTCAACATTGCTGAACTGGAGCAGAGTGGCAAGAGGGCAAGCCCGGTTTTCAGGATTCAGTCCAGCAGGCGACGCGCGATGACGGTGGCTTGAATCTCGGCAGCACCCTCGAAGATGTTCAGGATGCGGGCGTCGCAGAGGATGCGGCTGATCCGGTATTCCAGCGCGAATCCGTTGCCGCCGTGGATCTGAAGCGCGTTGTCGGCCGCGGCCCAGGCGACCCGCGCACCCAGAAGCTTGGCCATCCCGGCCTCAAGATCGCAGCGGTGGCCGTGGTCCTTCTGCCAGGCGCTGAAATAGGTCAGCTGCCGGGCGATCATGATCTCGACCGCCATCATCGCCAGCTTGCCGGCGATGCGCGGGAAGGCGATCAGCGGCTTGCCGAACTGCTTGCGGTCAAGGGCGTATTGCATCCCCGTCTCCAGCGCCGATTGCGCGACACCCACTGCGCGGGCTCCGGTCTGGATGCGGGCGCTCTCGAAGGTCTGCATCAGCTGCTTGAAGACCTGGCCGGTGATGCCGCCCAGAAGGTTCTCGCCCTTTACGGCAAAGCCGTCGAAGGCCAGTTCGTATTCTTTCATGCCCCGGTAGCCCAGAACCTCGATCTCTCCGCCGGTCATCCCGGGGGTGGGGAAGGGGTCAGCGTCGGTGCCGGGGGTCTTTTCGGCCAGGAACATCGAAAGGCCGCGATAGTCGGTGGTGTCGGGGTCGGTACGGGCCAGAAGGGTCATCATATGGGTGCGGGCGGCATGGGTTATCCAGGTCTTGTTGCCGGTCACCTGCCAGTCGTCGCCGTCCTTGACTGCACGGGTGCGCAGGGCACCAAGGTCCGACCCGGTGTTCGGCTCGGTAAAGACGGCAGTCGGCAGGATTTCGCCGCTGGCAAGCTTTGGCAGCCAATGGGCCTTCTGCGCGTCGGTGCCGCCGCAGAGGATCAGCTCGGCCGCAATCTCGGTCCGGGTGCCAAGGCTGCCCACGCCGATATAGCCGCGCGACAACTCCTCGCTGACCACGACCATCGACGCCTTGGACAGCCCGAAGCCGCCGAATTCTTCGGGGATGGTCAGGCCGAAGACGCCCATCTCGGCAAGGTCGGTGATCACCTCCATCGGGATCAGTTCGTCCTTCAGGTGCCAGTCGTGGGCGAAGGGGATGACCTTTTCATCGGCATAGCGGCGAAACTGGTCGCGGATCATTTCCAGTTCGTCGTCGAGGCCCGGCGCGCCAAAAGTGGCGCGGCCGTGGTTGTCCTGCATCAGCACAACCAGCCGCGCCCGTGCGGCCGAGGTATTGCCGCCTCGGATCAGCAGGGCAGCATCGGCCGAAGGGGTCCAGTCAACGCCCATGTCGGAAAGCCGCGCGATTTCAAGCTGGCTCATCGGGATGCCGCCAGCGATCTGGGCCAGATATTCGCCAAAGCCGATCTGCAGGATCAGCGCCTCCATCTCGCCAAAGCGCCCGGCCTCCTGCACGCGAAGCGCCCAGGCCTGCAACTGGCGCAGGCCCTCTAGATAGGTTGCCAGCCAGGCCAGCGCGTGGGCCTGATGCTGCCGGTCCTCCAGCGCGGGGGCGGACAGCTTGCCGGCAAGGGTGACCTCGGCCCGCAGAGTTTCGCGGCCAGAGGTGAACAGCGCGCCGATCTCGGGCAGCACGGCCGCCGTGAGGGTAAGAAGGTCATCCAGGATCGCGGTCCGGGTCATGGTCTGTCCGTCATGCGGCATCATTGCCCTCTGCTTCCACCGGGTTTCTGCACCCGCAAAGCCCTAGCGCCTTCGCAGTCGCAGCGCAATTAGATTTCGCCGGAGGATCGGCATACGAATGAAAGTGTCGCGAGCGAAGCCCGACGCTGAAGCCGGCAAGGTCAGCCGATCGCGGCGGCTTTCACGTCTGCGTCGATGTGCGGGACATACTGGGCAAAGTTCTTCTGGAACATTGCAACCAGCCGCGCGGCCTGAGCATCATAGGCGGCCGGGTCGGCCCAGGTGCCACGCGGGTCGAGAAGGCTTGCGTCCACGCCCGGCACGGTGACCGGAATCTCGAAGCCGAAGACCGGATCCTTGCGGAACTCCGCACCGGCAAGCGAGCCGTCCAGCGCCGCGGCCAGAAGCGCGCGCGTCGCCTTGATCGGCATCCGGCGGCCGGTGCCGTGGGCGCCGCCGGTCCAGCCGGTGTTCACCAGCCAGCACGAGGCCCCCAGCCTGTCGATCTTGGCTTGCAGAAGCTTGCCGTAGACCTCGGGGCGGCGGGGCATGAACGGCGCGCCGAAGCAGGCAGAGAAAGTCGGCTGCGGTTCGGTCACCCCGCGCTCGGTGCCGGCGGCCTTGGAGGTGAAGCCGGACAGGAAATGATACATCGCCTGCGCCGGTGTCAGCCGCGCGATCGGGGGCAGCACGCCGAACGCATCGCAGGTCAGCATCACCACATGGCGTGGCGGCCCGCCAAGCCCGGTGGCGCTGGCGTTCGAAATAGCGTCGAGCGGATAGGCACAGCGGGTGTTTTCAGTGAGGCTGCGGTTCGAAAAGTCCAGTTCCAGCGTTTCGGGGTCGTAGACCATGTTTTCGACCACCGTGCCGAAGCGGTGGGTGGTGGCGTGAATCTCCGGCTCGGCCTTGGGGTCAAGGTCGATGGTCTTGGCGTAGCAGCCGCCCTCGAAGTTGAAGATCCCGCGATCGGACCAGCCATGTTCGTCATCGCCGATCAGCGTGCGGTCGGGACTGGCCGAAAGCGTGGTCTTGCCGGTGCCCGAAAGGCCGAAGAACACGGCGGCATCGACCGGATTGCCGGGCGCGTGGTTGGCCGAACAGTGCATCGGCATGACGCCCTTGTCAGGCAGAAGATAGTTGAGAACCGTGAAGACCGCCTTCTTGTTCTCGCCCGCGTAGGCCGTATTCGCGATCAGCACGCAGCGATCGTCGAAGTTCAGCGCGATCACGGTTTCGGTCCGGCAGCCGTGGCGGGCCGGGTCGGCCTTGAACGAGGGCAGGTTGATGATCGTCCAGTCCGGGGTGAAGGTGTCAAGCTCGGCCCGGTCAGGCCGACGAAGAAGGTGGCGGATGAAAAGCCCGTGCCAGGCAAGTTCGGTCACGACGCGCACGTCAAGCCGATGCAGCGGATCAGCCCCGGCATAAAGATCCTGCACGAAAACCTCTGTGCCCGTCACATGCGCCAGCATGTCCGCCTTCAGCCGGGCATAGGCGTCAGGCGCCATCGCCGCGTTGTTTTCCCACCAGATCGAGTCTTCCGTCGCGGGGGTGCGGACAACGAACTTGTCTTTCGGCGACCGTCCGGTGAACTGGCCCGTGGTGCACAGGAATGCCCCGCCCCGACCCAGCCGCCCTTCGCCCCGCGCGACCGCCGCTTCGACCAGCGCCGCCTCGACATAGTTGTAGTGGGCGACGGCAACGCCCGACATGCCGATCCGGTCCAGTTGAAACGACGGGTTCACGCGTCCGCGTGAGGGGTCTTGGGTCATCCTGCAAGCTCCGAAAGGCGGCAGTTCCGGCAATGCGGTGTCTGCGGCGGTTCCTCCCACGCACCCAGGCCATGGGTGCCACGGCAAGCCGTGTCAGATGCTTGCCATACTTTGGATATAGCATGATGATTCTGCTTGAGAACAGCATGTTTTCAATACGTTAGCGCAATCATTCCGACGTTAGCGCCACCAGTTGGCCAATTGGTGGACCAAAGGCTTTGCGGCGCGGCGTGGTCGGCGAAATTGCCACCTTTCGCAGCAGTTCTGAAAAGGCGATTCGCTTTCCTGTTGATATTGAAGGCGCAAGGGCCAACTATGGTCGGAAAATATCAATGAGACAGCAGCAGTTACAGGGAGGACAGACGATGTCGCGCATCGCCCTTGTGGACGACGACAGGAATATTCTGACATCGGTCGCCATGACGCTTGAGGCAGAAGGTTTCGAAGTCGAAACCTACAACGACGGCCAGTCGGCACTTGAGGCGTTCAACCGCCGGATGCCCGACATGGCGGTTCTGGACATCAAGATGCCCCGGATGGACGGCATGGATCTTCTGCAGCGCATGCGGCAGAAGACCTCGATCCCGGTGATCTTCCTGACCTCGAAGGATGACGAGATCGACGAAGTTCTGGGCCTGCGCATGGGGGCCGACGACTACGTCAAGAAGCCCTTCAGCCAGCGCCTGCTGGTCGAGAGGATCCGCGCCCTTCTGCGCCGGCAAGAAGCGATCAACACCGGCGAGGCCGCGGCCACCGAAGAAACCCGGATGATGGAGCGCGGCGCCCTGCGGATGGATCCGCTGCGCCATTCCGTCGCCTGGAAAGGGCTGGAAGTATCACTGACGGTCACCGAATTCCTGCTCTTGCAAGCCCTTGCCCAGCGGCCCGGGTTCGTGAAGTCGCGCGATCAGCTGATGGACGTGGCCTATGACGATCAGGTCTATGTCGACGACCGGACCATCGACAGCCACATCAAGCGGCTGCGCAAGAAGATGCGGTCGGTCGATGACACGTTCTCGGCGATCGAGACGCTTTATGGCATCGGCTACCGTTACAACGAAGAGTGACGGCTGTCTGACATGACCTCGTCACCCCGGATTGCCTATGAAGACCCTCGGCCCAAGCGGTCGGGCGACGTCCTTCTGGGTGAAGACTGGGTTTCGCCCGACGCCACCGTCGAGCGGCTGAAGGAAGGCCGTGGCGGACGCAGCATCGTCGGGCTGAACCGCTCGCCGCTTGCGCGCAAGATCATCGTCTTCAACGTCATGGCGCTGGTCATGCTGGTGGTCGGGGTTCTGTTCATGAACCCGTTCCGTGACAGTCTTGCCCTGCAGCGCCAGCTGGGGATGGAACAGCAGGCAGAATTGATCGCTGCGGTCTACCAGGCGCAGTTGCAACCCGGCGTCAGCAGCTTTGACTTCCGCCGACCGCTTGAAGATACGAAGGTCGATCCGCTTTATGAAGTCTTCATCTTCGATCCGACCGGCCGGATTGTCGCATCGAAGGTGGGGCAGGGCACAGACACCCTGGTTGCGAACCCCGGACGGCCGACCATCCTTGCCGACTTTCTGGAAGGGGTCTGGAACGGCGTCACCGTGATCTTGCGGCAGGGGCGTGGCGTCCGGACTGAAACGATCGATCCCGCCCTGCGTGCGCTGGAAGCTTTCGAGGGCGCGCGTGCGGGCGAAACTCTCAGCCGGACCACGAAGGACGGCGAGGGCAGCCTGCTGTTCTCGGTCGCGGCGCCGATCCTGATTTCGGGTGAAGTGGTAGGCGCGGTCGCGATCACCTCGACTTCGGCCGAAATCGACCGGCTGGTGCGCTACGAACGCGAACAGATCCTGCAAATGTTCGTTCTGGCGCTGTGCGTGTCGATCGGTCTCAGCCTGATCCTTGCCTCGACCATTTCGAACCCGCTGTCCGACCTTGCCGCAGCGGCCGAAATCGGACGCGATCGCGATTCCCGCCGGGTTGCCCCAAACCGGGTCCGCATCCCCGACCTTGCCGCAAGGCCCGACGAGATCGGCCGCCTGTCCGTCGCCATGCGGGGCATGGTTTCGGCGCTTTACGAACGGATCGACGCGAACGAACAGTTCGCCGCGGACGTCGCGCACGAGATCAAGAATCCGCTGGCCAGCTTGCGGTCTGCGGTCGGATCGCTGCGCTTCGTGAAGAAGGAAGAACAGCGCGAAAAGCTGCTGGACGTGATCGAACATGACGTGCGCCGGCTGGACCGGCTGGTCAGCGACATTTCCAACGCGTCACGGCTGGACAGCGAACTGGTCAAGGAAGAGGAAGAAGAGTTCAATCTTCTCAAGACCCTGTCGAACCTTTGCCAGTATCTCAGCCAGCAGGCGGGCGAAAAGGGGGTAGATTTCATCATCGACCTGCCCTCTGA
>JANOER010000204.1:0-19139 GCA_031441285.1 Rhodobacterales bacterium
GTCACCTTTTCCTTGGTGGCACCACCGCCGACGTCAAGGAAGTTGGCGGGCTCGGCGCCGTACAGCTTGATGATGTCCATCGTGGCCATCGCCAACCCTGCGCCGTTGACCATGCAGCCGATCTCGCCATCAAGTGCTATATAGTTCAGGTCGAACTTCGACGCGGCAAGCTCCTTCGGGTCTTCCTCGGTCTCATCCCGCAGGGCGGCGATGTCGGGGTGGCGGTAGGTCGCGTTGCCGTCGAAGGCCATCTTGGCGTCGAGAAGGCGCAGGGTGCCGTCCTTCAGGATGCAGAAGGGGTTGATTTCCAGCATGTCCATGTCTTTTTCGAGGAACATCCGGTACAGCGTCTTGACGATGCCCACGCAGGACTTCACCTGCGCGCCGGTCAGCCCCAGCGCAAAGGCGACGCGGCGGCCGTGGAAATCCTGCAGGCCCGTGGCGGGGTCGACAGTGAAGGTGTGGATCTTTTCGGGCGTGTCATGCGCCACGTCCTCGATGCTCATCCCGCCTTCGGTCGAGGCGACGATGGAGATGCGGCTGGTCTGCCGGTCGATCAGGAAGGCCAGGTAGAACTCACGGTCGATGTCGCTGCCGTCTTCGATGTAGATGCGGTTGACCTGCTTGCCCGCCGGGCCGGTCTGGACGGTGACAAGGGTGCGGCCCAGCATCTGGCGGGCGAACTCTGCCGCCTCACCAACGCTGCGGGCCAGGCGGACACCGCCCTTTTCGCCAGCCTCGGGTTCCTTGAAATGGCCCTTGCCGCGGCCGCCGGCGTGAATCTGGGATTTCACCACCCAGAGTGGCCCGTCAAGTTCCCCCGCGGCGGTCTTGGCGTCTTCAGCCTTCAGGACCACGCGGCCGTCACTGACCGGGATGCCGTAGCTGCGCAGAAGCGCCTTGGCCTGGTATTCGTGGATGTTCATGCGACGGATCCCCGTTCCTGCTGACGTCAGAAAGTGTCTGGCGCTGTTCTGGCACGGTCAGGGGCGCGAACCAAACGCCAAATGCCCGATAATCGTCAGAAAAGTCGTATTGTGATCACAATTTCAAAGGGTGTGATCACTGAATTGAAAATTGTGATCACATTGGCCCTTCCGCCCCGGCCAGACCCGCGAATCAAGGGGGTTGTGGTCGGATTGACAAGCCATCCGCGCGCTGCGAAGCCTTGGCCGCAGCTTCGCAGGAGACCGTCATGCCACGCCCAAGCGCGAACGATATCACACAGACGGCGCTGCCCCGGATTTCGCATGGACGCGGCGTCTATCTGTGGGACACCGACGGGCGGCAATACATCGACGGCTCGGGCGGGCCGGCGGTGTTTTCGGTCGGGCATGGCGATGCCCGGGTGAATGCGGCGGTCGCAGCGCAGATGGAGCGTGTGGCCTACGGCTACCGTTATCTGTTCACCAGCGACCCTTTGGAGGAGATGAGCGAGACGATCCGCGACGCCACCGGCATGGCGGACATGGTCTACACGACCAGCGGGTCCGAGGCGGTGGAAAGTGCGGTGAAGATCGCCTTGCAGTATCATTTCGACCGGGACGATCCGGCCCGGGTGAACTTCATCGCGCGCAAGCGGTCGTGGCATGGCAACACGCTGATGGCGACGGCGCTGTCGGGGTTCGAGGACCGCCAGCGCGCTTTTGCCGGCGCCTTGCCCAGCGTCGGGCGGGTCAGCGCCGCGAACGCCTACCGCCCGCCCGAGGGCGTCAGCCCAGAGCGGCTGGTCGCGCATCTGGCGGCGGAACTGGAGACCGAGATCCTGCGGCTGGGGCCAGAAACGGTGGCCGCCTTCATCTTCGAGCCGGTGGTGGGCGCGGCAGGCGGGGCCTTGCCTGCGCCACAGGGCTATGGCCCGGCGGTGGCCGAAGTCTGCCGGCGCCATGGGGTGCTGGTGATCTCGGACGAGGTGATGTGCGGGTCGGGCCGGACCGGGGTCTGGCGGGCATCCGAAGGCGACGGGTTCCGGCCGGATATCCTTACCGTCGCAAAGTCGCTGTCGGGCGGCTATCTGCCCCTGGGAGCCGCAGTCTATACCAAAGAGATCGCCGAGGTGATGGCAGCGGGTCATGGCGGGCCGCTGACCGGGCATACCTACACCGGCCACTCGGCCTGTCTGGCGGCCGGGGTGGCGGTGCAGCGGATCATCCGCGAGGAAGGGCTTCTGGCCCGCATCGGTGACAAGGGTCCGCGCTGGCAGGCCGCGCTGCGTCAGCGGCTGGCGCATCTGCCTCAAGTGGGCGATGTGCGGGGTCGGGGCTATTTCATCGGGGTCGAGCTGGTCGCCGATCCCGAAACCAAAGCCCCCTTCGCCGCGAGCCTTGGGGTCAACGGGCGCATCCGGGCCGAAGGCCTGCGGCGCGGCCTGATCTGCTATCCCTCTGGTGGGCATGTCAACGGGGCGGCGGGCGACACGGTGATCCTGGCACCGCCGTTCAATGCGACCGATGCCGAACTGGACGAGATCGCCGACAAGCTGGTGGCGACGCTGGAGACGGTGGTGTCGGGCTTGCCGGCGCGCTGATCGCGCTCGGAACGCAGCCACTCATCAAGCCCTTGCGGGCTTTCTTCGTTGACCCAAGCGAAGAGAGCCCGCACGGGCTCGATGAGCGGGCGGTCTAATTCAGGAACACCGCGAACAGGACCGCATCGCCCGAGAGCAGGCGTTCAAAGTCGTTCCAGGCATCGGCGCTGATCCGGCGGCCCTTTTCAGCATAGGGCAGAAGCCCCTCGCCCTGGATCCAGGTGACCAGATCCACGGCGGGCGGATCTGCGAAGGCCTTCTTCAGATTGATCCCCGCCTCGGCCCCGAAGCGCCAGTGCGGGATCAGCGCCTCGCCGTTCAGCACTGCCTCGGCGTCGGCAAGGACGGCCTGCCAGCGCTTGCCCGTCTCGGGCGGCAGCGCGACGCCAAGACCGGACACCTGCCGGTCGTTCGGGATCCATTCGCGGTCATTGTCGGTCTCAAGGCCAACCATGGACCACAGACGGCGGTTCGCTTCGATCATCGCCAGGAAATGGCCGTGGGCCTGCATGGCAAGGGTCTTGTCCGGGGTTTTCGACAGGGCGAACAGCACCATCGCCACCCGGTCGACCTGCCGGCCGAACATCATGTCCATCGCGTTCGGCGGCGGGGTGTCGCCCCACAGCGCATAAATCGCGGCCGAGCTGTCCATTACCCGCTGGATCGCGGGTTCCGGGTCATAGGCCAGCGCGGTTGCAGCGAAGCCCGACAGGAAATGGGTGTAGGCCGACAGCCAGGCGGCATCGGCGGTATCGAAGCGGATCACCGGGTCCTCGACCGGGACCGCGATCATCCGGCCCCCCCCCAGCGTCAGGCCCGCGACCGAGGCGATATCCTCGCCCTCGTCGCGGGTGCCGCTGAGGTTGATGTCGAACCAGAGGTCAGCCAGCCGGATCTCCAGCGCGAAGGGCCTGTCGCCAAGCTGGGTCAGGGCGGTGCGGGCAGCCTCCATGTCGGCGTCAAGGCCGGTCACCAGGGCGGTGAAATCGGCGGGGACGAAGGGGCGGGCAGCGGGGTTCTCCGGGATCGGCAGGCGCAGGATCGGCAGTTCCGACCAGTCGGCGCGGATGCCGGTCTGCCAGCGCAGTTGCAGCGCCGCTTCGACGCCGCCAAGAAAGTGCAGGCCGGCCAGCGCGAACAGCTCTTCGTTGGTGGGGGCCGGCAGGGCGGCAAGGCGTGCTTCGGTCGGGCCGATGCCGCTGCGGGCGATTTCCTGCGAAATCGTCTCGGCGGCGGCGGGCGCGGCGAGAAGGGCGAGAGCGAGGACGGCGGCGCGCATCGGTTGCCTCATGCTGTTGTCGGGCGAAGTGTCGGTCCGGCGCGGGCGGGGGTCAATGCTTCTCCCGCGTCGGCCCGGGTAAGGAATTGCTCAGGTCAGGACCAGCAGGGCCTGCCCGCGCGGCAGTTGCCGGTCGGACCAGGACGGGGTGAAGCCGGCAGACCTTGCCCCGGCTTCGACCGCCGCGCGGGGGCGGTGGTAGGGCGGGCGGTCCGGGTGGGTCACGACGCCGTCCGCCTGACGGGTGGGGTCCGAAGCGTCCGACAGGAACAGCGACACCAGCGCCGCGCGCAGGTTCGGAAAACGGGCGCGCAGGCTGACCAGTGCCGGACGCAGGCGGTCGGCAGGCAGGTGGGTGAAGACGCCGAAGGCGATGGCGAAGGTGATCCGGTCGGGGATGCCCGGAAAGGCGAAGTCGGCGTCTTCGACCAGCTGGTCTTCGGGCAGGCGGGCGGGGTCGCCAAGTTCGGTCGTCCGCCCGTGCCGCATCAGGGCCAGCGAGGCGTCCGTGCCCCAGTAATGGCCCAAGTCAAGGAACGGCACGGCAAGGTGGCCAAGCCGCAGCGACCCGCAGCCGATGTCCAGAAGATGGTCGGCGGGGGTCATGCCTTCGGCCTGAAGGGCGGCCATCTGGACCCGCCCGGTTTCCCCCCAGCGGCCGCCGACGATGTCGCGGTGCCGGCCCGTCGAGATCGCTTGCTCATAAAAGCCGGGGGCAAGGTAGGGCGAGGCAAGCCGTGTCAGGAGGTGGAGTCCTTTGGCGGATCCTTCTGGACCGGAGCCTTGGCGGCGGCCTTCATGCGGGCGAGAAGCTGCTCTTTCGTCTCACGCGGCGGCGTGACGGATTTCGGCGCGCCCTTCTGGGTGTGGTCGGGGCCACGGGGATTGTGGCGGGCACCCTTGGGGTTGCCGGATTTGGAGTAGTCCATGGGGGTCTCCACTGCATGGGATCGTCAGGGGATGCCGGATTCAGGGGGCGGGGGCAAGGGGGAAGGGGGTGTGGGCCTTGGCCAGGGCATGCCATCGACGCCTTGCCGGCAAGTGGGTGCCTGGCGGGTTCGAGTCCCGGGCAGAAGCGGAAGGTCACCCGGCAACCGCCAGAAATCGGTCCTTCAGCTGCGGTCATCGCTTCGACTTACGGCGTGGGCGAATAGATGTCCGCCAAAAGACGATCCGGATTGCCGTGGCGCGGATGTCTGGCAAGGAGGGACCGTGCCCTTGCAACCTGATCTTCGCTCATCCGGTCTACCGTGATCGAGCGCGACAACTGTGTGCCGGCCTGAGAATCCTCTTCGAAAGCGGTCAGCCCGCCTTTCACATCTTCGACGGGCAGTCCGCAATGCGCAAAGAGGCGCTTCAGCGACGCTTCGCGGTCCTGGTTCAACTCGTTGTAGCGCAGTGCCAGAAAGGGCACGCCTGTTGCGAGCAGCCGGTTATACTGTTCCATATACCACGCCCAACCGATCACGATACCGTCTTCGAGTGGCAACGTTTCGGCGTCCAGATCAATGAAGGGGCGCAGGTATGACACGTCTTCGGCCGCAGACAGAGTATTCCAGATCGAAGTCCTTTCTTCGCCAGTCAATTGCGTCTCGGAGCCATATTTGAGGGCCATCTGGTAAACTGACTTCGTCCAGCCAATCGCATCCCGATAGAGAAATACGAAAGACGCATCCGGAAACGCTTCGCGGTAGATATCCGCATGAAACAGGCACTGGCTGTGAAACTTGATTGCGAAAACGTCATGCCCCGCGCCTGCCGGAGGCTGAAAGAGCAGTCGAGTGAAGCTGCGGATCAACGTGACAAGCTTTTCCCGCGGGTAATCGAACCGCGGCGTTGAGTTGTAGTCTTTCAGGATCAGCGAGGGAAATGCCATCGGCTCGGACAGGCACCAGACGCCGGGGCAGCAATTCAGCACATGCGACACCAAGGTTGAGCCACAGCGGCCTGTATTAAAAGCGAATATCACACGTTCTGGCAACGGACAGCGTTGAGCCACCACTTCCAGCTCGGCAAGCGAGAGGCGCAGGACCCGGCGGGCGTGCTTGTGTTGATCAAGGTAGGCGAAGGCGCTTTGGGCCAGGTCGAGCCCTTCGGGCAGCTCGACAAACCAGGCCAGATTCTTTGGCAGGTCGAGCGCATAGAGTGACCAGTTCTTCTGCTCGGCAATCACGTCCGCCGAAATTTCTTCACCTGCGCCCATAACAAAGTCATTTTCGTCGGCCCAGCCGAGATGGTCCACTTTCTCAAGTATCTCAAAGACTGTCGCGCTCATGCTGGTCCACCCCTGGTGTCTTCCGGTGGTGTTTTCCTGAAATACGGGAAGTGCCAAGTGAACAGTAGCACGTCCCGGCGCAATCGCGAAACGCCAGAAACCGGCGCGAAGTCGCGGCAACCCATCCTGCGCAAGTTCTGCAAACAAACCCTGCCAGTATCAAAGAGTTGAACGACCGCTCCGTCGGCCGAGGGGGCAATCTCAGGGTGCGACAATGCGCTGTGACCAACCTTCTATGGCCCGTTGCGCTGGACCGTAGTCATCGCGATCAGGCCGGAATTGGGATGGGTGCGCCATGAATGCGCACCCTACACGGGTCGGGCCGAAGCCCGACCTGCGGGGCATGTATCACCCCAGCGTCGGGTCGATGGCCTTGCAGGCTGCCAAAAGGCCCTTCACCGCGTCGATCGACTTGTCGAACATGACCTTCTCGGCGGCGTCAAGCTTGACCTCGACCACCCGTTCCACTCCGCCGGCGCCAAGGATGACCGGGACGCCGACATACATGCCGTCAAGCCCGTAGGCGCCTTTAACGTAGGCGGCGCAGGGCAGCAGGCGCTTTTGGTCCTTGAGGTAGGCCTCGGCCATCTCGACGGCACTGGCGGCCGGGGCATAGAAGGCCGACCCGGTCTTCAAAAGGCCGACGATCTCGGCCCCGCCGTCGCGGGTGCGCTGGACGATGGCGTCAAGTTTCTCTTGTGTGGTCCAGCCCATCGCCACCAGGTCGGGCAGCGGGATGCCGCCGACGGTGGAATAGCGGACCGACGGCACCATCGTGTCGCCGTGGCCACCCAGCACGAAGGCGGTGACGTCCTTCATCGAGACGTTGAACTCCAGCGCCAGGAAGTGGCGGAAACGGGCCGAGTCCAGCACGCCGGCCATGCCGACGACCTTGCCATGCGGCAGGCCCGAGAATTCCCGCAGCGCCCAGACCATCGCATCCAGCGGGTTGGTGATGCAGATGACAAAAGCGTTCGGGCAATGCGCCTTGATGCCTTCGCCCACCGATTTCATCACCTTAAGGTTGATGCCCAGAAGGTCATCGCGGCTCATACCCGGTTTCCTTGGCACGCCGGCGGTGACGATGCAGACGTCAGCCCCGGCAAGATCGGCGTAGGAATTGGTGCCGGAAATGGCGGCGTCGAAACCCTCGACCGGGCCGGACTGCGAGATGTCCAGCGCCTTGCCCTGCGGCGTGCCTTCGGCAATGTCGAACAGGACAACGTCGCCCAGTTCCTTCAGCGCGATCAGATGGGCGAGCGTGCCGCCGATCTGGCCGGCACCGATCAGTGCAATCCTGGGTCTTGCCATGGGAACCTCCTTTGAGACTTTTCGCGCCGTGGGTAGCCGCTTCGCGGGCGTCTGTCTAGCATTGGAATCGGGTTCGGTATACAATTGTATGCGAAAGAGCGCCACTTTCCAGCGGCAAAGATCGGCGTTAGCGGTAGCGGCTTCGGAGGACAGCATGGAAACGACGGCATACTGGGTGGTAGCGGTCCTCGCGGCGGCGTTGGTCGGCATGGGCAAGGGCGGCGTGCCGGTGGTGGGCATGATGGGCGTGCCGGTGATGGCGCTGGTAATGTCTCCGGTGCTGGCGGCCGGGTTATTGCTGCCAGTGTATGTCGTGTCGGACATCTTCGGGCTTTACGCCTATCGCCACGCCTTTGACCGCCGGGTTCTTGCGATCTTCCTGCCCGGAGCGCTTGTCGGGGTCGGTATCGGCTGGGCCACGGCGTCGGTGGTGCCCGAGCCTGCCGTGACGCTGCTGGTCGGAGCAATCGGGCTGGCCTTTGCGGCGAACCTTCTGATCCGCAAGCAGGCTGTGGCTGCGCCGAGACGGGCCAGGGTGGCTCCGGGCCTGTTCTGGGGCACGCTTTCGGGGTTCACCAGCTTTGTCAGCCATGCCGGCGCGCCGCCCTATCAGGTCTATGCCCTGCCGCTGGGGATGTCGAAGGCGGTCCTTGCCGGCACATCGACCATTGCCTTCGCCGCGATCAATGCGGCGAAGCTGCTGCCTTACTACGCGCTGGGGCAGTTGAACCCGGGCAACCTTCAGATCGCTGCGGTGCTGGCGGTTCCGGCATCGCTTGCGGTCTTTGCCGGAGTGCGGCTGGTTCGCTGGCTGCCGGAATGGCTGTTCTTCCGAATCGTCGCCTGGGCGCTTCTGCTGATCTCGGTCAAGCTTTTGTGGGACGGCGCGCGCGGGCTGGCCTGACCTGGTGTCAGATGCGCCCGCCCTTTGCCGGAAGCCCGTCGACAAGCGCCTCGAACCCGGTGCCCGAGGCCATCAGGCACATCTGCCCGTCGGGAAGGGTGAAGGTTATCGTCCAGGTTCCGGTGGCGTCGGCGGCGAAAAGCTCCATCACCGCGGCCTCTCCGGCGACGCCGATGAACCGGCGGGTTTCGCCATAGCTGTCGGACAAAAGCGCCGTCACCCGGTCCCGCGTATCGCATTGCGGGGCCGAAAAGGCGATCTGGGTGGCAAGGATCACGCCGCCGAAACCAAGCGACAGGGCGAAGATGGGGTGGGTCATCGGAGGGCCTTTCCAGTGGATGGTGCCGGAAATGCTGCCAAAGGCGGGCTGCCATGCGGTTAAGGGGGCGTGCGCGGGGCGATGTTCCTGACGCCCAGCCTTCCTGGAGCGACCGCATGTCCCGACCGGACGGCCGGCCTTGCACTTGACTCGGGCCGAACCTGGGCCAACTGATCGTCATGCGCTTGCTCCTGGCCATCGCCTTCCTTGCCGGTCCGGTCCATGCCTGGGACTTCACGCCCGTGCCGGTCTGCACCATCGCGCATGACACTGCGGATATTGCCCTGCGGTTGACCTATGACCCGGCGCGGCCCGAGCCTTATGCGATTGCCCTGACCCGTCCATCCGCGCCCTGGCCTGAGACGGAGACCTTCGGCCTGCGGTTCGACGGCCCCGCCCCGTTGACCATCGCCACGGCGCGCCACCGGCTTTCCCCGGACGCACGGACGCTGACCGTCAGCGATACCGGCTTTGGCAATGTGTTGGACGGGCTTTCCCTCAACCGGACGGCGACAGCGGTGGCCGGACAAACCGCGCTGCCGTTCGATTTGTCCGGAGCCGGTCTTGCGGTCGAGGCTTTCCGGGCCTGCGGGATGGAGCCTTCGGCCTGACCAGCGATCCCCGGCCCCCTTGACCGCAACCGTGCTACAGTCTTGTGGTCATTGCGTCGCGCCAGCGGTCGCTGCGTCCATGCCCTCGAGCCAGACCGTGTCCCCCGACAGACCGCCTCGGACCAGAAACCCGGGCCGGGCCACTTCGGGATGATCGGTGGCCCAGTCGCGGAAGCGGTCATTGGTGACGATCCGCGCGCCGAACTCGCGTGCGGTCGTCAAAAGCCAGGGGTCGGCGGGACTGCCCTTCGGCACCACCAGCACCTGATCCTGCGGCAAGTCCAGAAGCCGGCCAAGCTCGCGTTCGCCAAGGTAGCGGCCGAACAGCTTCCAGCCGGCGTTGGCATCGAAGACCACGCCGGGATCAAAGCCCTTCGCCTGCAATTCGCCGATCACCCTGACCAGCGGCTCCAGCTTCGGCGTGTTGTCCTGCCAGTGCATCACGTTGGACCCGTCGACGAGCACCCAGTTCTTTGGCCGGTTCTGTCTTGCTTTCCCTCTGCGCGCCACCGGCCGGGCGCTGCGCGACTTCGGTTGGCCCTTCCGACGCCGTGACGGGCGCAAAAGAACAAGGAACAGCAGGCCGAGAAGGACCAGAAAAATCAGTTCAGGCGTCACCCCGGACCCCGCTTGCGCAACGGAATACGGCATCCGAAGATCGTTAGTTGCAAACGGCGGAGCGGCGTGATCATCGGGCAAGCTTAGGCGCGACAGCGCACCAAGGTAAAGTGCCGGGTTGCGCGCGCTTTGGCGGGCAGGGCGAACTCCTTGCCCGATCCCTCAGAATACGCCCACGACTTCGTACATCACCGGTTCGAACCCGCGGCAAAGCTCGTTGATCTTGCGGTTGCGCTCGCGCATCTCGGGGGTGCGCAGCATCGCCTGGTAATCCTCGCGCGCGCGCCATTGCGAGTAGTTGCAGATCCGGGTCCGGGCGTCGTTCATGTGCAACCCCGCCGCGATGAAGCCAGGCTGGTTGCGGATGCAGTCCTGATAGGCCGCTTCCAGCGCCTCGGCCAGGTCGAAAGCCGTGGCGGGCGTGGTCTCGAAGGTGGTAATGACGGTTTGTCCTTGGAAATCCTTGACAATCTGCGGCATGTCGTCCTCCCTCTGGTTTCACGAGGATGTCACGAACGGGGCGCAAAGGCATGAAGTTTCTTGACCCGGATGACCCGTTCTTTGCCAACCCGGTGGTGCGCTGGATCACGGTGCTGGTGCCCTTTGGCTGGGGGCTGGTCGAGTTCGTCTGGCAGGAGTCGCCCTTCTGGGGGCTGCTGTTTCTGGCGGCCTCGGGCTATGCCGGCTGGCAGCTGTTCTTCGTCCGCAAGGGCGACTGATACCCTAGTCCAACCAGTCGGGCAGGGACTGTTCCACCGCCTGCGGATCGGCCAGATAGACGGCACCGGTCGCCAGGCACAGGACCAGAAGGACGGCAAAGGCGATCTTCCAGATCGACCAGGGGCGTTCGCCCTGCACCTCTCCGGTCTGGCCGTTGACGACAAAACGGTAGCTTTTGCCGTTGTATTTGTAGGCGGCCATCCAGACCGGCAAAAGGATGTGCCGGAAGGTTTCATCCCGCCAGTCGGTGTCGATACCGCTGATGCGCTGTTCGTCGCCGCCAATGTCGCGGCGCACGTCGCTGCGAATGACATCGGCCATCCTCTCACGCGCCTCGGCATGGCCGTTGGCAAGCGGGACGGTGTAGCCCTCGGCCTGAAATCCGGCAAGGTAGTCAGGGGCGAAGGGGACAAGCGCGTTCAGATCCCAAGGGGTCAGCTCGTTGCCCAGACGGGCCGGCAGGCTGTGCGAGGCCATGACCAGCACATCGTCAAAGTCGCGCGAGACGCTGCCGCTGGCCGGATGCCAGCGGGTGTGGCGGACCTGTTCCTGTCGCTGTTCGGACCGGCCATTGACCTGAACCGTCACGGTGCGGGTCTCGTAATAGTATTCCCCGCGCTGGCCGCTGTAGCGCGAGGCGCTGCCCGCGTCGAAGGTCCAGAACGGCACATAGACCCCGTTCATCGCCCGGCCCTTGCGGGCGTATTCCAGAAGCGTGCCGGGCGCGAACCACAGGCTGCCCATCCAGCCGATCATCGCCTTGCGCGCCTGCGGTTCGCTCAGGACGAAAGGCACCACCGCCTGCGGCTTGATCCGCCGCTCGGCCCCGGTATCCAGCACGACGGGCGTGGCGCAGAACGGGCATTCGGTGGCATGGGTGGCCCCCGTGATCTCGACCTTGGCGCCGCAGGACGGGCACGAGGTGCTGCGCTGCTCGACCATGTCGCTGCCGGGAAGATCGCTGCGCAATCCCTTCGCAAGATCAAGCTCTTGCAGCGCCCGGGTCCGGGTTGCCCCCGTTTCGCGCGCGATCTCTTGCAGATGCCCGCAATGCGAGCATGTCAGGCTGGTCTGGCCCGGCGCATAGCGCAGCTGCGCGCCGCATTGGGCGCAGGGCCAGCGGTGTTCCTGCTGGTCTGACATCGGGTGTCAGGGTTTTGGAGCAGGCGGGGGCAGGGCGTCCAGAATCCGCGCAAGGTCCGTCTCGGCGGCCATCTTCCAGCCGTCCTGGCCAGCCGTCCACACCATGGTTGCCCGCGAGAAGCGGCCCTCGGCCGCCAGCTTCGCAAGGTCAGCCGCGCCGAAGGGACCGCTGGTCGCGCCGTTTTCCGCAAGGTGCCAGACCGCCGCCGCCGGAGCGGCGGGCGGGGCAGGCGGAGCAGCAGGCGGAGGCGGCGGAGGAGAAGCAGCGGCTGCACCGGGTCCGGCACCCCACGGGCCGGCGGTCTGCGCCATGGCGGCACCCATTCCCATGCCCATGCCTGCACCCATCGCCGCACCCATCGCGCTGCCGGGCTGGCCCATCGCCTCGGCGGCATTGAACTGCATGTATTTGTGCAGATCCCCCGCGACCCCGATCGAGGTCCGCTTGTCCATGGCCTTTTCGACCTCTTCCGGCAAGCTGATGTTCTCGATGTAGAATTCCGGGATCGAAACCCCGTATTCACCGATCTTCGGCGCGATGGCATTGGCGATGATCTTGCCCAGATCCGCCACGTTCGCGGCCATGTCCAGAACCGGGATGCCCGACCTTGCAAGCACCTGCGACACCTCTTGCACGATCACGTTGCGAATCTGGAGGCTGATCTCGTCCGCCGTAAACTCGCCATCGGTGCCGACGATTTCGGTGATGAACCGACCCGGATCGGACACGCGCATCGAATAGGCCCCGAAGGCCCGCAGCCGGACCGGGCCAAATTCGGAGTCGCGCGCCATGATCGGGTTCTTGGTGCCCCATTTCTGGTCGTTGAACCGCGTGGTGTTGACGAAATAGACCTCGGACTTGAAGGGCGACTGAAAGCCGTGGTCCCAGTGCTGCAGCGTCGTCAGGATCGGCATGTTGTTGGTCTCAAGCATGTAGAGACCGGGGGTGAAGACATCGGCCAACTGGCCTTCGTGGATGAAGACCGCCGACTGGCCTTCGCGCACCGTCAGCTTTGCGCCATACTTGATCGCCTGACCGCGCCGATCGAACCGCCAGACCATCGTGTCGCGGCTGTCGTCCAGCCAGGAAATGACGTCAATGAATTCGCCTTTGAGAAAATCGAAGACCATGGCACCCTCCGCAATGAATGGTTCAACTGTCGCTGCCCAGCACGCGGCGCGCAAGGGATTCGGCGATGGGTCGCGCTTCGGGCGCCGACATGCCGGGGCGCAGTTCGGGCGAGTATAGCATCCGCAGCAGAAGCTCGTCATGGTCTGTCAGCAGCGCGAATTCCTCGTCGTCGTTGAAGATCGACGGCCGCGCGCGCGGGCTGTCGTTCGGCAGGCCAAGGCCCTGCGTCAGTTCCTCGTGCAGGCAGGACAGGCGCAAAAGGTCGGGGTGTTCGGCCCGGATCACGGCAAAGGCGCGGGTGTAAGACCCTGAATTTCCCTCGGAAAGCGCGTAGACCAGGCAATAGGTCGTCCGCTGCATGTTGGTAATGCCCGCCACGTCGCCGGGCGAAAGGTTCGGCAAAAGCGCGCGCATCTTCGGACCGAGCGCCTCACGCTCGTCCTCCGAGACGATGTGGATCAGGAAATTCGGGTTGGCATCATCCAGCGAGATCGGGTGGCCGGTGATCGCGGCAAGCCGTGCCGCGAAGCTGGCGATCCGGGCGCGGTCGGTGCTTTGGCGGTCAAAGGGAACGCTGTCCCCGAAGCGGACGCCAATGCGCACCGGCACCTCCCAGCGGCGCAGGCGGCTTTCGGTTTCCTCGCGGACAAAGCCGCCGTCGCCCCGCCGGTATTCGTCGTAAAGGGCGATACGCATGAAGTTTTCGGCCAGCATGCGGTCGGAAAACGGAATGTCCGAGCCGGGATCGGTCCGCAGCAGGCCCTGGGACAGCAAGGTCCGCTGGACCTGGTCATAGTAGACCCCTGCCGCGGCACTTTTGGGCGTCGGGACGGTGGTGATCGCCGGCGGCGGCCCCGAGGACGGCAGCGGACGCCCGCCCGGAAGATCACAGGCGGCAAGGGCAAGACCGGTTGTCCCTGCCGCCAGCAATTTCAAAATGCGCTTCAGTTGCATCGGGTCTGGCTGTTCCCTCAGGCTTTCGGAGCTGTCGGGCGTGCCTTGGCCGAGGCCAGCGTGTCGCGCAATTCCGCTTCCATCTTCACCAGTTCCACTTCGGCCGCTGCGCGCCGGGCCTTGCCTTCGTCGGCGATGGCCAGGCTTTCGTTGATCGTGGCGATCAGGGTCGCATTGGCCTGCTTCACCGTCTCGATGTCGAAGACGCCGCGCTCCATCTCCTCGCGCACCACCTTGTTCGCTTCCTGCAGGTTCTCGGCATTGGCCTTCAGCAGCTCGTTCGTCAGGTCATTCGCGTCCCGAACCGCCTCGGCCGCCTCTTTCGAGCGCTGGATGGTCACGGCCTGGGCAAGCTGCGTTTCCCACAGCGGAACGGTGTTGACGAGGGTAGAGTTGATCTTGGTGACCAGGCTTTTGTCGTTTTCCTGCACCAGCCGGATCGAGGGCAGCGACTGCATCGTGACCTGCCGGGTCAGCCGCAGGTCATGCACGCGGCGTTCCAGATCATCGCGCGCGGCGCGCAGGTCGCGCAGCTCTTGCGCCTTCATCACCTGATCGGCTTCGGGCGTGGCTGCGACCTCGGCCTCCTTGGCGGGGATGGTGGTCGCGTCGGTCTCGGTCAGCTTCGCCTCGCCCGCAGCGAAGTAGAGGGCCAGCTCGTTGTAGAAGTCGAGGGTCTTGGCATAAAGGATATCAAGGCTCTTGATGTCCTTCAGAAGCGTATGCTCATGCGTCAGCAGATCACCGGTGATCTTGTCGATCTGGCCCTGCACGTCCTCGTACTTGGCGACGAATTCGGCGAAAGGTGCTGCGCGACCCAGCAGCCGTTCCCACCAGCTTGCGTCGCGGCGCAGGTCCAGTTCGTCGACCGAAAAGCCGCGAATCGTGGTCACGATCTTGCGCAGGCTGTCGCCCGCCGGGCCGACGTCCTTGTTCTTGACATCCTGCAGCATGGCCTGGCTGATCACCTGCAATTCAGCCTGCGCGCCCGACCCGAACGAGATGATCGACTGCGTGCTGGTCAGGTCCACCTCGGACATCTTCTTGCGGATCGCCTCGGCCTTGGGGGCGGGGGCGGCCTCCAGGGGGACAACCTCGGCCAAGGGTTCGGGCAGGATCACGGCGGTGACCTTTTCCACTTCGGACAACAGCGCGGCGGCACTGGATTGCACGGTTTCGGTCATGGGAATTCCCTTCGGTAAAGGTCAGGTTTCAAGCTTGAGCCGGTCCCGCAGGACGGCGATTTCAACGTCCAGATCGGTGCGGCTGCTGGTCAGGAAAGCGGTGGTCCTTTCGGCGAATGTGGTTTCCAGATCGGACAGAAGTGCGGTGTAATCGGCGCGGGCGGCGGGGTCGCGGGACTGGGCATAGTGGTCGGCGAACTTCACCGTCGCGTCCCGGGCGCCCATCAAATAGACCGACAGGTACTTGCGCGCGGCGGTCAGATCACCGGGGTCGCCCTCGACCGTGCGAAAGAGGGTCCGGGCGGCGGCGGAAAACTGGTCCACCCGGCGTTCCAGTGCCCGGTCGCCGGCGCGCAGGATGGCATCCTTCATGGCGGCAAGGTGCTTTTCTCCTTCTTCGACCGCATGGGCCACGCGTGAGGTCTGGAAGGCGTCGATGCCGGCCATGCCCTTGTCGGCCATCGGATCCAGGCCAAAGGTTCCCAAGTGCAGCGCGCCCCCGACCAGTCCAAAAAGCAGCGGGTAGACCAGACCCTGATCCGCGATGATCCCGCCGATGGCCAGCGAAAGACCGGTCAGGGCGGCCCCGGCAAGCTTGCGTGGAAAGGCCGGGCGGCGCGCCACCTTGCGGGCGTTGAAGGCCGCCTCGGCCTTCAGGCCTTCGCGGGAAAGCCAGGCGGCAAGGATCAGGCATCCGCCGGCCAGAAGGCCCAGAAGCAGGTCGCGCGGGCCGTCTCCGAAGGCCGGAAAGAGAAACAGGAAAGCCGAAAGGAACAGCACGGACGCGCGCCAGGATCCGCGCGGCTTCGCTTCGGCTTGCACCACGACCCGGGCAGGGGCGCCATCGCCGCCGCCAGTTTTGCCGCCGTCTTCATCGCCCCGGGGCGAGAATTTTCCGCCAAACCGTTCGGCCATCACATGCCCCCCGACCAGGCCACATAGGCCACCAGGGCGACGAGCAGGGCCAGTGAAAGGTTTTTCAGTCCGGTGCCCGACATGACCACTTCCCTGCAAACTGCCTGCCGTCGGAACCCTAGCCGATGCCGGCCTGCCATGCCAGCGCCGCAGTCGGAATTCTGTGGCAAATCCGGCCTTTCAACCGCGGTCAGCTGCCACCTGATCCCTTGGGACGCGGGCCGGGCCGGGCCGGGCCGCCTCGAGGCTTTGCCGGGCCGCCGGACCTGTCAGTTGGCCGATCTGCGGCAGGTTTTCTTGCCGGACCGCGGGTGGCTTTCTGCCAGGTTTCGGACAGATGCTTCAGCCCTTCACCGGGTTTCAGCGGGGCTTTTGTCTTCGATCCCGCGGCACCTTCGCCCCCGGCCCCCTTGCCCGCACGGGGAACGATGGTGCGCCTGCCCGGTGGTTTCGGCGGCGCTTCAGGCGCTTCGGCCGCAAGGCCAAGCTGTTCGCGCAGAACGCGGGGCTTCACTTCCTCGACGTCGCCGGGGTTCAGCTCGCCCAGCCGGAACGGCCCGTAAGAGACGCGGATCAGCCGGTTCACCGTCAGCCCGATATGGTCCATCGCACGGCGGATCTCGCGGTTGCGGCCTTCGCGCAGGCCAATGGTCAGCCAGGCATTCGCGCCCTGATTGCGGTCGATCTTGACCTCCATCCCCTGAAAGCGTTCGCCGTCGACGGTGATGCCGCGGCGCAGGGGCTCGATCTCGGGCTCGGTCGGGTTGCCCTTGACCCGCACGCGATACTTGCGCAGCCAGCCGGTCGACGGCAGCTCCAGCCGCCGCTTCAGCGCGCCGTCGTTGGTCAGCAGGAGCAGTCCTTCGGAGTTGAGGTCAAGGCGGCCGACCGACATCACGCGCGGCATGTCCTCGGGCAGATGGTCAAAGACCGTGTCGCGGCCCTTTTCGTCCGAGGCAGAGGTCACCAGACCCTCGGGCTTGTAGTAAAGCCACAGACGCGGGGGTTCGGGGTCGCCGACAGGTTCGCCCCGCACGGTGATCTTGTCGGCGGGGGTGACGTTCAGGGCGGGCGAGGTGATGACGCGGCCGTTCACCGTGACTTCGCCCAGTTCGATGATCCGCTCTGCCTCGCGCCGCGAGGCGACGCCGGCGCGGGACAGGACCTTGGCGATTCGTTCGCCTTCAGGCGCTTTCGCCGTGATGGGCGGTTTCGTTGGGGTAGGTGGCTTCGACGCGGTGGGCGGCTTCGACCCGGTGGGCGGTTTCGTCGGGGCGTCGGGCTTTTCTTTTCCGGCCATGGAGGTCATCCTTCGGCGCGGAGCGTGCGGCCAACGCCGGGGGTTTTCCACCCCCGGACCCCCGAGGATATTTGAGCAAAGATGAAAGAGCGACGCGAAGGCTTCCGGTCGTTCATGGCGGCGGCGCTGGACGAGGCGCGGGCGGCGGCGGCGCGGGGCGAGGTGCCGGTGGGCGCGGTGGTGGTGCGGGGCGGCGCGATCGTGGCCCGGGCCGGCAACCGCACGCGAGAGCTTGCCGACCCCACCGCCCATGCCGAGATGCTGGCGATCCGAGAGGCCTGCCGGCTTGCGGGGTCCGAGCGTCTGGCGGGCCACGATCTTTACGTCACGCTGGAGCCGTGCGCGATGTGTGCCGCCGCCGTCAGTGCGGCGCGGCTGGACCGGCTGTACTATGGGGCGGCGGACCCGAAATCGGGCGGGGTCGCCCTTGGGGCGCGGGTTTTCAGCCATCCGCAATGCCACCATGTGCCCGAGGTCTATGACGGGATCGGGGCAGCTGAGGCCGAGGCGCTGCTGAAAGCGTTCTTCGCGGCGCGGCGCGGCCCTGAAGGCGGCGGCTGACCGCCGGTCCCGGGTCAGGCTCTTGCGCGCCGGGCGCGGTCATAGTGGACTTGGCGCAAGATCAACGGGAGGGATAGAATGCTGGAACCTGTCGCGTCGGAACGGCTGTTCTACACACCGCTTCTGCGGTTTCGGCTGCCGGACCACGCGGCGCTGGATGCGGCACTTCTGGCCGAAGGCGCGCGTCTGCGGGGGGACTCTGCCGGGGCGAACAAGTCCAACCGGGGCGGCTGGCATTCGGACGGCAATCTTTTCGACAATCCGGCCGAACCGGTCCAGACCCTGCGCCGGGCGGCTCTGCTTTCGGTGATGGAAGCAACGCGGTCGGTGACCAGCAAGGTCGATCCCGAGCATCTGGAGACAAAGCTTTTTGCCTGGATGAACATGAACCCGACCGGCGGGTTCAACGCGCCCCATACCCACCCCGGAGCACATTGGTCGGGCGTCTACTATGTGCGCCAGCCAAAGGTCGACACCGGCAATTCCGGGATGATCGAGTTTCTCGACCCAAGGTCCGACCTGCCAGCCTGGCGGGTTCTGCAATCCCGGGCCTTTCGCTCCAAGCGCAAGATCCGGCCCGAAGCGGGCGAGATCGTGCTCTTTCCGTCCTACCTTGTGCACTGGGTCTATCCCAACGAGGCCGGAGGCGAGCGGGTGACCGTCGCCTTCAACGCCACCCTGCGCAAGGGCCAGGGCACCGAAGTTGAAGGCGGGGACGACGACGACTGAACCGCCCCCGGCGCCAATCGGAAGCGGTCAGAACCCGATCGGCGTCAGCACCTCGGGTTCGATCACCTCGACGCCCGGCAAGCCCGAGCGCAGCGGGGCTGCGTCCTGCGCCAGGATCGGGAAGGTCCTGTAATGGCAGGGAATCACCCAGCGGAAATTGAACCATTTGCGCGCGGCCCAGGCGGCGCGCTCCATGTCCATGGTATAGTGCCCGCCGCAGGACAGGATGCCGATGTCGGGCTGATGCAGTTCGCCCATCCAGGCCATGTCGGCCATGATGTCGGTATCGCCCGAAACATAGATCGTGTGGCCTTCGCCCGCGATCATGAAGCCTGCGGCAGCACCCGCCGGGATCGGCGCGCCGCCCGTGAAATCGATGCTGGACGAATGGCTGGCCGCGACCATCGTCACCCGTGCCCCGCCGAGCATGATGGTGCCGCCCCTGCCGAAACCGATGGCCTGCACACCGTCCTGTGTGCCCAGCCACTCGGCGAGTTCGTGGACGCAGGCAACCGGGGCACCGATCTCGGCCGCGATGGTAGCCGCTTCTCCTGCGTGGTCGCCGTGCCCGTGTGTGAGCAGGATATGCGTGACGCCGACCACAGCCTCGGCCCTGCGGTCGGCGGGGAACATCGGGTTGCCGTCAAGCCACGGGTC
>JANOER010000205.1:0-23700 GCA_031441285.1 Rhodobacterales bacterium
GCGCGCAGCTTCACCGACTTCGTGCAGGCCGATGGCTGCACGATGGGCAACTGCGACCGCCGCGCGGCCTACCTTCAGGCGGCGACTGACCTTCTGGTCACTGACCTTGCGGAAATGACCGCCAACTGGGCCGAAGGCGGCCCGGCCCGTGCTGCCGTCACCGCCGATGCCGATGCCGGCGTTCTGGCCATGCTGACCGGCATGGGCAGCCTGTCCTACGGCGAGCTTGCTGGCGAAAGGATGAAGCTTGGCCTCATGCTCAACGACCCCGAGGAAGAGCATGACTGCTTTTCCGACAACACCCACAACAGCCACTACCACGACGGGCTTGGCATCCGGAACGTCTACCTTGGCAGCTACGTCCGCATCGACGGGTCGGTCGTCTCTGGCCCCTCGCTGTCCGACCTTGTCGCGGCGGTCGATCCGACGGTCGACAGCCAGCTCAAGGCCGAGCTTGACGCCTCGGTCGCGGCGCTTGGCGCGGTCAAAGTGGCCGCTGAAATCGGTCTGGCCTATGATCAGATGCTTGCGCCGGACAATGTCGAAGGCGAGGCGCTGATCATGGCCGCCGTCGATGCGCTGGTCACGCAGACCGCTTCGATCGACCGAGCGGTGACGGCGCTGGGGCTGTCGAAGATCACCTTCGAAGGCTCAGACAGCCTGGACCAGCCCTCGGCCGTCTTCCAGTGACGGATGCGTCGCCGTTCCAGTCTCAGCCGACATCGACCAGCGTTGCAAGGAACCGCGAGAACAACTCGCCCTGCGAGTTGATCCGCAGTTTGGCATAGATGTTCCTGCGGTGAATCCGCACCGTGCCGGGTGAGATCCCAAGGATCTGCCCGGTCGATTCCGCCGAATGGCCTTTCAGCGTGAACTCGGCAACCTCGCGTTCGCGCGGGGTCAGGATGCCGTCACCGAAACTGCCGAAATCGAAGGTCACCTGCCCCTGGGATCGCGCGCGCCGCGTTGACCCGCCCCCCGTCGCAAAGCGCTGCCCAAGCGACGCCCAATGCCGCCGAGCGGCGGCAAGGATGAACGGCTGCACCGCCGCAAGGGCGTGAAACTCGCGGCGGGAGAACGGCTTTTCAGTCCGCATCAAGGACAGGACCAGCGTCGTGCGGTCCGGCAGGTCCACGAAGAAGGCGATCTCTTCGGCCAGCCCGGTCCGGACATAGTAGTTGCGGAAGTATTCGCCCTGATAGAACCGATCCGGTGCCATGTCGCGCAGGCGGTAGAGGCCGGGGCCCACGGGACGGACCGCCGCCTGGTAGAACGGATCCAGAAGGTAGGGGCCCGCCTGGTAGTCGGTCACGAAAACCTTGCGCTTGCCGGTCGGAAAGTCGTCGAAGATGTCGATCGGCGGGTCGATCCCGCGATAGCCGAACATGACGGTATGGTCGTAGTCCGCAACCTGGCGCAGAAGGGCAGCCAGCGCTTGTGGCAGGTCTGCCGTCTCAAGCGCCGCCACCACGTTTCCCGCAGGTTGTGCCCAGCTTGCCGCCCTCACTTTTGCCGCCTTCCGCCCCCGGATACCACATTTGAGATATATACAGCCATTCGGCTTCATCCCTAAAGTTTGGTCAAAGCGTAGGATATGCGCAGCCGCATGCAAAGAGCCTTCGACACCATCGCCCCGACCACGACCGGCCTTGCGCCGATCGCCGAGTTTCGCGCCGCGACCAAGCGGTATGGCGACGTGCTGGCTGCCGATGCGCTAAGCTTCGGGATCGGGGCGGGTGAGTTTCTGTCCTTCCTTGGCCCGTCCGGCTGCGGCAAGACCACGGCGCTGAGGATGCTGGCGGGGTTCGAGACGCCCACCTCGGGCGAGGTCTACCTTGATGGCGCAAGGGTGACCGGGGTTCCCGCCCACCAGCGGCCGGTGAACATGGTGTTCCAGCACTATGCGCTGTTTCCCCATCTCAGCGTTGCGGACAACATCGCCTACGGCCTGCGCCAGCGCCGGCCCCGGCCCGACCGGGCCGAGGTCGCCCGCAAGGTCGACCGGGCGCTGGATATGGTCCGCCTTGCGGGCTTCGGTCCCCGCCGGATCTGGGAGATGTCGGGCGGTCAGCAGCAGCGTGTGGCCCTTGCCCGCGCGATCGTCAACGAACCGAAGATCCTCTTGCTGGACGAGCCGCTTGCCGCCCTTGACCGCAAGCTGCGCCGCGAAATGCAGATCGAGCTGCAGACCCTTCAGCGCCAGTTGGGCATCACCTTCGTCCTCGTCACCCATGACCAGGAAGAGGCGCTGTCGATGTCCGACCGCATCTGCATCATGCGCAGTGGACGGATTGTGCAGTCTGGGTCGCCAACCGATCTCTACGACGCGCCGGTGAACCGCTATGTCGCCGATTTCGTCGGCAAGTCGAACTTCCTTGACGGTCGCTTTTCATCCGCGCAGGGTGGCGAAGTGGTCACCGCCTCGGGCCACCGCTTCGCCGGGCGCCATGCCGCGCCGATGGCCGCGGATGCGGTGGCCTGCCTGAGCATCCGGCCCGAGCAGATCGGCCTGACCCGCCTTTCGCGGCCCGGCACCATGGCCGGGGCGGGGGCCGAACCGGTCACCATCATCAACCGGATCTTCCTGGGCGAGCATACCGAATACCTTGTGCGCCATGCCGCCCTTGGCGATCTGATGGTGCTGGTCTCGCGCCAGGCCGAGGCCGCCGAGGGCAGCTTCGCGCCCGCAGACACCGCCTTTATCACCTGGGCCGCCGCGTCGGCCCTGATCCTGCAACACGACTGAGACAACCAACCAACGGGGAGACTTGAGCCATGACTGACAAGATCGACCACATCTCGAAACAGGACTTCATCAGGGAATTGCGGCGCTATCAGAAGGGATCGGTCTCGCGCCGGCACTTTCTGGGCGTGACCGGGCTAGGTGCTGCCAGCGCCGTCCTTGGCGCGGCGATGCCGGGGCTTTTGCCGCGGCCCGCCTTCGCACAGTCCATCGGCGACCGGGCCATCCTGGCCACCTGGCCGAACTATCACGATGTTGCCAACTTTGACACGTTCGCCGCCGAAACCGGGGCTGCGGTGCAGGTGAACGTCTTCGGCTCGAACGAAGAGATGCTGGCCAAACAGCAGGCCGGCGGATCGGGCTGGGATGTGTTCGTGCCGACGAACTACACCATCACCACCTATGTCGAGCAGGATCTGATCGAGCCTTTGGACCTGTCGCTCTTGCCGAACTACGACAGCGCCAGCTTCGACCAGCGCTTTGCCGGGCCGGGGACGGTGGACGGCAAGGTCTATGCCGTGTCGAAGAACTGGGGCACCACCGGCTTTGCGGTGAATACGGCCCTGGGTGGTGGCGCCGCTCCGACGACCTGGAAGGAATTCTTCGATCTGACGCAGACCAGCTTCACCGGGCGCACCATGGTGCATGATTACCAGCTGACCACCATCGGCGCGGCGCTCAAGGCCTTCGGTTATTCCTTCAACTCGATCGACACCGCCGAACTTGCCAAGGCCGAGGAACTTCTGCTGGCCACCAAGCCGCACCTCTTTGCCATCAGCTCGGACTACCAGCCCTCGATGCGGTCGGGCGATGCCTGGATGACGATCTGCTGGACCGGCGACGGCAAGCAGCTGAACCGCGACATGCCGGAAATCGTCTATGTCCTTGGCCGCGAAGGCGGCGAGCTTTGGTCCGACTTCTATGCCATCCCCAAGGGGGCGCCACACCGCGACGCAGCTTATGCGCTGATCAACTTCCTTCTGAAGCCCGAGGTCAACGTCAAGGAAGTGCTGTTCCACGGCTATCCGGTAGCCGATGCGCGGGTGAATGCGCTTCTGCCGGCGGAGATCCTGAATGACCCGATTCTCTACCCGGCTGCTGACTTGCTCAGCGCGCTGGAATTCGGCGCGGCGGCGACCTTGACCGATCCGAACCGGGCCGAGCTGATGGCCCGCTTCAAGTCGGCCTGACGCAAATGCAGCGGCGGCTTTCCACATGGCTCTTGCTTGCACCCGCAGGGGTGTGGTTCGCGGTCATGCTGGTGCTGCCGCTGTGCTTTGTTCTGGTAGCAAGCTTCGGAGAACGTGAGGCGGCGGGCGGTTTCGTCCCCGCTTTCACCTTCGAGCAATACGCCAACCTGCCCGCGCGCGGGACGGCGTTTCTGAACACGCTGATCCTTGCCCCCCTGGGCACGGTGCTGGCGCTGCTGATCGCCTATCCGCTGGCGTATTTCCTGGCGATGCGCGCTGATCCGCGCTGGCGGACCATGCTGCTGATCCTGGTGATCGTGCCGTTCTGGACCTCGATCCTGATCCGCAGCTACGCCTGGATCTTCATCCTGGGCGGTCAGGGCCTGCCAGCATTGATCGACTGGCTGGGTATGGGCCAGATCCGGCTGATCAACACGCCCTTCGCGGTTCTGACCGGGATTGTCTACGGCTACCTGCCGCTGATGGTGCTGCCGATCTATGTCAGCCTTGAACGGCTGGACAAACGCCTGCTCGAGGCCTCGGCGGACCTTGGCGCACCACCGTTGCGAGGGTTTCTCGGCGTCACCCTGCCCCTGTCTCTACCCGGAGTGGCCACCGGCTGCATGCTGGTCTTCATCCTGTTGATGGGCGAGTTCCTGATCCCCGCCATGCTGGGCGGCGGCAAGGTGTTCTTCATCGGCAACGCGCTGGTTGATCTTTTCCTGCAGTCGCGCAACTGGGCCTTCGGGTCGGCGGTCGCGGTCAGCCTTGTGCTGATCATGCTGGTCACCGTCACGCTTTACATGTGGTTGATGCGGCGCCTTGGCGGGGCGCGCGAAGATGTGGCGATGATGTAATCCGATGCGCATCTATGCCCTTGCCGTCTTCACCTTCCTTTACGCGCCGATCGCGGTCATCGCGCTGTTCAGCTTCAACGCCGGGCGTCACGCCAGCCAGTTCACCGGCTTTTCCGTGCAATGGTATGGCCGCGCGCTGGCCAATCCCTTCGTGACCGAGGCACTGTGGACCAGCTTTGTCGTCGCCCTGGCCTCGGCGCTGATCGCCTGCGTTTTCGGCACCATGGCGGCGCTGGCGCTGCAAGGCATGAAGGGCCGGGTCCGCGTGGTGGCCGATGCGCTGATCTATGTCGCGGTGATGGTCCCCGGCATCGTCATCGGCATCGCCACGCTGATCGCCCTTGTGACGCTGTTCGGCTGGATCAACCCGGTTCTTGCGCTGCTTGGTCCCGAAGGGCAGGCCCCGCAGCTTGCCATGGGCCACGGCTCGTTGATCGCGGCACATGCGCTGTTTTCGATGGCGCTGGTCATCATAATCCTGCGCGCCCGGCTGTCGGGCATGGACCGCAGCCTGATCGAGGCGTCGGCTGACCTTTACGCCCCCCCGCTGGCGACGTTCCGGCAGATCACGCTGCCGCTGATCGCCCCCGGCATTCTTGCGGGGTTCCTTCTGTCCTTCACGTTCAGCTTTGACGATTTCATCATCGCCTTCTTCGTCGCCGGGTCCGAGACGACGCTGCCGATCTATGTCTTTTCCTCGATCCGCCGCGGCGTCACGCCCGAGATCAACGCCATCGGCACCATGGTTCTGGCGGTATCGCTGATACTGCTAGTGGCCGCCCAACTCATCCTGCGCCGGGGCGCGGGGAAGGAGGCTCCCTGATGCAGCTGGAGGGGCGCGTGGCCTTTTTGACCGGGGCCGGATCGGGGATTGGCCGGGCCGGGGCGCTGGCCCTGGCGCGCGAGGGGGCCAGCGTCACCGTCACCGACCTTGACGGCGCGAAGGCAGAAGCGGTCGCCGGGGAAATCCGTGCCGCCGGTGGCCGGGCCGAGGGTCTGGCGCTGGATGCAGCCGACGATGCCGCCGTGATCCTTGCCATCGACCGGGTCGCCGCGCGGGGTCGGCTGGACATCCTGCACAGCCACGCCGGCATTCAGGTGCCGGGCCGGCTGACCGATCTGACCGCCGACGGGATGGACGCCTCGTGGCGGCTGAACGTGCGGGCGCATTTCGTGGCGGCACGGGCCGCGATGCCGCACATGCAGGCCCGGCGGCAGGGGTCGATCATCCTGACCGCCTCGAATTCGGGCGTGCAGTATGACCGGGGCATGATCGCCTATTGCACGACGAAACACGCGGTCATCGCGATGGCCCGCCAGATCGCCGTCGACTACGCCGCCGACAACATCCGCTGCAACGCGCTGTGTCCCGGCTTCGTCGACACACCGTTCAACGCCGGATTCGAAACCCAGATGGGCGGTCGCGCAGCACTGGAGGCCTATGTCGCGCAGTCGATCCCGATGCAGCGTTGGGCCTCGGTCGACGAGATTGCCGCCAGCATCGTCTACCTTGCCTCGGACGCGTCCAGCTTCATGACCGGTCATGCGCTGGTGCTGGACGGCGGCGAAAGCCTTTAGCCGCGACAAACCGCCCCCTTGGCAATATCTTATTGAAACACTCGGGTAATCGAGGCTATGACCACCGCATGAGGAGGTCGCCGATGCGCCTTGCCCTTGCCCTGCTTTGCCTGACGGCAGCGCCTGCCATCGCGCAGACGCTGGACGACCGCCATCTGCCGGTGGTCCCCCGCACGCCAGGCGACGCAGCCAAGGTCGCCGCCGTGCTGTCCCCGCCGACCGATTTCACCCGCGCCGAGCCGTTCGAGACCAACGCAGCCGGCGCCGCCACCGTCCGCGCCCGCACAGGGGCAGATGCCTTCAGCCAGTTCTCCGCCAACATGCCATTTGAAGCCGAGATGCGCTTCAAGCTGGGCAATGCGCTGTTCCGCAAGACCTGGGTCGCGTCGCCCGCTTCGACCCTTGCCTCGGACGGGCTTGGGCCGCTTTACAACGCCCGCGCCTGCCAGGATTGCCACCTGAAAGACGGGCGCGGCCATCCGCCCGAGGGGGCCGACGATGGCCGGGTGTCGATGTTCCTGCGGCTGTCGGTCATGGGTGGCGCCTCACCCGAAGGCATCGCCGACTGGATCGCCACCAGCCCGGACCCCGTCTACGGCGGCCAGTTGCAGGACCTTGCCGCCCCCGTCCATGCCGCCGAGGGCCGGATGGACATCACCTGGCTGGACACGCCGGTACCGCTTGCCGATGGCACCCGTGTCAGCCTGCGTGCGCCGACCTACACCTTTGCCGGTCCCGCCTTTGGCGCCCCGGCCGATGGGCTGATGCTGTCGCCCCGCATTGCCCCGCAGATGATCGGCCTTGGCCTTCTGGAGGCGATCCCCGCCGCCGACATCCTGGCCCTTGCAGACCCCGAGGACGCGGACGGCGACGGGATCTCGGGTCGTCCGCAGATCGTGCCCTCGGTGGAATTCGGGGTGCCGATGCTGGGCCGCTTCGGGCTCAAGGCCGGCACGCCCACGGTCCGCGAACAGTCTGCCGGGGCGTTTACCGGGGATATGGGGCTGTCCACGTCGCTGCATCCCGACCCCTGGGGCGACTGCACCGCTGGTCAGCCGACCTGCACCCTTGCCCCGCACGGACAAGAGCCCGGCACCCGCGACGGGCTTGAGGTCGACGGCGAAAGCCTTGATCTGGTGACCTTCTATTCGCGCAATCTGGGCGTGCCGGAACGCCGCGACGTGGACGATCCCGCCGTCCTGCGCGGCAAGGCACTGTTTCACGATATCGGCTGCGCCTCGTGCCACCAGCCGAAGCACGTCACCCACCGCCTTGACGGCCAACCCGAACAAAGCTTCCAGCTGATCTGGCCCTACACCGACCTCCTTCTGCACGACATGGGGCCGGGTCTTGCCGACAACCGCCCCGAGGGCCGCGCCACCGGGGCCGAATGGAAAACCCCGCCGCTTTGGGGGATCGGGCTGACCGAAACCGTCTCGGGCCACACCCAGTTCCTGCATGACGGCCGCGCCCGGTCGCTCTTGGAGGCGATCCTCTGGCATGACGGCGAAGCCAAGGCCTCACGCGATGCGGTGGCCGCGATGTCCGCTAAGGACCGTGCGGCGCTCCTCTCCTTCCTGGGGAGCCTTTAGATGCGCGCGATCCTTGCAATCTTGCTGCTTGCCGGCCCGGCGGCCGCCGATACCGCCGAAGTGCTGCGCGACCATATCCGTCCCGGCTATGCGGCGTTCGCCGGGGTCACCGAAACGCTGGCGCAGATCGACAGCTGCGACCCGGACTACTTTCGGCCGGCCTTCCATGCCGCCTATGACACCTGGATGGCGATAGCGCATCTTTACCTCGGCCCGTCCGAAGACGAGGGCCGCGCCCTTGCCATCCACTTCTGGCCCGACCCGAAGGGCCTGGGCCTGAAAGCCCAGCGCGCGCTGCTTGCCAGCGACCCGGCCACCCTCACGCCTGACGCCATGGCCCAGCAATCCGTCGCCGCCCGCGGCCTTTCCGGTCTGGAGCGGCTTCTCTATCCCGCCGAGGCCCTGTCCACCGATCCCTGCCCGCTGATCAAGGCGACCGCCGACGATCTTGCCCGCATGGCAGACGAGATGGACACCGAATGGGGGCCTTACGGTGATCTCCTGCTCACCGCCGGCCAGCCCGGGAATACCAGCTACCTGTCGCAGGCCGAGGCGACGCAGACCCTGTTCACCCAGCTTGCCACCGGTCTGGAATTCCTGGCCGACCGCCGGATCGGCCGCCCCTTGGGCACTTTCGACACCCCACGCCCCGAACTGGCCGAGGCGCGGGCTTCGGGCCGGTCGATGCGGAACCTGACGCTGTCCCTGCAAGCCCTGCGCGACCTTGCGGTGCACTTGCACCCCGACAGCCCGAAGACGCTGGCCGCCTTCGATCACGCGCTTGGACTGGCCAGTGCGCTGGGCGACGCTGGCTTTGACACCCTTTCGGACCCGCAAGGCCAGCTGAAGCTGGAAATCCTGCAACAGTCCGTCCACGCCACCCGCGATACGGCAATCGCCGAACTGGCCCCGGCGCTTGGCGTGTCGCTTGGCTTCAACTCGCAGGACGGTGACTGATGCGGCGGCGCGCGTTTCTTGCCAGTGCGGTCGCGGCACTGGCCCCCCGCATGGGCTGGGCCGATGTCGGCAGCCCCGCGTTCCTTGCTGCCGGCAAGGAGGGGGAAGACTTCTTTCTGCACGGTCTGTCCGCCAGTGGCCAAAGCCTCTTTGCGATCCCTTTGCCGGGTCGTGGCCACGCCGCAGCCGCCCACCCCTCGCGCACCGAGGCGGTGGCCTTCGCCCGCCGCCCCGGCACCTTCGCCCTTGTTATAGATTGCGCGACCGGGGCGGTCAGCAACCGGCTGACTCCGCCCGAAGGGATGCAGTTCAACGGACACGGGGCCTTTTCAGCGGATGGTCAGCTTCTGATGACGTCCGAGGTCATCGCTGATTCGTCCGAGGGCCGGATCGGAGTCTGGGAAACCGACGGCTACAACCGGCTGACCGACTGGTCCTCGCACGGGATCGGCCCGCACGAGATCAGGCGCCTTCCGGGGGATCGGCTGGTGGTGGCCAACGGCGGCATCCGCACCGACCCCGTCGACCGCACCAAGCTGAATATTGCCGACATGCGGCCGAACCTGGCGCTGCTTGGCCCGGACGGAACGCTCCTCGACCGCGTCGACCTGCCGGGCCTCGCGCAGAACTCGATCCGCCACCTTGCCCTTGCAGGTGATGCGGTCGCCTTTGCCATGCAGTGGGAAGGCGATCCTGCCGAACCCGTTCCGCAGCTTGGCCTGTGGACACCCGGTCAGCCACCCCGGTTGTTCGACCCCGGACCAAAGGACAGCTTCACGATGCAAGGCTACGCCGGATCGGTGGCCGCCACGGCCACGCGCATTGCCGTCACCTCGCCAAAGGGCGGCGCCGTGATGATCTTCGCGTTTGATGGCAGCCTGGTCGCCGCCCACCGCCGCGCCGACCTGTGCGGCGCTGCGGCCTTGGGCGAAGGCTTCCTTCTGACCGACGGCCTTGGCGCGCTCTGGCAGACGGGTGCGACAGACCTCGCCCCCCTGCGCAGCGGCCCGACGAAGTGGGACAACCACCTCGTCGCCCTTGGCTGACCCCGCAGCTTCATCTTTGCCCAAATATCCCCGCGCGGAGCGCATTTCTACGAGCGCCGCTGCAGTTCAGCCCGGCCCGATCGCGTCCCAGACGATCCCTGCCCGGCGCTGCATCTCGGGCACGGCCCGGTCATGGCCCAGGAACACAACAAGCGGCATCAGCGACCAGCCCTGTCCCTCGTCGCCAAAGCGCACCGAGGCGACCTCGTCCGGCAAGAGTCTGCCGCCGAAGAACACCGAGGCCCGCGCCGGATCCACGATCGAGGGAAAGATCCGCCGCCAGATCAGCCGATCCGGCGCAAGCCGCAGCCCGAATTCCTCGTCCAGCTCGCGTAAAAGACAGGCCTCCGGGCTTTCACCGCTCTCGCGCCCTCCGCCGGGCAGGTCCCAAAGACCGGCCCAGCGCAGATCGGGCCGGTCGTCACGCTGGCAGGTCAGAACGCAGGGGCCGCAGAACAGCGCCGCCTTGGCGCCGATGAAATCCGCCGGACCGGCGGTCATGTCACTTGCTGTCGTTGATGTCGCGGTCCCAGACCTTTACCTGCCCCTCGCGAATGCCCATCGTCCGGCGCAGTGCAAGCCAGGCAATCACGGACAGGACCGCGAAGATCAGAAGCAGCGCCATCGGCCCCGCCGGCACCAGGCCGGTGGCGACCAGAAGTCCGGTCAGCACCGCCCCGATCGCGAAGCCAAGGAAGATGAACCCCGGCACCAGAATCTCAAGCACCCCCAGCGCGAAGCCAAGGACGATCCAGGCCCACCAGGTATCCGCCAGGGATTGCAGCATCTCAGGCCCGCCCTTTCAGCATCTTGAACGCATCGCCGAACGCCTCGGCCAGGTTCGCGGGCAGAATGATCGTCTGCTTGCCCTGGCCAGAGGCGATGGCCTGCATCGCCTCGACCTGCCTCAGCGCGACCTGGTATTGCGCGGCCTCAAGCCCGCTTTCCTTGATCGTTCCGGCGATGACGCCGGTCGCATAGGCCTCGGCATCCGCCGTCACCCGCTTGGCCTTGGCCTGCTGTTCGGCAGCGTAAAGATCGGCGTCGGCGGCAAGTTCCACCGACCGTTTGCGGCCCTCGGCCTCCATCACCTGTGCCCGGCGCGCACGTTCGGCGTTCAACTGCTGCAGCATTGCGGAGCGGGTCGCCTCGTCCAGGTTCACGTCCAGGATCTCGGCCCGGGTGACCTCGACCCCCCATTCGTCGACCATCGCCGTCACCTGTTCGCGCACCCTCTCGATCAGCTGCGATCGGTTCGACTGCACCTGGTCCAGTTCGATCTTGCCGATCTCGGACCGCACGATGCCGGCCACTGTCGTGGCAATCGCGCCGTCGATGTCGCGGATCCGGTAGACGGTCTTTTCCGGTTCGGTCACCCGGTAGAATACGCTGGTCTCAACCTTCACCAGCACGTTGTCGGCGGTGATGGCATCCTGGCTTGCGGTCGGAAGCTGGCGCTCGAGCACAGAGACCTTGTGCGCGATCCGGTCCAGAAACGGCACCACGAAGTTGATCCCAGGGCCAAGCACCGACCGCAAGCGGCCAAACCGTTCGACCACATGCTTCTCGGACTGCGGCACGATCCGCACGCCAAGAAAGATGCTGAGAATGATGAAGACGGCAATCGCAAGATAAACACCGTTCCAGCCAAGAAAATCCTCGATGACCACGAAAACGCCTCCACGTCCGATCCGGCGCACTACCGCCAAGTGACAATGTGCCCTCTCGCGACCTGTCGCGCAAGGTCTGCTGCCCTGTCCCGGTCTTCCCCCGGCGCGGTGAACGCTGTAGCGTGCCGCCAGCCACCGCAGTCCAGCACGGAAGACCCATGACCCAGCGCCTGCATCTTGTCTTTGGCGGCGAGCTGACCTCGCCCGACACGTCCACCTTCAAGGATGCAAGCCAGATCCATATCGTCGGCATGTTTCCCGACTATGCCAGCGCCCATGCCGCCTGGAAGAACGAGGCGCAGCGCACCGTGGACAACGCCCACATGCGCTACTTCATCGCGCATATCCACCGCCTGCGCGACGAGGCGCAACCCGCATCCCCGACCGCGGAGCTTGGCGACTAGACCATGCCTGCCTCACTGGGCCTGAAGCTCTACAACCTTGGGCACCGGCGCGATCAGGTGGTCGACGGTGCCGACAGGCCCGCCAGGCCGCCGGGTCGGCTGGTGTGGCTGCATGCCCCGAATGCCGGTCAGGCAAGCCCCCTTCTTGCCCTGGCCCGCCGCCTGATCGAAGAAGACGGCCTTGCCGTCCTTTTGACCAGCCCGGCCGTGATTGCCCCGCGTGACGGCGTTGTCCTGCAACCCCCACCCGAAGACACCCCGGCCGAGGTGCGCGCTTTCCTTGACCACTGGCGCCCCGAGATTGCCGTTTTCGCCGAGGGCGAGCTGCGCCCCGCTGCGCTGCAGGAGACGGATGATCGGCGCATCCCGCTTTTGCTGGTCAATGGCCGTGCGCCGGGCTTCCTGCGCGAACGCGACAGCTGGTATCCCGGCCTCATGCGATCGGCACTGGCGCGCTTTGCCCAGATCTTCGCGGTCGACGAAGCGGCGGCGCGCGCCTTCCGCAAGGCCGGGGCGGCGCTGTCCAGCGTGGCCGTCGCCGGCCGGATGGAGGAGGAATGCGCCGTCCTGCCTTGCCTCGAAGCGGAACGCTCGGCCCTGGCCCGGCTCTTGGCGGCGCGGCCGGTCTGGTTCGCCGCCGGCCTGCCCGAAGCCGAAGAGGCTGCCGTCCTGTCCGCACATCGCGAAGCGCTAAAGCAGTCGCACCGGCTGCTTCTGATCCTGATGCCCGACAGTTCCGCCCGGGCCGAGCCGCTGGCCCGCGCACTGGAAGACCAGGGCGACTGGACGGTGGCCCAGCGCCTGCGTGACGAAGAACCCGATACCGGCGTCGAAATCTTCGTGGTCGACAGCCCGGCCGAATACGGGCTTTGGTATCGCCTTTCACCGATCAGCTATCTGGGTGGCAGCCTCGACGGGCAGGGTCCGTCCCGCAATCCGATGGAGGCGGCGGCGCTGGGGTCCGCAATCATCCACGGCCCCCGGATCGAGCCCTACGGACCCACCTTCGGCCGGTTGAGTGCCGCCCGCGCCGCCCGCGCGGTGACCTCGGCCCCCGATCTGGTCGACGCGCTTGGCGATCTTCTGTCGCCCGACCGGGCGGCCCGGTTGGCCCATGCCGCCTGGATCGTGGCCAGCGACGGCGCAGAAGCGACCGACCGGATGATGGACAACATCCGCCGACTGACGGACGGAGACGGCTGATGCGCCCGCCCCGGTTCTGGTATGCTTCCCCCGACCAGTCCGGCCTTGGCGCGCGGCTGCTTGCGCCGCTTGGCTGGCTATATGGCGCAGCCACTGCACGCCGTCTGCGCCGGCCCGGCTACCGGCCGCGCGTGCCGGTGATCTGCGTCGGCAACCTGGTGGCCGGAGGCGCGGGCAAGACGCCGACGACGCTGGCGCTGGTCGAACGGCTGTTGGCGCGGGGCCAGGCCGTGCATGTCGTCAGCCGCGGCTATGGCGGGCGGCTGGTCGGTCCGCTGCGGGTCGACGACCAGCACCACGGGGCCGGGGACGTGGGCGACGAGCCTTTGCTTCTGTCGGCCTTCGCTCCGGTCTGGGTCGCCCGTGACCGCGCCGCCGGGGTGCAGGCGGCCGAAGCCGGCGGGGCAACCGTGATCCTTCTGGATGACGGATTCCAGAACCCCGCCGTTCAGGCGTCGCTGGGCCTGATCGTGGTCGACGCCGCGAAGGGTTTTGGCAACGGACGCTGCATTCCGGCCGGTCCCCTGCGTGAGCCGGTGGCGGTGGGACTGGCCCGCGCCGACCTGGTGCTGTCGATCGGCGATCCCGCGGCGCAGGCCCGCTTCGAGGCGCTCTGGGGTGCAAGCATCACGCAGCCCCGCCTGCACGGCAGGCTGGTGCCGCTTGGGATGGGAATGGACTGGAAGGGCGCGCGCGTGCTGGCTTTCGCCGGCATTGCCGATCCGGCCCGCTTTTTTGCCACGCTGCGCGCCGAAGGGGCGCTGCTGGTCCGTGGCGAGGGCCTCGCGGACCACGCACCCCTGTCGGAAGCGCTGTTGCGGCGTCTGGAAGCTGAAGCCTCGGCCGCAGGCGCGCAGCTTGTTACCACCGAAAAGGATGCCGCGCGCCTCCCAGGGCCTTGGCGGACACGCGTGCTGACCTTGGTTGTCCGGCTGGAAATCGGGGATTGGTCACCCTTGGACGCGGCGTTTGACAGATTGGGCCTGTAGGCCGGTTCCGGCGCGGAAATCGCGGCTTTGCACCCGCGCCGCGCCCGGTCTATACGGCGCAGGGGCAGGCAAGGGACCGTCATGGATCATTTTCTTTACAAGAACGGCACCCTGCACGCCGAAGACGTGGCCATAGCGGATATCGCCGCTGCCGTTGGAACGCCGTTCTACGTCTATTCCACCGCCACGCTGACCCGGCACTATCACCTGTTCACCGAGGCGCTGTCGCCGCTGCCGCATCTTGTCTGCTTCGCGATCAAGTCGCTGTCCAACGTCGCCGTGCTGAAGACGCTGGGCAATCTTGGTGCTGGGATGGACGTGGTTTCTGCCGGAGAATATCTTCGGGCGAAAGCCGCCGGGGTGCCGGGCGACAGGATCGTCTTTTCCGGTGTCGGCAAGACCCGCGCCGAGATGCGGCTGGCGCTGACCGGCGGCATCCGGCAGTTCAACGTGGAAAGCGAGCCCGAACTGCGGGCGCTGTCCGAGGTCGCGGTCAGCCTTGGCGTCACCGCGCCGATCACCATCCGGGTCAATCCGGACGTGGACGCGAAAACCCACGAGAAGATCGCGACCGGCAAATCGGAAAACAAGTTCGGTATCCCGATCGCCCGCGCAAGCGAGGTCTACGCCGAGGCCGCGCGCCTGCCGGGGCTGCAGGTCATCGGGATCGACGTTCACATCGGCAGCCAGCTGACCGATCTGGCCCCGTTCGAGGAAGCCTACCTGAAGGTTGCCGACCTGGCCCGCCGCCTGCGGTCGGAAGGCCATGCGATCACCCGGCTTGACCTTGGCGGCGGGCTTGGAATTCCCTATGCGCGGACCAACGAGGCTCCGCCCCTGCCGACCGACTATGGCGCGCTGATCAAGCGGACGGTCGGCGACCTTGGCTGCGAGATCGAGATCGAGCCCGGACGGCTGATTTCCGGCAATGCCGGGCTGCTGGTGGCTTCGGTCATCTACCTCAAGAACGGCGAGGGACGGGATTTCCTGATCCTTGATGCGGCGATGAACGACCTTTTGCGTCCGTCAATGTATGGCGCGCACCACGACATCATCCCGGTCGCCGAGCCGCCCGTTGCCGCCCCGACGCAGGAATTCGACGTGGTCGGCCCGGTCTGCGAGACCGGCGACACCTTCGCCAAGGGCCGCGATCTGCCGTTGGTTGCCGAGGGCGATCTGGTCGCCTTCCGCAGCGCCGGGGCTTACGGCGCGGTCATGGCGTCGGAATACAACACCCGGCCTTTGATCCCCGAGGTGCTGGTCCACGGGGATCACTTCGCCGTCATCCGCGAAAGACCCACCTTTGACGAAATCCTGAACCGCGATACCATCCCTCCGTGGCTGTGACACGCGGTCCGGCCCAAGGCAGGTAAGATGACCGGGACGCCCCAACGGCCACCGCTGAAATCGCTCGTCTGGCCGGTGCGGCTGACGCTAGCCGGGCTTTGGGCGGAACGTCTGGTCCGCGCGTTCTGGCCGCTTTGGTCGCTGGTGCTGGCTGTGCTTGCCGCACTGGCCTTCGGGCTGCAGGATCTTGGCCCGCTGCGCTGGGCGCAAGGTGCTGGTGCGGCTGCCGGGCTTGCGGCACTGGGGCTGTTCGTCCTTGGCTACCTGCGGTTTCGCAAGCCCGGGATGGCGGATGCGCTGGACCGGCTGGACGCCACGATGCCCGGGCGCCCGATCGCGGCCCTGCGCGACACCCAGGCGCTGGGCACTGACGATCCCGCCTCGCTGGCCGTCTGGCGCGCGCACCAAGAGCGGATGGCCGCCCGTGCGGCAACCGCGGCACCGGTTGCCCCGGACCTGCGCCTGTCGACCCGTGACCCTTTCAGCCTGCGCTATGTCGCGTTGACCGCATTCGTGATGGCGCTGATCTTCGGATCGTTCTGGCGCGTCGCCAGTGTATCTGGCCTTGCCCCCGGTGCGGCCGAGGCGATGCCGGGCGGTCCAAGCTGGGAAGGCTGGGCCGAGCCTCCGGCCTATACCGGCAAGCCGTCGCTGTATCTGAACGACATCACCGAGGGCGCGCTGGAGCTTCCGACCGGCACCCGCCTGCAGATCCGCATCTACGGCCCGGACGGCAGCCTGACCGTTGCGCAGGCCGTGGCCGACGTGCCGCCTCCAGACTTGGCTTCCGATCCGGCGGTGGTGGACGGGGCTGCTCCGGCTGCAGCTGTGCCGGCCGCCATGCCGGGGATCCACGATCTTGTCGTCACCCGGTCGGGACGGCTGGCGATCGAAGGGCGCGGGGGCCGCGAATGGCAGGTCTCGGCCGTGCCGGACGCCCTGCCGACGATCGAGGTCAGCGGCGAGATGGGGCGCGAGGCCGACGGCCGGTTCAAACAGGGCTTCGCCGCGACGGACGATTACGGCGTCGTGGCCGGGCAGGTGACGATCACGCTGGACATGGCGGCGATCGACCGCCGCCATGGCCTGTCCGTCGACGCCGAGCCGACAGAGCCGGTGGTGCTGGACCTGCCGATGCCACTGTCCGGCGACCGGACAACGGTGACCGAGACGCTGGTCGACGATCTGTCGAAGCATGTCTTTGCCAACCTGCCGGTCACCATGGTCTTTGCAGCCGTCGATGCCGCCGGGCAGGAGGTAACCTCAGAGCCCTATGCGGTGACGCTGCACGGCAAGCGGTTCTTCGACCCCCTTGCCGCCGCGCTGATCGAAATGCGGCGCGACATCCTGTGGAACCGGGTCAACGCTCCGCGCGCGGTCGAGCTGTTGAAGGCGCTGACCCACCGGCCGGAAGGCTTTATCCGCCACGACCGCGCTTTCCTGCATCTGCGCGTGCTGATCCGGTCGCTTGAGGCGAAGCAAGCCAGCCTGACGGTCGAAGACCGCGATGCGTTGGCCGAAGATCTGTGGACCATCGCGCTGATGGTCGAGGAAGGGAACCTGCAATCCGCGCTTGACCGGTTGCAGCGCGCGCAGGACCGGCTGGACGAAGCGATCAGGAATGGCGCCTCGCCCGAAGAAATCGACCAGCTGATGAAAGAAATGCAGCAGGCGCTGAACGACTACATGCGCGAACTGGCCGAAGAGTCGCAGCGCAATCCCGACGAACAGCAGCAAGGCCAGATGCAGGGCCAGATGATGTCGGGCGACCAGCTGCAAGAGATGCTGGACGAGCTGCAGCGCCTGATGGAAGAGGGCAAGACTGCTGAAGCGGCCGAGCTGATGGAACAGCTGCGCCAGCTGATGGAAAACATGCAGGTTGTTCAGGGCCAAGGCCAGGGACAAGGCCAGGGCAGCCCCGGTCAGCAGGGGATGCGCGATCTGGGCGAGACGCTGCGCGACCAGCAGGACCTGTCCGACGACGCCTACCGCGACCTGCAGGAGGGCGGCCCGCAACCGGGCGACCAGCTTGGCGAGAATGGCGAAGAGCCGGGTCAGGACCAGCCGGGACAGGGTCAGGAAGGCCAGGATCAAGGCGAGGGCAGTCAGGACGGGCAGGGCCAGGGCAGCCTGACCGACCGCCAGCGGGGCCTGCGCGAGCGGCTGGACGATCTGCAGCGGGGCGAGCTTCCGGGTGACGGAACCGAGGAGGGCGAAGAAGGCCGCCGCAGCCTCGACCGTGCCGAGCGGGCGATGGAAGAGGCGGAGGAGGCCCTGCGCCGCGGCGATCTTGACGGTGCGCTTGACCGTCAGGCCGAGGCGATGGAGGAAATGCGCGACGGATTGCAGGACTTTGGCCAAGCGCTGGCCGAAGAGCAGCGTGAAAACCGCGATGGTCAGGAGGGCGACCAATTTGGCAGCGCCGACCCGAACGGACGCGACCCGCTTGGCCGCGAACCCGGCGACTCGGCGCGGATCGGGTCGGACCAGAACATGGTCCAGAACGATCCGAACCTGCGGGCGCAAGAGCTTCTGGATGAAATCCGCCGCCGGTCAGGCGACCTTGCCCGCCCGCTGGAGGAGTTGGACTACCTCAAGCGCCTGTTGCAGCTGTTCTGACCGGGGGCACGATTTTTCGGCGAAAAATCGTGGTCTTGCCTGAAGGTCGGTTCCACGCGAAACTTGCCCGGGCCATGAACCCTGTCGCGCAAAATCGCCTGATCGCCCTTGATGGCGCCCGCACTCTGGCGCTGGTCGCCATGGTGAGCTTCCATGTCACCTTCGATCTTGCGCTCTTTGGCCATATCCCGGTCGAAACGCTGTACCAGACGTTCTGGCACTTCTATCCGCGCATGATTGCCGGCAGCTTTCTGTTCCTTGCCGGGGTCAGCCTGTGGCTGACGCATGAGACGGGCATCCGCTGGCCCGCCGTCTGGCGCCGTCTTGCCAAGGTCGGAGCCGCCGCCCTGCTGGTGACTCTTGCCAGCGTCTGGTTCGTGCCGGGCGGGCCGATCTGGTTCGGCATCCTGCATGCCATTGCCGCGACCAGCCTGCTTGGCCTTCTGGTCCTTCGCCTGCCGTGGCCGGTCATGCTGGCCCTTGCCGCCGCGATCCTTGCTGCGGCCTGGGGCCATCGCAGCCCGGCCTTCGACCCCTTGTGGCTGGTCTGGACCGGGCTTGCCGAATTTCGGCCGCCGATGGGCGACTATGTCCCGCTTGTCCCCTGGGCCGCTCCGGCCCTCGCCGGGATCGCCTTTGCCAAGGCCACAAGGCTTGACCGCCGGCAAGGGGCCGCCCCGTCGCGCCTGGCCCGCGCGCTTACCTTCCCCGGCCGCCACAGCCTGGTGATCTATCTGATCCACCAGCCGATCCTGATCGGCCTGTTCAACCTGCACCAATGGGCAACCGCGGGCTAAGCCGGCTTCCCCTTCGCCCCCCTTTGCGCTAACCCGGTGCCGCACCTGACCGGGAACCCCTGAAGATGAAGTTCACCCTCGCCTGGCTGAAAGACCACCTCGACACCGAGGCCACCGTCGACGTCCTTGCCGAGGCGCTGACCGACCTTGGGCTGGAGGTGGAGGGGATCGAGAACCCCGCCGCCCTGCTGGGAGCCTTCCGCATCTGCCGGGTCATCGAGGCAGTGCAGCATCCGAACGCCGACCGCCTGCGCGTCTGCCGGGTCGAGACCTTTCCCGACGGCCCCGGCGGCCGGACCGAGGAAGTGCAGGTCGTCTGCGGCGCGCCGAACGCCCGGACCGGCCTTGTCGGCGTCTTTGCCCCTCCCGGCACGCATGTTCCGGGCACCGGCGTCGACCTCAAGCCCGGCAACATCCGGGGTGTCGATTCAAACGGAATGCTGTGCTCAGAGCGCGAGCTTATGCTGTCGGACGCACATGACGGCATCATCGAGCTGCCCGCCGATGCGCCGCTGGGCGCGCGCTATATCGACTGGCGCGGCGCGAATGATCCGGTGATCGAGATCAAGGTCACTCCGAACCGTCCCGACGCGCTGGGCGTGCACGGCATCGCGCGCGATCTGGCAGCTAGGGGGCTGGGCAGGCTGAAGCCGGTAAAAGCCACTCCGGTTCCGGGCAGCTTCCCGTCGCCGATCGGCGTGCAGATCGACCCGGAGCTGAAGGCAAAGGGCTGTCCGCACTTCACCGGCCGCCTGATCCGGGGGGTCAGGAACGGCCCGTCGCCCGACTGGCTGGCCGCGCGGCTGAAGGCCATCGGGTTGCGCCCGATCTCGGCGCTGGTCGATATCACCAACTACTTCACCTTCGGGCTGAACCGCCCGCTGCACGTTTTCGACGCCGCCAAGGTCAAGGGCGATCTGCGCGTCCATTCGGCCAAGGGGGGCGAGACGCTGCTGGCACTGGACGGCAAGACCTACACGCTGGCGGCCGGCCAGATGGTGATCTCGGACGACCACGGACCCGAATCGCTGGCCGGGATCATGGGCGGCGAGGTGTCGGGCTGTTCGGCCGACACGACGGACGTTTTCCTTGAAAGCGCGTTCTGGGATCCGATCACCATCGCCGCCACGGGGCGCGCGCTGAAGATCAACTCGGACGCCCGCTACCGGTTCGAACGTGGCGTCGATCCGGCTTTCACGCTTCCCGGACTGGAACTTGCGACCCGGATGGTCCTGGACCTCTGCGGTGGCGAGGCCGGCGAGGTCGTACAGGACGGTGCCCCGATGGACACCCGCCGCGCTTACCAGCTGAACCCGGCCCGGGTGGTCAGCCTGGTCGGGATGGACATCCCCGAGGCCACCCAGCGCGCAACGCTGGAGGCGCTGGGTTTTACGCTGGACGGCACTATGGTGACGCCGCCCAGCTGGCGGCCCGATGTGCTGGGCGACGCCGATCTGATCGAGGAAGTCGCCCGGATCGCCAGCCTCGCCCGGTTGAAAGGCGCGCCGATGGCCCGCCGCCTGCCCGGCGTGCCAAAGCCGATCCTGACACCGTTGCAGTTGCGCGAGCGCAGTGCCCGCCGGACCCTGGCCGCACTTGGCTACAACGAATGCGTGACCTACAGCTTCATTGACGCGAAGGCCGCGGCCCTGTTCGGCGGTGGCAGCGATGCGGTGCGGGTCGAGAACCCGATCTCGTCCGAGATGTCGCATCTGCGGCCCGACCTGCTGCCCGGCCTTCTGGCGGCGGCGGCGCGGAACCAGGCGCGCGGGTTCATGGACCTTGGCCTGTTCGAAATCGGCCCGGCCTTCCAGGGTGGTGAGCCGGGCGAGCAACACCTGCAAGCCGCTGGCCTTCTGGTCGGCGCGGCGGCCCAGCGTGACCCGCACGGCTCGCGCCGGATGGTCGATCTCTTTGACGCCAGGGCCGATGCCGAGGCAGTGCTTGCCGCCCTCGGTGCCCCCGCCCGCAGCCAGATCACTCGCAAGGTCGCGGACTGGTGGCATCCGGGCCGCTCGGGCGTGATCGGGCTTGGGCCGACTCTGATGGCCAGCTTTGGCGAGGTTCACCCTCGCGTGCTGCACGCGATGGACGTGAAAGGCCCGGCTGTAGCCTTCACCATCCTGATCGCCAACATCCCGGCGCCCAAGGTGAAGACCCCCACCCGCCCCGCGCTTGCGATCAGCGACCTGCAGGCAGTGGACCGCGACTTCGCCTTCGTGGTGGACGCAAAGGTCGAAGCGCTGACTGCAGTCAACGCGGCCCTTGGCGCAGACAAGGTCCTGATCGAAAGCGTCCGCGTCTTTGATCAGTTCACCGGCGACAAGGCCGAAGCGCAGATGGGGCAGGGCAGGAAGTCCATCGCCCTGACCGTGCGGCTGCAACCGGTGACCGCGACCCTGACCGAAGCCGAGATCGAGGCCGTGTCGGCCAAGATCATCGAGAAGGTGGCCAAGGCCACGGGCGGCTCCCTGCGAAGCTGAGGCACAGGCCGAAAATTTTTCGGCGAAAAATTTTGGGCGGGCCTTGGCGCGTCAGGACGCGCTACTTCTTGGCCCGCCAGGTGTTGATCCAGACCCCGATCCGCCCGAAAAAGCCCCGCGCTTCCTTCTGCACGGCTTCGGCCCGCGCGCCGACCGCATCGAAGGCTTCGCCCGCATCCACTAGCGCCGGATCCACCAACCGCTCGCGGAACTGCAGCCACATCTTGCGGATCATGAAGATCGCGAAGGCGAGGAACGTCAGGATGATGATGTTGATCCAGGGGATCAGCCGCACATCCGGCCCCTCGACCGGAGTGATCGAAACGGCATTCGGGAAGATCGAGAAGATCGGCAGCCGCCAGCCGTAATGCGAGATCGCCACCCATTGCGGGTTGGTCCGGTCGGACAGGGCGTTCGTCGCCTGCGCCTGCAAGGTGCTGGAGTTCCACTTGAAATAGGGCGGCCAGAGCCAGCCCGTATCTTCGTTCCTATACACCATCACCGATTCCCCGTCCGGGAACACCGCCTCGATGAAGCGGATGTCGCGGCTGGTTGTGGTGGTCTCGACTCCGGTTCCGGTGTCCTCGATCGAATAGAACAACCAGTTTCCGCCGATCTGGGTCACCCGGTTGTAGGTGTTGATCACCTGCACCACGTCGTGCTGCGGCAGGGTGTAATGCAGGAAGAGGCCGGCAATCACCAAGGCCAGGATCGCCAGACCCCATTTGATCTTTGTCCACATGGGCAGGCCCCCTTCAGGTCCAGTTGACGAAGTAGATCGTCGCCGCAAAGCCGATGGTCGGCAGGATGTAGATAAGCCATAGAAGCTGTCTTTTCAGCCCCTCTTCATAGGCCTGCATCCCGGTCTCGATGAAGGCCTGCCTCTCGTCCACCGGCACGCCTTCACGGGCGGGGTCGGTGTCCCATTCCTTTTCCAGCTTCTCGCGCCGGACCGACCGGGAATAGATGCTGGTGACGAAATAGATGATCGTCAGCCCCACATACAGGATGAAGGCAAGTCGCAGCCAGCCCATCTACCGTCTCCCTCCCCATGGTCCCACGGCGGGCCCGTCCAGCGACCTGCGGACCGGCTTTGGCCCCTCGGCCATCTGCGGGCGCTGCAATTCGTCCATTCCCGGCTCGGCTCCGAAGAGAGCGGTCCGCGCGCCTTCCCGGTCCACCTGATACTCCCGCGCCAGGAAATCCGCCACATAGGTCTTCTTGCGGTCGGTCCAGGTCGCATACTGCGCGTAGAACAGCTCCTTGTGGGTGATGAACATCTGCCGAACGTCCATCGGTGCCAGTTCCGACAGCAGCATGTTCACAAGGTCGCGGTCCTTCCCGGCCTTGCCCCGCAGCGTATAGAAATAGGCCGGATGCTCCGAGGTGATCTTCGGCCAGGCGCCCCCTGCCTCGACCCAGCGCAGGAGGGCTGCAAGGCCAAGGAACTCCTCCGGCAAAGCGCTGCCAAGACGGTAGGCGATCTTGCGAAGCTCGGTCCGCCGGGCATCGCCGACCTCGATCCCAAGGCGGTCCGCTGCGTCGATCAGGATGAAATCCATCTTCTGCCGCAGCACCGCCGCCCCGTCCATGCCCCGCGCCTGCACGATCGGCTCGGTCAGGTTGTTCCGATCCAGCCAGTCGGCAATCTGGTTGCGGTGGGTCAGATCCATCACCTGCGGCACAGGCACCTCGCCCAAGCTGCGCCAGTCCAGCGTCGAGATCGCCGCCGGAAACCGCACATCGCGGAAGATGTAGACCCCGCCGAAATGGCTGGTCCAGTAGTTTGCCTGACTGAAGGTCATCGCCGGCAGATGGATCGGCACCCGCGTCACGTCGCCGGTCTTTTTCGCCAGCGTGATCATCCCGGCCACCAGCACGTCGTCGCGCCAGCCGTCGGGTTCCTGCCGGAACCGGTCGATCATCTTGGCCAGCTTCCCCGCATCCGCCACATGGCCGCCGATGGTATCCGCCTCCACCGTCACCTGCCTTATGTCGAACAGCTTGGCGGGTGTGTCGACCGCGTAGACCGAATTCTGCAACTCCCCCGCCACCGCATCCCGTGCGGTCAGCGCAAAGAGCTGCGCCTCATTGGTCCCGATGAACTGCGTCAGGATCCCCCGGCTGGTAGAGAACTTGATGTTCAAAAGCGGCGCATCCTTCTGCGCCGTGGACAGAAGGATGAACTGCCGGTTGGAGCCGTTGGGGTTGAGGTAGAGGTCGTC
>JANOER010000206.1:0-10653 GCA_031441285.1 Rhodobacterales bacterium
ATCAGCAGATCGCGCGGGCGCTGGATGCGCTTGGCGTTGATTACATCGAGGGTGGCTGGCCGGGGGCGAACCCGACCGACAGCGAATTCTTTGCTGACCCGCCGCAGACGACGGCCACCCTTACCGCCTTCGGCATGACCCGCCGGGTCGGGCGGTCGGCTGAAAACGACGATGTCCTTGCCGCCGTCCTGAACGCCAATACTCCCGCCGTCTGTCTGGTCGGCAAGACGCACGAATTTCATGTCACCACCGCCTTGAACGTCACCCTTGACGAAAACCGCGAGGCGATTGCCGCCTCGATCCGCCACCTTTTCGCAAAGGGCCGCGAACCCCTGTTCGACGCCGAACACTTCTTCGACGGCTACCGCGCCAATCCGGCCTACGCGCTGGACTGCCTGCAGGCGGCCCTGACTGCGGGCGCAAGATGGGTTGTCCTGTGCGACACCAACGGCGGTACCCTGCCGTCGGAGATCGGCCGCACCGTCGCCGGGGTGATCGCCGCCGGCATCCCCGGCGACCGGCTGGGTATCCATTGCCACGACGACACCGGCAACGGCGCCGCCAATACGCTGGCGGCGGTCGAAGCCGGAGCGCGACAGATCCAGGGGACGCTGAACGGCCTTGGCGAACGCTGCGGCAACGCGAACCTGACCACGTTGATCCCGACGCTGCTGCTGAAGGAACCTTACGCCAGCAGGTTCGAGACGGGTGTCAGCCGCGAGGCTCTGGCGGGCTTGCTGAAAACCTCGCGCATGCTGGATGACATCCTGAACCGGGTTCCGCTGCGGTCGGCGCCTTACGTCGGCGCCTCGGCTTTCGCGCACAAGGCGGGGCTGCATGCCAGCGCGATCCTGAAGGATCCCACCACCTACGAACACATCGACCCCGCGCTGATCGGCAACGCGCGCGTGATCCCGATGAGCAATCAGGCCGGGCAGTCGAACCTGCGCGCCACGCTGCAGGCGGCGGGGATCGCGGTCAATCCGAAGGATCCGCGCCTTGGCCGCATTATCGAGGTGGTGAAAGAGCGCGAGGATCAGGGCTATGCCTATGACGGCGCGCAGGCCAGCTTCGAACTGGTCGCCCGGCGCGAGCTTGGCCTTTGCCCCGCGTTCTTCGAGGTCAAGCGCTACCGGGTCACGGTCGAGCGGCGCAAGAACAAGTATGACCGGATGATCTCGCTTTCCGAAGCGGTGGTGGTGGTCAAGATCGGCGATCGCAAGAACATGTCCGTCAGCGACAGCATGGACGAGACCGGCAGCGACCGGGGTCCAGTCAATGCGCTGGCCAAGGCACTTGCCAAAGACCTTGGCCCCTATCAGGCCTGCATCGACGACATGAAACTGGTGGATTTCAAGGTCCGCATCACCAACGGCGGCACCGAAGCGGTGACTCGGGTGATCATCGACAGCGAGGACCGGCAGGGCCGCCGCTGGTCGACCGTGGGGGTCAGCGCCAACATCGTCGACGCCTCGTTCGAGGCTTTGCTGGATGCGATCCAGTGGAAGCTGATCCGCGACTTCGGGGCACCGCTAGAGGCCGGCGCGTGACCGTTGCGGCCTGTGCGGCGCTGGTGGAGCGGGGCGATCCGGACCGGTACCGCGCGGTCATGGCCGCACCGGCCCATGTCCGCGCCCAGCTGTTCCCGCTTTACGCCTTCAATCTCGAGGTCGCCCGCGCCCCCTGGGTGACCGAAGAACCGCTGATCGCCGAGATGCGGCTGCAATGGTGGCGCGACGTTGTCGAGAACGCGGCGTCAGGGGCCGCGCGCGCGCATGAGGTGGCCGGGCCGCTGCATGACCTGATCCGCGATTTCGGCCTGCCGGTTGACGTGCTGGACCGGCTGATCGCCGCGCGGCGCTGGGATATCCACCACGACCCGCATCAGGATCTTCAGGCTCTGGACACCTACCTAGAAGACACCGGGGCCGGGCTGATGTGGCTTGCGGCCCGGGCGCTTGGAGCGCCGGATGCGGCTGAAGCGCCGGTGCGCGCCTTCGGCTGGGCCAGTGCCGCCGCCGGCTACCTGTGCGCCGTGCCGAAGCTTCTGGCGCGGGGTCGAATGCCGCTGCCTAACGCGGTGACGCCGGACGCGCTGGCCGGGATCGGCCTTGACCGGCTGCGCGCCGCGCGTGCCGCCCGCAAGGCGGTGCCACGGGACATCGACCCGGCCCTTCTGGCCGGCTGGCAGACCGAAGACTTGCTGCGGCAGGCGCTGGCAGAGCCGGACCGCGTCGCCGCGGGTGGCCTTGGCCTAAGCGAGTTTGCCCGTCGCGGCGGGCTGGTGTGGGCAGCCTTCAGGCGCCCGATCTAGGCGCGGGCAAGGCCAGCCCTGGATTTACGGCGCCGGGGCCGGAGCGAACCCGGAAATCGTCCATTCGTAGGGCTCGACCATGGTACGGTAGCTGCCAAGACGCGGGGCGCCGAAGTCCATCACGGTGACGATGACTGCGCTCCAGAGCATGAACAGGATCCCGACCAGCACCGGCGCATTCTGCTGCTTCAGCCCCATCTGGAAGCCCGCCATTGCCGCCGAAATGCAGACCATCGCCACCAGAAAGTCGACCAGTGTCGGCGGCATGCCAGAGGCCAGCGACAGGCGTTCCGACGTGGTCATGTCGAACACATGATTGATCGCGTTCATCAGGGACACGCTGTGCGGATCGGTCCGCTGCGCCAGAAGGGCGGTCATATCGGCCCAGATCGCGGATTGCAGGCGATTGGTCTCGGCGGTCAACGCCTCAAGCTCGGGCGCGCGGAACGCGGCTTGGGCAAATTTCAGCCGGATCGAGGCGTAGTCCTCAAGCTTGGTAGCGATACTGGCCGCGCGCGGGTCGGGCAAGGCGGTGGCCTGCAGCCAGGCCGTGCCGATGGCGTTGGCCTCTTCCAGCGCGCCGGTCCGCCGTTCAGCCATCCGCCCGGTGCCGAACGACAGGGTCAGAGCCAGGATGAAGGCCGTCAGGGCAAGGACGCCCCCGGTGACCAGCCCCGTCGCTTCGGCCCGCTGCTTGGCCTCTGCGATAAGTCGCCGGCCCAGCAAGGTTCCAAGACCCGCCGCAGCGATCTGGATCACGACCAGGAACAGCCAAAGCCAGAACAGGCCTTGCGCGGAGATCGTGAGGATGAGGGGATACATGGTCAAAGCTCCGGAAGGCCGTTCCGGGCCAGACTAGGTGCAGGGCGCCGGGATTGGCAAGGCGACGCGGACGACCTGCGTCAAGCCCGGGTTGCTTCGGGGCGCAGCCAAAGCCAGATCAGCGCGCCCCCGGCAAGGACCAGGAACGGCAGCATGGCAAGGTTGACCATCTGCCAGCCGGTCTCGACCGTTCCGCCGGCGCAATTCATCAGCCCGCCGGAGGACATGCTGGCCAGCGTCACGCCCCCGAAGACCACAAGATCGTTCAGCCCTTGCAGCCGGCCGCGTTCCTCGGGGCGTTGTGCGGCGGTCAGCATGGTGGTGGCGCCGATGAAGCCGAAGTTCCAGCCAAGGCCCAGAAGGATCAGGGCGACGTAGAAGTTTTCCAGCGCAACCCCGGCCATCGCCACCGCGCCCGCGGCCGCAAGGATCATCAGACCCGTCGCAATAATCCGTTCGGTGCCAAAGCGCGCGATCAGGTGGCCGGTGAAAAAGCTGGGGGCATACATGGCCAGCACATGCAAGCTGACCACATCGGCCGCGTCGGCCTTGTCAAAGCCGCAGCCGACCACGGCCAGCGGCGACGAGGTCATCACCAGGTTCATCAGCGCATAGGACACCGTGGCGCAGATCATCGCGACCAGGATCGTGGGGTTTCGCAACAGATCGGCCCGGGACCGGCCAACCGGAGCGCCAGGGGCTGGCAGCGCGGGCTTCGGGATGTCGAGGCCGAAGAACAGGAACGCGCCTCCGAGGTTGAGCGCGATCACCGCAAGGTAGGATCCCAGGAACGGCACCGCCATGGCATCAGCGGTGACCTTGACCAGCTGCGGTCCGAACACCGCCGACAAAAGCCCGCCCGCCATGACCCAGCTGATCGCCTTCGGGCGATAGCTGTCAGAGGCACTGTCGGCGACGGCAAAGCGGTAAAAGCCCTGGGCCGACATGTAGATGCCGGTAAAAAGCGCCCCGATGCAAAACAGAAGGAAGCTACCGGTCATCAGGCCATAGGCCCCGATCGAGGCCCCAAGCGCGCCGCCAAGCGCCCCGACAACAAAGCCCGCGCGCCGGCCTTTCGCCTGCATGAAGGCGGAAATCGGCGTCGCGGTCAGCATCGAGCCGACGACGGTCATGGTGATCGGCAGCGTCGCCCAGCACGGGCTCGGTGCCAGCGTCGATCCGGCAAGACCGGCAATGGTGAAGATCATCGGCAACTGCGCACCAAGGATCGCCTGGGCGGCGACCAGGACGGCGACATTGCGGCGGGTGGTGGCATCGCTTTGCATGGCGAAGGCCTAGACCCTTGGGCCGGTCGGAGCAAGGGCAGACGGTTGCACAAGGCCGCGCGGGCTGGCAGGAAAGGGCATGGCCATGGACAGCAGCACCGGACGGATCATCCACTCGCTTGATTGCGTGGCCGAAGGCGCGGACTGGCTTGCCCTGCGCGTGCCCGCCTTTGCCCGCGCGATGCCGCTGGTCATGCCTTTGCCGCTTCGACGCGAGGACGATGGGTTCCCCGCACTCTTGCGCGCGATCGTCGGCCAGCAGGTCTCGGTTGCGTCTGCCAGGGCGATCTGGGCGCGCCTGGACGGCGCCGGGCTGACCGAAGCGCCGGCGATGGCGCGGGCCACGGATGAGGATCTGCGCGCGGCGGGCCTGTCGCGGCAGAAGGCCCGCTACGGCCGGGCGCTGGCCGAGGCCCGGATCGATTTTGACGCCTTGCGCGGGATGCCGGACGCCGAGGTGATCCGCCAATTGGTCGCAGTGCCGGGGATCGGGGTCTGGACCGCCGAAATCTATGCGATGTTCGCGCTTGGCCGGGCCGATGTGTTCGCACCGGGCGACCTTGCCCTGCAAGAATCCGCGCGGATGCTGTTTCAGCTTGAGGCGCGACCCTCGGACAAGGCCTTGCGCGCATTGGCCGAAGACTGGTCGCCCTGGCGGTCGGTGGCGGCGCGCATCCTCTGGGCCTGGTACCGGGTCGCCAAGGACAGGGAAGGGGTGGTTTGATGCGGGACCTGCGGTTTGGACGGAAGGGGGCTGCCCTTGGGACAGCGGGCGGGCTGGTGGTCTTTCTGCACGGCTATGGCGCGGATGGCGCTGACCTTCTGGGGCTGGCGGACGTGCTGGCCCCGCATCTCCCGGGGGTGGCCTTTGCCGCACCCGACGCCCCGGAGCGCTGCGCCGGTGGCGGCTTTGGCCTGCAATGGTTCCCGATCCCCTGGCTTGACGGCTCGCCCCAGGCGGCGGCCGAGGCCGGGCTTGACGCGGCTGCGACGGACTTGAACGGCTTTCTTGAAGCGCGGCTGGCCAAAGAAGGGCTGGCCCCGGAGCGGCTGGTGCTGCTGGGGTTCAGCCAGGGCGCGATGATGAGCCTGCATGTGGCGTTTCGCCGCCCGACCGCGATGGCCGGGGTGGTGGCGATCTCGGGCCGGCTTTTGCGACCCGAGGCGCTGGCCGCCGAGGCGCGCGTCAAGCCGCCGGTGCTGCTGATCCACGGCGACCAGGACCCGGTGGTGCCGTTCGCGGATATGGCCCGCGCCGGCGATGCGCTGGTGGCGGCCGGAGTGCCGACCTTCGGGCATGTGATGCAGGGCACCGGCCATGGCATCGCGCCCGACGGCTTGGGGGCGGCGCTGCAGTTCCTGAAAGAGCGGCTGGAGTAGCGCGGACCAAAATCCTTCGAAGGATTTTGCAAATCCTTTCGAAAGGATTTGGGTTCAGTGCAGTCCGTGCAGATAGGCAGCACAGCCGGTCAGTGCGGCATAGTCGTCCTCGACCACCGTCACCGAGAAGTCCTTTTCCAAAAGGTCCACCCGCCGCGGCTCGCGGAATTGCGCCGCAAGGCCACAGGTCGCAAAGGACGGAGTCATCGCGCGGGACATGCCGCCGATGAGGTAAATGCCGCCATAGGGCAGGTGGATCAGCGCAAGGTCGGCCAGCGTCTGGCCAAGGATGTGGACGTAAAGCCGCGCGGCATGGGCGGCGATGGGGTCGCCTGCGGCCAGGGCGGCCAGAACCTCGGCCGAGGTCAGGGTTGCGCTGTGGCCGGCTTCGGTCGCGGCGAAAGCGTGAAGGTTGGCAAGGCCGCGGCCGGCCAGAACCTCTTCGACGCCGGCGTGTGGCACCTCGCCTTCCGCCGCAAGCCGCGCCTCGATGAAGCGGGCAAGGCGGAAATCCTCATCCGAGCGGACGGGCATGTTGACATGGCCGCATTCCGACGGGGGCACGACGCGGCCCGAGGCCCCCGGATGCACTGGGGCCGCGTTGACCCCGGTGCCAAGGCCGACGACCAGCATCGGCGCCCCGTCCTTGACCGGCCCGTCGATCACCCGGCGCAGGTTTGCCGCCGGAATATGGCCAAGTGCCTGACCTTGCGCCTGCAGGTCATTGAGAATGGCCACTTTCTTCGCGCCCGTCGCCCCGGACAGCTTGGGCGCGTCCATCACCCAGTCAAGGTTGGTCATCGTGGCGACGCCGTCCTGCACCGGCCCCGCGGCCGCGACGCAGACGCCCGAGACACTGGCCCCGGTCTGGGCAAGATAATCCTTCAGGACCTGGGCGATGTCCTGTCCGCGCGCCTGATACTCGGCATTGGGAAAGCGGCGGATCGAGTCCAGCCGGACCACGGCGCCATCGGCCAAGGCAACACGAGTGTTGGTGCCGCCGATATCGGCAAGGATCGCTAGGGTCATCGGTCCGTCCTATCCGTTTCGCGCCAGGGCCCGCGCAAGCGCGTGGTACGAGGATTTCGGCGTCCGCGCCAGCGAGTCGAAGTCGACATGCACCAGACCGAACCGCTTTTCATAGCCCTCGGCCCATTCGTAATTGTCCAGAAGCGACCAGTAGAAGAAGCCGCGCACGTTGGCCCCGTCCGCAATGGCCGCTTTCGTGGCCGCAAGATGCGAAAAGAGAAATTCCTCGCGGATACGGTCGGTTACGGCGCCATCTTCAAGCTGATCGGCATTGGCCATGCCGTTTTCCGTGACATAGATCGGTAGATCTCCGACATAGTCCTTCGCCATCCGGGTCAGGAAGTGCCGCAGGCCGTCAGGATAGATCTCCCAGCCCATCTGGGTACGCGGCAAGGGGCCGGGCACGTCGCGCAACGAAGGCCAGGGCGTGCCGGGGGCGTGGGCGTGCAGATGGCGGGTGTAATAGTTGACCCCCAGCCAGTCGAGCTTCTGGCCGATCACCGCCATGTCGTCCTGCCACCCGGTGGGCATGTGGGGACCAAGCCCGGCAAGCACATTCGCCGGATAGGTCCGCCGGGTGATGCCCTCGATGAACCAGCGGTTGAAGATCCCGTCCCAAAGGTCTGAGGCGGCTTGATCTTCCGGCGCGGCACTTTCCGGTGCCGCGTGGTCGAAGTTCAGCACGATGCCAAGGTTCTGCTGCCCCATCCCGCGCAGACGCTCGACCGCAAGCCCGTGCGCCAGAAGGATGTGGTGCATGGCGCGGGCGGCGGCGCGGATGTCGCGCAGGCCGGGCGCATGGATGCCCAAGAAATGCGACAGCCAGGCCACGCACCACGGCTCGTTTATCGTGGCGATGGCCGACACGCGGTCGCCCAGCCGGCGGGTGATGGCTTCCGAAAAATCGGCGAAGCGGTGGCAGGTGTCGCGGTTGGTCCAGCCGCCGGTGTCGGCCAGCGCCGAGGGCATTTCCCAATGATACAGGGTCTGGAACGGCTTCAGGCCACGCGCCAGCATCCCGTCAACCAGCCGGTCATAGAAATCCACCCCTTCCGGGTTGATGGTCACCCCGTCCGGCATCACCCGCGCCCAGGAGGTGGAAAAGCGGTAGGCATCCATGTTCGCGGACTTCAGCAGGTCAAGATCGTCCGGCCAGCGGTGGTAGTGGTCGCAGGCCCGCACGCCGTCCTCGGCCCGGACGACATTGCCGGGCGTCGCCGCGAAACTATCCCAATGGCAGGGGCCGCAGCCGCCGAATCCGGTCCCTTCGATCTGATAGGCTGCGGTGGCGGCGCCGAAGACGAAGCCTTCGGGAAAATCGAAGCGGGACAGGGACATGTCAGCCTTTGGTGACGGGGCCGGTGGACTGGCCGATGATAAGTTCAGCCTCCAGAAGGCGCTGCTGGGGTGCTGCGTCAGGCTGGGCGATAAGTTGCAGCAGCATTTCGGCTGCCAGCCGCCCCGCCTCGCGCACGGATGATCGGGTGGCGGTGAAAATCGGCACGTCCTCGCCGTTCTTCATGTAGGACAGGTCGTCGTCGTGGATGATGATCGACACGTCACGCCCGACGGTCAGCCGGGCGCTTTCCACAGCGCGGCGCGCGCCCATGCCCGAGATCATCGACGAGGCCACGATCGCGGTCGGAGGCTGGGGCAGGGCAAGCATCGCCTGCACCGCGCGAAAGCCCGCAACTTCCGTCATCTCGTCCGAGGTCATAAGCGCGGGGTCGGCGGCGATCCCCCGGGTGGACAGCGCATCAAGATAGCCGGTGCGGCGGCGGATCGCGAAATCCATGAACTCAAGCCCGTTCACCAGCGCGATGCGGGTGTGGCCAAGATCCAGCAGGAATTCGGTCGCACGCTGGAAGGCGCGGCGGTTGTTCACGTCCAGCCAGCTGTAGGGCTCGGCCGTGCCGGTCGCCCGGCCATGCACGACGAAGGGCAGCCCGATCTCGCGCAGCAGCGTGATCCGCGGATCGTTCATCGTCGGCGCATGGACGATCACGCCGTCGACGTTGCCCTTCGACTTCAGTCCGCGGTAGGTGGCTTCCTCGTCCTCGTCCGGCACCACCGACAGCACCATGTCATAGTCGTTGCGGCTGTAGGTCTCCCCTGCACCAGCGATGAAATCGGCGAAGACCGGGTTCACGATCTCATGCCTTGTGGCGATCGGGATGACGTGGCCGACCGCCATGGCCCGCCCGGTGGCAAGCCGGATCGCGCGGGTGTTCGGGTGGTAGTTGTGCCGCTTGGCCGCCGCCATCACCCGCTCGCGCGTGGTCTCGTTGACCTCGGGATAGCCATTCAGGGCGCGGGACACTGTCGTTGGCGACAGGCCGAGTTTGTTGGCCAGTTCCTTCAGGTTCATCGGCGCGCGCTGCTCAAAACGGTTTCAATTGCTGGGACACTAGCCAGCAAGGCCCGGTGCGTCAAAGCTAATCGACGGGCTACGTAAACGTTTACGGTCGCAAGTGAACCGCCATCTTCGCTGCGCAGGCAAATTTGAAGGCGCTTTGGATTGACTTGCAAGGGGTGATCGGCGAGTGTGAGCCATCCAAAGCGGTTTGAGGCGATTCTGCCGCTGATGGGACATCGCCCCGCCATGAGGGCGGGGAAACCGGGAGGACTGAGATGAAGACGAAATTCCTCGCCAGTGCTGCGGCACTGGCGCTTTGTGCTGGCGCTGCGCAAGCGCAGGACCTGAAATTCGCACCGGGCTCGGAGCCCGAGCGTTTTCACTGGGACAGCTTCGAGGCTTTGAAGGCGACTGACCTCAGCGGCCAGAGCCTGAACGTCATGGGACCCTGGACCGGGCCTGACCAGGATCTCGTCCTGTCGGTCTTCGCCTATTTCGAAGCCGCAACCGGGGTCAAGATCAACTACACCGGGTCGAACAGTTCGGAGCAGGACATCCAGATCGCCGTTGACGGCGGCACCCCGCCCGATATCGGCATCTCGCCGCAGCCGGGCAAGGTTGCGGACTACGCCAAGGCCGGCAAGGTGATGCCGCTTTCGGCGGAAACCACCGACTGGATCAAGGCGAACTACGCTGCCGGCGAAAGCTGGGTGTCGATCTATTCGGCGGCTGGTGCCGACGGGGCAAGCGCACTTTATTCCTTCCCCTACAAGACCGACGTGAAGTCGCTGGTCTGGTACAGCCCGGAAAACTTCGAGGATGCGGGCTATGCGGTGCCGACAACCATGGAAGACCTCAAGGCGCTGACCGAGAAGATCGTCGCCGATGGTGGCACCCCCTGGTGCATCGGCCTTGGGTCGGACGCGGCGACCGGCTGGCCCGCGACCGACTGGGTCGAGGACATGATGCTGCGCAACAACGCGCCCGAGGACTATGACGCCTGGGTCGCCAACGCGCTGCCCTTCAACGATCCGAAAGTGATCGCCGCGATCGACGATTTCGGCTGGTTTGCCAAGAATGACGCCTTCGTGTCGGGCGGTGCTGGCGCGGTCGGGTCCACCGACTTCCGCGACAGCCCCAAGGGTCTCTTTGATAGCCCGCCGAAGTGCTACATGCACCGCCAGGCCTCGTTCATCCCGTCCTTCTTCCCAGAAGGCACCGTGGTGGGCCAGGACGCCGACTTCTTCTACTTCCCGGCCTATGCGGGCAAGGATCTGGGCAAGCCGGTTCTGGGCGCCGGAACCTCGTTCATGGTGATGAGCGACAACCCGGCGGCGATGGAGCTGATCAAGTTCCTGCAGACCCCGATCGCGCATGAAGTCTGGATGGCGCAGTCGGGCTTCCTGACGCCGCACAAGGGCGTCAACACGGCGGCCTATGCCAATGACGTGCTGAAAAAGCAGGGC